>JBJMLB010000008.1:0-89494 GCA_045805465.1 Conexibacter sp. | reverse complement strand
GCGTGCCGAGCGCCGGCGCGGCGCTGCGCCCGAGCGGCGCGACCGCGTCGCCGCCGAGCAGCCGCCGCCGCAGCGCGCGCAGCTGCCACTTCGTCTGCTTCGAGGCGATCTCGTAAGCGCACAGCAGCGCGAACAGCAGCGTCATCGCGACGAGCGCGACGAGGAACACCCACGCCATCTGCGCCGGCAGGCCGCCGTCGGCGCTACCGAAGGTGCGCGGGTGCACGGTCGCCGTCGCCGCCCGCACGGCGATGAAGTTCAGCGGCACGAACGCCCCCGCCATCACGGCGAAGACCGAGGCGTAGCGGGCCTGGCGCTCGGGGTCCTCGATCGAGAAGCGCAGCGGCTGGTAGGTCGCGAACAGCAGAAAGACGATCAGGAACGAGGTCAGCGTCGGCGAGTCCCACACCCACCAGTGGCCCCATGACGCCTTCGCCCAGATCGCGCCTGTCAGCAGCCCGAGGACGTTGAAGATCAGCGCGATGTGGATCACAACGTAGGAGCGCAGGTCCCACTTGCGGTCGCGCGTCTTCAGGTGCAGCGCCGCGAAGACCGCGCCGACGACGTAGGCGCACAACGTCACGATCGCCACCGGCACGTGCACGTAGAAGATCTTCTGGATGAAGCCCTGATCGGCGTCGAGCGGGGCGTAGAAGAAGACCAGCGCGAACGTTGCGGTCAAAGCGGCGAAGGTGGCGAGCGAGAGCGCTCGGAGCCCCTTCCCGTACATGTCTCTCAGTCCTCCAGGAGGAAGTCGAACACGGCGTAGGCGAGCAGCCCGAAGACGAGATCATAGAGCGCCAGCACGGCCAGCCACTTGGCGGGCAGCGACTCCGCGCCGGCGGCCGCGAACAGCGGCGCCGCGCCGCGCGCGGCGGCGATCAGCGCGGGGGTCAGCAACGGCAGCGCGACGATCGGCACGATCAAGTCACGCGCGCGGGTGCGGATCGCGAGCGCCGAGACGAGCGCGCCGACGACCGCGAGCGCCAGGTTCAGCAGCGCGAGCACGACGAGCAGGCCGGGCAGCGCCGGGAACGGCGAGGGGCCGAGCAGCAGGATCGCGAACGCGGTGACGGTCACGACCTCCGTCAGCGCGAGGAACACGAACAGCGCCGTCGCCTTCGCCACGAACAGCGCGGTGCGGTCGATCGGTGCGAGCAGCACGCCGTCGAAGCCGCCCTCCTCCTGCTCGGAGACGAACAGCCGGTTGATCCCGAGGATCGCCGCGAACAGGATCGTGACGGTCAGGACGCCGGCGGCGAGCTGTCCGGACACCTCGTCGCGGCCGAGTCCGAAGTGGAACAGCACGAACGTGATGACGCTGAACAGCAGCATCGCCGGGATTGCCTCCGGCGAGCGGCGCTCGAGCAGCAGGTCCTTGCGCAGGAGGGCGACCGAGGGCCTCACCGGTACAGCTCCTCGATCGCGGCCGGATCGACCTCGCCGGCCGGCGCGCTGAGCGCGACGCGGCCGTCGCGCAGGCCGAGCGCCAGATCCGCCTCGGCCAGGCCGCCGGCCGGGTCGTGGCTCGTGACCACGCGCGTGCGCCCGCTCGCGCGCCCGATCAGCGGCTCGATCAGCTCGGCCGCGGCGGGGTCGAGGTTCGCGCGCGGCTCGTCGAGCAGCAGCAGCGGCGGGTCGTGCAGCACCGCGCGGCAGACGGCGACGCGCTGCAGCAGCCCCCGGCTGAGCGTGCGGACCGGGTCCTCGGCGCGCCCGGCGAGCCGCATCCGCTCCAGCAGCTCCTCCACGCGCTCCTCGGAGACGCGGTGCAGCCGGGCGTGGAAGCGCAGGTTCTCGCGCGCGGACAGGTCGCGATACAGCAGCGCCTCGTGCGCGAGCAGGCCAACTCTCCCGCGCACCGCCCACTCGCGCTCGGGCAGCGGCTCGCCGAGCACGAGCGCCTTGCCGCCGTGCGGGCGCAGCAGCGTCGCGAGCACGCGCAGCAGCGTCGACTTGCCGGCGCCGTTAGGGCCGAAGACGACCAGCGTCGCGCCCGCCGGGACAGTGACGGACACGTCGTCGAGCGCGTACCGCTCGCCGTAGCGGCGCGCGACGCCGCTCAGCTCAATGGCCGGCGCCGCGTCCACCGTCGCGGGTCAGCGTCGCGACGGCATGTCTGAGCGTCGGCGCGAGCACCGGGAAGAGCTGGGCGATCGCCTTCGGGTTGCCCGGCAGGTTGACGATCAGCGTGCGGCCGGCACTGCCCGCGACGCCGCGCGAGAGCATCCCCATCGGCGTGTGCTTGAGCGACTCCGCTCGCAGCGCCTCGGCGATGCCGGGCGCCTCGCGCTCGATCACCGCGCGCGTCGCCTCCGGCGTGACGTCGTCGGGCGTGAGGCCCGTGCCGCCGGTCGTGAAGACGAGCGTGACGCCCTTGCGGACGTAGCCGCGCAGTGCCGGCTCGATCCGTCCCTTGTCGTCGCCGACGACGTCGCGCGCGACGACCTCGCAGCCCGCGTCGGTCGCGAGCTGCGCGAGCAGGTCGCCGGAGGCGTCGTCGCCTTCGCCGCGCGCGAGCGTGCTGGAGATGGTCAGGACGGCCGTCTGCACGCGGGCGAGCTTAGTCCCTTCCGCGCAGCTAGCCTGCGGCGAGTGTCGACGGAGCCGAGCCGCATCCTGCTGATCTCCGGTTCGCTGCGCGGCGGCTCGACCAACGCGGCGCTGCTTCGCACGGCGCGCGAGGTCGCGCCCGCGGGCGTCGAGACGCGCCTCTACGAGGGCATGGCCGCGTTGCCGCACTTCAACCCCGACGACGACGCCGAGGGTGCGCCGGTCGACCCGGCCGTCGCCGAGCTGCGCACGGCGATCCACGCCGCGGACGCGCTGCTGGTCTCCACGCCCGAGTACGCCGGCGCGCTGCCCGGCTCGTTCAAGAACCTGCTCGAGTGGACCGTCGGCGACGCGAGCACGTACAGAAAGCCGATCGCGTGGGTCAACGTGTCGGCGCGCGGCCCGGCCGGCGGCGCGAACGCGCACGCCTCGCTGCGCCTCGTGCTCGGCTACGTGCACGCGGAGATCGTCGAGGACGCCTGCGCTCACATCCCGGTTGCGCACGCCGACGTCGGCGAGGACGGCCTGATCGCCGACGGCGAAGTTCGCGCACGCGTGGCCGCCGTGCTGGCGGTGCTCGCCGCGCATGCCGAGATCCACCATCAGGTGCGGTAGACACCCGCGGCGGCGTCGCCCATGATCGGTGCGTTCCCGACCCGATAGAGGCTGCGTGCAAATCTCCCTATCTCGCAAGCTGTCCCGCCGCTATCCTCCCGGCATGTCCGAAGCACGCCGCAAGACATCGTTCGAGGTCGATTTCGCGAAGGTCGAGGCGGCGAAGGCCGCGCTCGGAACCAGAACGCTGACCGAGACGGTCGACGCCGCGCTCGACGAGGTCGTCAAGCGGGAGCAGCGCAAGAAGCTTGTGGAGCTGCTCCACACACCGGGCTTGCTGGCGCTCAACGACCCGGATGTCATGGCCGGCGCCTGGCGTTGACAGCATGCCGAGCTTCATGGCAGACAAGAGCGCGCTCGCGCGCGTCGAGACGAGGCCCGAGGTGAGCGCGGTGCTTGATCCGCTGCTGCTCGAAGGCGAGGTCGCGACATGCGGCGTCATCGACCTCGAGGTGCTCTACAGCGCCGAGAGCCCGCGCGCCTACGCCGACTACGCGACGGCGTTGCGAACGCTGCCGCGCGTCTCCGTAACCGAGACGGTGCTCGACCGCGCGCTTGAGGTGCAGGCTCATCTCGCTAAGCATTCGCAGCATCGAGGCGTCCAGCTGCCCGACCTCATCATCGCCGCCTGCGCCGAAGGCGCGAGCCTGACTGTCCTCCACTACGACGCCAACTACGAGCGCATCGCTGAGGTCACCGGGCAGCCGGTGCGGTGGGTCGTGCCGCGCGGCAGCGTGGACTGATTCGTCGCGAGGCAGACCAAGGGCCTACGCCTCGCGGCGCCAGTCGCCCGACCTGCCGCCCGACTTCTCCAGCAGCGCGACCTGCTCGATCGCGACGCCCTTCTCGAGCGCCTTGACCATGTCGTAGACGGTCAGCGCGGCGACGGACGCTGCCGTAAGCGCCTCCATCTCGACGCCGGTCTGCGCCGTTGTGCGGGCCTCCGCCGTGAGGGTGACGGTGCCGGCGTCCGCGTCGACCTCGGCGCTCACGTCGGCGAACGACAGCGGCAGCTGGTGGCACAGCGGGATCAGCTCCCACGTGCGCTTCGCCGCCTGGATCCCGGCGATCCGCGCCGGTCCGAGCACGTCGCCCTTCGGGGCGTCGCCGTCGCGCACGGCGGCGGCGGTCGCGGGCGACATACGCACGACCGCCCGGGCGAGCGCCCGGCGCTGCGTGACGTCCTTGCCGCCGACGTCGACCATCCGCGCGCGCCCGGCGTCGTCGAGGTGCGTCAGCTCGGCCACGCGGTCAAGTGTCGCACCCGCGGGCGCTGCGAGCGGCTCAGGCCGGCGCGTGCGTGCGCTGCGCGGCGGCGATCAGGTCGAGCACGGCGCGCTCGTCGCCGGCGCGCAGCAGCTCGATCGGATCCGGCGAGCCGTTGACGATCGACTCGAAGAACTGCTTGCGGTCCTGGTAAGTCGGCAACGTGCCCTTCGCCCAGCCGCGCGCGTCGTTCAGCATCACGGCGAGGCGGGCGTAGTCCTCGCCGAAGAGCTCGCCGATCTCGCGCTTCATGCGCTTCGCCAACGCAGGCGAGGCGCCGGCGGTTGAGATCGCGATCGCGAGCGGTCCGGTGCGCACGATCGCCGGGAGGATGAAGTTGCACAGCGGCGGCACGTCGACGACGTTCGCGAGCATCGCGCGCTTCTCGGCGTCCTCGTAGACACCGATGTTGACCTCGGAGTCGTTCGTCGCGGCGATGACCATGAAGCTGCCTTCGAGGTCGGCCGGCTCGTAGGGGCGCGCGATCCAGGTGATCGAGCCCTCGTCGGCGAGTCGCGCCAGCTCCGGCTGCAGCTCCGGCGCGACGACCGTCACCCCGCCGTCGCAGGCCAGCAGCCCCTCGACCTTCTCCAGCCCGACGTCGCCGCCGCCGACGACGAGGCAGCGCCGCCCAGTCAGCTTCAGGCAGGCGATGTAGAACGGTGTCTCCAGCATGTCGCGCACGCACGACTGGTCGCAGATCCCCTTGCGGAGCTGGCAGACGCACTCCTTGCCGCTGTAGGCCTGGGCGGGCATCGCCGCTGAGGGTAGCGGGGCGCTCAGGTTGGCGATGTCGTCCCTTCAGGCGTACGCTGACGTTCATGCGCCTCCCCGATCCGCTGGGTCTCCTCGCGGTGCCGCTGCGCATCGCGGACGGTCTGCTCGCGCTGCCCGAGCTCCAGCGCGACGTGCGCCGGATGGCCGAGGCGACCGAGGTGCTGCCGGCGGTGCTGGAGGAGCTGCGCGGCGTCTCGCGCGCGACCGACGTGATGCCCGAGCTCGACCGGCACGTGCAGGACATCGAACGCTCGCTGCCGGTGCTGGTGGAGCTGGAGCGCTCGCTGCCGGCGCTCACGCCGGCGATCGTCGTGCTGAGCGAGTCGCTGGAGCGGCTGCTGATGCTGCTCGACCGTCTCGACGGGACCGTCAACACGCTCGCATTGGTCGCCGAGCCGCTGCAGGGTCCGGCCGAACGGCTCGGCCGCCTCAGCGAGCGGCTGCCGGGCCGCGCCCGCACCTGAGCCGCCGCCATCGACTGGCTGTGCGGCCAAGCTACCCTGGGTGCATGGCGAGCGCCGAGGGCATCTACGACGACGACGCGGTCATCCGCCGCATCTACCGCGAGCACGTGATGATCCTGGCGGGGCCGCGGGCGTTGCTGATGCAGGCCGCGCACCCGGTCGCGTGGGCCGGGTTCTACGCTCAGACGACCTCGAAGGACGAGCCGTACAAGCGGCTGCACCGCACCGCGCAGATCGTCGAGCTGGTCACCTACGGACCGCGGAGAGAGGCCGAGCGCGCGACCCGCCGCGTGCGGTCGATGCACAGGAAGGTGCGCGGCGAGCTGTTCGAGGACGCCGGGCCGTTCCCCGCCGGCACGCCCTACGCGGCCGACGACCCCGAGCTGCTGCTGTGGATCCTCGCCACGCTCGTCGACTCCGGCATGACCGTCTACCAGCGCTACGTGCGTCAGCTCACGCCCGGCGAGCGGGAGTCGCTGTGGCAGGACTACCGCATCTTCGGCCGCCTGTTCGGCCTGCCCGGCGAGGCGATGCCGGCGTCCTACGCGGACTTCCGCCTCTACATGCGGCGCATGCTCGACGGCGACGACCTCTACGTGACCGACGAGGCGCGCACGACGGCGAGGGAGATCGTCCTGCGCCCGCCGGTGCCGCTCGCGGCGCGACCGCTCGTCGAGCTGGCGAACTTCGTGACGGTCGGGCTCCTGCCGCCGCGCATCCGCCGCGAATACGGCTTCTCGTGGGACCCGGCGCGCGGGCTCTTCCTGCTCGGCCACACCGAGTACGCCCGCCGCGTGCTCGTCCCGCTGCTGCCCGGTCGCCTGCGCTACAACGCGCGCCGGCACCTGACCGCGTCGCGCGCCGCCGCCGCGTAGACGGCCGGGCGTCTAGCTGGCGCGCCGCTGTCCGGCGTTCTCGACCAGGTCCAGGAACTCTTCCTCCCAGTCCTCGATGTTCTCGGAGAGGAGCTGCCCCTGGCCCCACCTGGCAGCCCGCTCGGCGAGGTTCTGACGCTCACGCGGGTTCGACACCAGCGCGTCGAGCTCCTCGTACCAGCGATCGTCTGCCACGAGCCGGCCGCCCTCGTCCTCTCCGAGCCCCACATACGGCCCTATCGGGGACGCGAGCCAGGGCACCCCGACGGCCGCGTACTCCTTGACCTTCACGTTCGAGCGGCTGTGGTTGATCGCGACCTTCGTCGACAACGGGGCGATCCCCACGTCGAACGTCGAGATCTCGCCCAGCAGTTCTCTCGGCGGAATCCCCGGCACGTGGACGTAGCGGGGATGTCTGAGGGGAAGCCGGACCCCGATCGTCTTGACGTGGACGTCTTGGTGGGCGTCGAGCAGGCGCGCAAGGGCAGCTGTGATGGGAATGTGCTGGAGATCGAAGCGGTGCTCCTCGCTTGCGACCCATCCGATCCACGTGCCGTCTCGCGGAGGCTGCACTCTGAGGAACTCGTCTATCACGTAGTTCTCCATCACGCACACGTCGGGGGCGCCGCCTCTGAGGTAGCTCCTCCCGAGCTGGTCACTCGGCGTCGTGACCAGGTCCACGAGCTCGAACAGCTTCGCGCGTTCCCGCAGGAGCTGCTGGCCCCGGAGTCCGCCCGCGTTTCTGTATGCGGCGCTTCCCTTCGGGACTTTCGTCAGGTCGTCGTCGTCGTCCCAGACGATCGGCACGCCCAGCTGCTGGGCGCGGCGAGCCAGTCTCACCGTCTCCAATCTGGACGAGCGATGGATGAGGAGCAGCTCGCCCCACAGCAGCAGCTCGTCCCAGAGTCGGTGCTCCTCCAGCGTCAGCTCGCGAACTTGGTGACCCATCGCTTCGAGCGCTTGCAGCGGCGCGACCAGCCGGTACCACGCGTTGACGGTCCAACCATCGAGCAAGAAGACGATTCGCAAAGGACATCCCCCTTGTCCTGTGAGGCAAGGCGCGCGCCTTGCCAAACCAACCCCCAAGTCGGTACCAGCATACCGTCCTCGGCACTTCCGGACGACACCGGCGATGCGGGTCAGGCGTCCGCGCGTCCGCGCGCCCGGCGGATCTCGCCGAGTCGTCTCGCCAGCGCCGCCTCCTGCTCGTCGGGCGTGTAGAAGCGCTCGCCGACGACGCTCGGCGGCGCGACCTCCTGCGCGCCGAGGTGGCCGGGATGCCGGTGCGGGCTGTCGTAGCCCTCGCCGCGCCCGCCGGAGCGCAGCGCCACCGGCGGCGGCTCGGCGCCGCGATCGCGGAGGAACCCGCGCGCGGCGCCGATCGCGCGCTTGGCGGCGTCGGACTTCGGCGCGAGCGACAGGTAGATCGCCGCCTGCGCGAGCGGATACTGCGCCTCCGGCAGGCCGACCCGGTCGACCGCCGCGCCCGCCGCCGTTGCGACGAGGAGTGCCTGCGGATCCGCGTTGCCGATGTCCTCGCTCGCGAGGATCACCATCCGCCGCGCGATAAAGCGCGGGTCCTCGCCGCCCTCCAGCATCACCGCGAGGTAGTAGAGCGAGGCGTCGGGATCGGACGCGCGCGTCGCCTTGATCCAGGCGGAGATAGTGTCGTAGTGGTTGTCGGCCGCACGGTCGTAGTGAAGGATCCGCCGCTGCAGCGCGTCCTCGGCGTGCGCGAGCGTCACGCCCTCCTGCGGCGCCGTTCGGCAGGCAAGCTCGAGCGCGGCCAGCGCGGTGCGCGCGTCCCCGCCGGCGCGCGCGGCGAGCAGCTCGACCGCGTCGTCCTCCACGCGCACGTCGCTGCACTCGCCGCGGTCGAGCGCGCGCCGCAGCAGCGCGAGCACATCGGCGTCGGTCAACTCCTCCAGCTCGTAGACGCGAGCGCGGGAGAGCAGCGCGCCGTTGACCTCGAACGACGGGTTCTCCGTCGTCGCGCCGATCAGCGTCACCAGCCCTTCCTCCACCGCCGGCAGCAGCGCGTCCTGCTGGGCCTTGTTGAAGCGGTGGATCTCGTCGAGGAAGAAGATCGTGCCGCGGCCGCCCTTGCGGCGCTCCTCGGCGCGTCTCAGCACCTCCCGCACCTCCGGTCTGCCGGCCTGCACCGCGCTCAGCTCCTCGAACGCGGCGTCGGCGCTGGCCGCCACGATCCGCGCGAGCGTCGTCTTCCCCGACCCGGGAGGTCCGTGCAGGATCATCGAGTGCGGCCGGCCCTGCTCGATCGCCGTCCGCAGGGCAGACCCGGACCCACCCACCCCGAGCAGATGCTCCTGGCCGACGAGCTCGGACAGGTCGCGCGGGCGCATACGGGCGGCGAGCGGGGCGTCCGCCGGCGCAGTCGCATTGGGCTGCGCCTCCTCGGGTTCGAACAGCGAGTCCATCTTCACGCGTCAGTCTCCTGCACGGGCACGACGATCCCTACCCTGTCGCGCCGTGGAGCTCGCACTGCTCGCCGTCCGTAGGATCCTCCAGTCATGGGCGCCGACCTCCAGACCGCGACGACGGAGCTGCTGCAGGAGCTGATCCACTTCGACACCGTCAACCCGCCCGGCAACGAGCGCGTGCTGCAGGAGCTGCTGCTCGGCGAGCTGACGGGCGCCGGCTTCGACTGCGAGATGCTCGGCGCCGAGCCGCAGCGGCCGAACCTGCTCGCCCGCCTGCGCGGCGCCACGGACGGCCCGACGCTCTGCCTGCTCGGCCACGTCGACACGGTGCTCGCGAGCCCCGACGAGTGGACGCACGGCCCGTGGTCGGGCGACGTCGCCGACGGCTACCTGTGGGGGCGCGGCGCGCTCGACATGAAGTCGCAGGTGGCGGCCGAGATCGCGGCGGCGATCGCGCTCGCGCGCTCCGGCTGGCGCCCGGCCCGCGGCGAGCTGCTGATCTGCTCGGTCGTCGACGAGGAGACGGGCGGCGCGCTCGGCGCGCAGTGGATCACCGAGACCCATCCGGACAAGGTCCGCTGCGACTACCTGCTCAACGAGGGCGGCGGCCCGTTCTTCGAGTACGCCGGCACGCGCCGCTACGGCGTTTGCTGCGCGGAGAAGGGGGTCTTCCGCTTCAAGCTGATCACCGACGGCGTCGCCGGCCACGCGTCGCTGCCGAAGATGGGCGACAACGCGCTGCTGAAGCTCGGGCCGCTGCTCGAGCGGCTCGGCGCGCGCCAGCCGTCCTATGCGATCACCGAGGTCCCGGCTGCCTTCCTGCGGGGGCTCGGCGAGGACCCGGCCAACCCCGCCGGCGCCGTCGCGCGGCTGGCGGCGGCCGACCCGCGGCTGGCGACGATGTTCGAGCCGATGCTGGGCGTCACCTTCACGCCCACGCGCGCCGCCGCCTCGCAGAAGGTCAACGTGATCCCCAGCCGCGCGGAGGTGCACGTCGACTGCCGCGTCCCCCCCGGCCTCGGCGAGGACGAGGTGCGTCGCGCGATCGTCGAGGTGATCGGCTCCGATGGGTCGGACGGCAGCACCAACTTCCGCGTCGAGTTCACCGAGCAGGTCGTCGGCAACGGCTCGCCGCTCGACTCGCCGCTGCGCGACGCGATCGACGGCTGGATCGCCGACAACGACCCCGGCGCCGCCACCGTGCCCGTGATCCTCCCCGGCTTCACCGACTCGCGCTGGTTCCGCACCGCCTTCCCCGACTGCGTCGCATACGGCTTCTTCCCGCACCGGCACCAGTCGCTGCTGGAGGCCGCCCCGCTCGTGCACGGCGCGGACGAGCGCATCGACGTGCGCGACCTCGGCTACGCGGCGCAGTTCTACGCCGACGTGACGCGCACGCTGCTCGGTTGAGCAGCGGCGCCAAGCTGCCGATGAGAGGCGTGTGAGCGTCCTCGCATCGTTCCTCGGCTACTACGACTTCAGGACCTGGGCCGAGCTGTGGATCGGTCCGCTGCTGTTCGTCGTCTTGATCGTGCTGATCGTCGTGATGACGCGGCAGATGCGCCCGACGAAGCCGCAGCAGATCAAGCCGGACGCCTCGCCGAAGATCGGGTGGGACGAGATCGCGGGCGTCGACGAGGCGAAGGACGAGCTGCGCGAGGTCGTCGAGTTCATGCGCGATCCAAAGCGCTTCAAGGCGCTCGGCGCGAGCGTCCCGCGCGGGATCCTGCTGCACGGGCCGCCGGGCACCGGCAAGACGCTCCTCGCGAAGGCGGTCGCGCACGAGTCGAGAGCGAACTTCTTCGCGCAGTCGGCCGCGTCCTTCGTCGAGACGTTCGTCGGCGTCGGCGCTGCGCGCATCCGCCGCCTGTTCAAGGTCGCGCGCAAGAAGGCTCCGGCGATCGTCTTCATCGACGAGCTCGACGCGGTCGGCACTCGTCGCGGCGTCGGCGACGTCTCCGGTGAGAAGGACCAGACGCTCAACCAGCTGCTGGTGGAGATGGACGGCTTCACCGCTCGTGGCGACGTCGTCGTGATCGCCGCCTCGAATCTGCTCGACCGGCTCGACCCGGCGCTGCTGCGCCCCGGCCGCTTCGACCGCCAGGTGTTCGTCGCGCCGCCCGACCGGCAAGGCCGCGAGCGGATCCTGGAAGTGCACACGCGCGGCATGCCGCTCGCGCCGAGCGTCGATCTCGACCTCGTCGCGCGCCAGACGAGCGGACTCACCGGCGCCGACCTCGCGAACATCTGCAACGAGTCCGCGATCAACGCGGCACGCCGCCACGCCGAGCAGCTGAGCGCGGGCGACTTCGACGCGGCGCTCGAGCGCGTCGTGGCCGGCATGCAGGCCAAGCGCGGCCTCAACGAGCGCGAGAAGCGGATCGTCGCCTACCACGAGGCCGGCCACGCGCTATGCGCGGAGCTGCTGCCGGCGGTCGACCGCGTCCACCGCATCTCGATCGTCCCGCGCGGCGGCGCGCTCGGCTACACGCTGAACCTCCCGGAGGAGGACCGCTACCTCAAGACCCGCGAGGAGCTGATCGACCGCATGACGAAGCTGCTCGGCGGCCGCGCCGCGGAGCAGCTCGTGTTCGGCTCGGTCACGACCGGCGCCTCCGGCGACTACGAGGCCGTCACCGTGCTCGCCGCGGCGATGGTCGACGAGTACGCGATGGGCACGCGCGTGAAGCTGCGCCGCGCCGCCGGCGGCGGTCCCGCCGCCGAGGCGACGCTGCGCCTGCGCGACGAGGAGCAGGCCGACCTCGCCGACGGCGCGTACCGCACCGCTCTGTCGCTGCTGAGGGATCACCGCCGCTGGCTCGACGCGCTGGCGGAGGGATTGCTGGAGAAGGAGGTGCTCGAGCGCGCCGACATCGATCGCGTGCTGGCGGAGCTGCCACGGGCTGCCCGTGCGGCTGATGGTGATGGCGCAGCCGGGATCGCTGCCGCGCGCGACTGACGCCGATCGGGCGGGTGGCGATGAGGACGCACGTGCGGCCGCCGGTAGGCGGACGTGCGCGCGCCCGGAGGGCACCGCCGGCGAAGCCGGTGGTCAGGACCCGCCCGCCACGGCATACGCGCCCTCGTCGCTATCCTCCCGCCGCATGCTTGGACGCATCGACCACATCGGCGTCGCCGTCGAGGACCTCGACGCGGCGCTCGCGCTCTACGCCGAGACCCTCGGCATGCCCGTCGTGCACCGCGAGACCGTGACCGAGCAGGGCGTCGAGGCGATCCTGCTCGACGTCGGCGAGAACCACGTCGAGCTGCTCGCGCCGCTCGGGCCCGATACGCCGGTCGGCAAGTTCCTCGCCAAGAAGGGCCCCGGCCTGCACCACGTCGCCTACCAGGTGACCGACATCGAGGCCACGCTGTCGGCGCTCAAGTCGGCCGGCACGCGCCTGATCGACGAGACCCCGCGGATCGGCATCCGCAACTCGCGCGTCGCGTTCGTCCACCCCGCCTCCACCGGCGGGGTCCTCACCGAGATCGTCCAACCTGCGGAGGACCACTAGACATGGCCGACGTCAAGCAGCGGATCAGCATCGGCTTCCATGGCCAGGCGCTCACCGCGCGCGTGACGGCCGACCAGCTCGCCGCGCTGCGCAAGGCGCTCGATCAGGGCGGCGGCGGTTGGCACGAGCTCGAGTCCGAGGACGGCACGATCTCGCTCGACCTCGCGAAGGTGGTCTTCGTCCAGGTCGACGCCGGCGACCAGCGCGTCGGCTTCGGCGCTTAGCGGCATCCGCGCATGGCGACCACACGCGTGCGGCCGCACAAAGCGGTCGTGAGTGAGCTGGCCGCACTGGACCTCGCAGCCCTGCGCCTTGCGCGGACGGTCGCGCACACGCCGGGCGCCGAGCGTGCGGTGCGCGCCTACTCGACGCTCGGTCAGCACGGCGGCCTGTGGCTCGCGCTCGGCGCGACGGGCGCGGCCCTCGACGCGTCGCGCCGCCCGCGCTGGCGTCGCGCGACGCTCGCCGTCGGCGCCGCCTACGCCGTCAACCAGGCGATCAAGCTCGCCGTGCGCCGCCCGCGCCCGCAGCTCGCCGACCTGCCGCCGCTGATCGGCACGCCGACGCAACTGAGCTTCCCGAGCGCGCATGCCGCCACGTCGGCCGCGGCTGTGCACGCCTTCTGGCATCTGCTGCCGTGGTTCCCGCTGCGCGGCGCGGCGTTCGGCATGACGCTCTCGCGCCTCTACCTCGGCGTCCACTACCCCTCCGATATCGTCGCCGGCGTGCTGCTCGGGGCGACGATCGGACGGATGGGGAGCCGGCGATGAAGGTCGGCATCGTCGGCATGCCGAACGCCGGCAAGTCCTCGCTCTTCAACGCGCTCACGCGCGCCGGCGCGGAGGCGGCCAACTACCCGTTCACGACGATTGAGCCGAACGTCGCGATCGTGCCTGTCGCCGACGACCGGCTGGAGCAGGTCGCGGCGCTGCTGAAGGCCTCGAACGTCGTGCACGACACGATCGCCTTCCACGACATCGCCGGGCTCGTGAGAGGCGCGTCGGAGGGCGAGGGGCTCGGCAACAAGTTCCTCGCGAACATCCGCGAGACGGACGCGCTCGTGCACGTCGTGCGCGCTCATGGCGACGACAACGTGATCCACCCGGAGGGCCGCGTCGACCCGCGCGCCGACATCGACACGATCGAGACGGAGCTGATCTACGCCGACCTCGAGCAGGCCGAGCGCCGTCTGGAGCGCGTCGTGAAGGCTGCGCGCGGCGGCGACAAGGTGGCCGTCGCCGAGGGCGAGTGGTTGAGAGCGCTGATCGCGGCGCTGCAGGAGGGCCGCCCCGCGCGCACCGTGCCGCCGCCGGCCGATGTCCCCCACGCGCTGCGCGACCTCTCGCCGCTGACGGCCAAGCCGGTGCTGTTCGTCGCGAACGTCGACGAGGGTGACGACACGGTGCCGGCCGAGGTCGTCGAGCACGCCGCCGCCCACGGCGCGCAGGCGGTCGCCGTCTCCTCGCGGATCGAGGCCGAGCTGTCCGAGCTGGACGACGAAGAGGCCGCCGTGATGCGCGAGGAGCTCGGGATCGCCGAGTCCGGCCTCCAGCGGATCGTGCGAGGCGCCTTCTCGCTGCTCGACCTGATCGCCTTCTTCACGGTCGGCGAGGCGAAGCCGGCCCAGTCATGGCACCTCAGACGCGGGCTCACCGCCTGGCACGCTGCCGGCCAGATCCACTCGGACATCCAGAGAGGCTTCGTGCGCGCCGAGGTGATCGCCTGGGACGCTTTGATGGACGCCGGCGGCTACGGCGTCGCACGCGAGCGCGGCACACTGAGAGTCGAGGGCCGCGACTACGCGATGCACGACGGCGACGTGCTGACCGTCAAGTTCACGCCCTAACCCGCGTTCGCCGAGAGAGATCAGGTTTCGCCCTCCGGCGATCGCAAGCGAGTCGCCTGCGGGCGACGTCACCTCAGGCGGTCGAGTCGCGCTCGCTCAGCGAGACCGCGTTTCGTCCTCCGGCGATCGCAAGCGACCGTCTTCGGACGAAGTCACCAGCGCGGCCGCTCGATCTCGAGCAGCTCGCCGAGCGTCGACCACTGTCTGCCGCCGAGCCGCGCGAGCGGGCGCAGCAGGTCGGCCGCAGGCCGGCCGTCGCGCATCGCCCCCTCCGCGATCGCCATGTGCAGGACTCGCCCGAGCACAACGGTGCAGTCGCCGAGCGGGAGGGTGTCGTGCAGGACGCACTCGATCGCCACCGGCGCCTCCGCAACGCGCGGCGGCGCGACGTGCAGGCTAGGCTCGCGCGCCACCCCCGCCCAGTCGAACTCGCTCACGTCGGCCGGCGCGTTCACGCTCGTCGCGTTGACTGCCTCGAACAGCGGCTCGGGCGTGAAATTCACGACGAACTCGCCAGTCGCCTCGACGTTGTTCAGGGAGTCCTTGCGCCCTACGGAGGTGAACTGCACGATCGGCGGATCAGTGCACGCCACGGTGAAGAATGAGTGCGGCGCGAGGTTGTCGACGCCGGACGCCGAGCGCGAGGAGACCCACGCGATCGGCCGCGGGATCACGACTGAGTTCAGCAGCCGATAGAACGCAAGCGAGTCCGTCTGCCCCGGGTCGAAGTCGACGCGCGTCACGCCGCTGATGATCGCAGGCGGCGTCGCCGACTCATGCACGTCAGTCGGGCGTCTTCGCCGCCGCGTCGCGTGCCGCCTGCCGTTGCGCGCGCCGACGGCGCCGATGCCACCCCACAGCCGCGATCTTCTCCCGCAGCGTCCGCCGCGGCGGCAGGTCCCGCATCAGCACGCCGTAGTGATAGGACACGAACGGGTCCGGGGTCTGCGGGTTGTACAGCCGCCAGATGCGTTCTCTTCGCTCTTGTTCGTCCATAGTGATGTTCCGAGTCAGACGGTGACTGTTGCCGCGATCAGCGTCAACAGCATCTGAATGGCAAGAAGACAGGCACCAATGCGAAAGCTGCTCGACATCTGCTCGAGCCGCCGCGCATTGAGGCGGTTGTACGCCGAGACCCGCGCAATGAGGTCCGCGCTGAGAGCCGTCGCGTCGGGTTTCTCGCTCGCAAGATGGGCCGCAAGCAGCGCCTGCGGGTCGGTGCTGAACGTCTGGTCGGCATACGGCCAGACCACTGCCAGCACACACAGGCTCAGGAGCACGAAGCAGAGGACGGCGAGCCACGCCAGCAGCCACGCCGCACCGCGACGAATCCGCGTCAGAGCTGCGACGGATCGCCGGCGGCGCGCAGGCGCTCGGCGAGTCTGCGCATCCCGAGCGTCTCGGCCGCCTCGGCGCCCCCGACGAGATCGGTCACCCGATCGGCAGGGCGTAAGACCTCGACGCGCTGCAGCGTCGCGATCGCGAGGAAGTCGCGCAGCTCGTCAGCTTGTTCGCGCAGCGCCGTCGCGACGCGCGGCTTCTCGCCGTCGGGCGACGCCAGCGCTGCCTCCAGCGAGCCATGGCGCGTCAGCAGGTCGGCGGCGCCCTTCTCGCCGATCCCTCTCGCGCCCGGAAGCCCGTCGGACGGGTCGCCGCGCAGTGCGATGAAGTCGGGAACCAAAGCGGGTGGCACGCCGTAGCGCTCCTGCACCTCCGCCGGTCCCATCACCTCGAAGCCTCTGACCCCGGTCTTCAGGTAGAGCACCGTCACGTCCGGCGCGGCGCACTGGAACATGTCGCGGTCGCCGGTCATCAGCAACGCCGAGCCGCCCGCATCGACCTCGCTCAGCGCGAACGAGTGCAGCAGGTCGTCTGCCTCCAGGTCGGGCGTCGCGGCAAGCGTCCACCCCAAAGCCTCGAACAGCTGCGGCGAGCGCGCGATCTGCCACGCGAGCCCCTCCGGCACCGGCGGGCGGTCGGCGTGGTAGCCGGCGTAGCGCTGCACGCGGTACCGCGCGGCCTCCGCGCCCGAGCAGATCACCACCGCTCGCGGACCCTGGTCCGCCACGATCCGCAGGATCGCGTTCGTCGAGCCCAGCAGCGCGTTGACGGGCATCCCCTCCGCGCCTCTGATCGAGTCGGGAAGCGCGAACCAGGCGCGGTACAGGAGCGAGGGCGCGTCGACGACGAGAAGCGGCGCTGGCATGGCGGGGAGCCTAGTACGGTCGCCGCATGCTCACTCTCAACGGCATCGACGACATCAAGGCCCGCATCGGCCAGGAGCTCGGCGTCAGCGACTGGCACGAGGTCACGCAGCAGGCGATCAACGACTTTGCCGACGTGACGGGGGATCACCAGTGGATTCACGTCGACGTCGAGAGAGCGAAGGGCACGCCGTTCGGCGGCACGATCGCGCACGGCTACTACACGCTCTCGCTCGCGCCCAAGTTCACCTACGAGCTGTTCTCGATCGAAGGCTTCGCGTTCGGCATCAACTACGGCCTCAACAAGGTCCGCTTCCCCGCGCCGCTGCCGGTCGGCAGCAAGGTCCGCATGCGCGCCTCGATTGCCTCCGTCGACGACGTGCCCGGCGGGATCCAGATGGCGACCGCGCTGACGTTCGAGGTCGAGGGCGGCGCGAAGCCGGTCTGCGTTGCCGAGACGCTCGTGCGTCTCTACACGGGCGGCTGAGCAGGCAGCGTCGGCCGCGGCTCATGCCGCACCGCCGATCGCCGGCTCGCCGCCGTCCTCCACCCGCCGGCGTTCGCGAGCTGACCAAACGGCGTTGCTAGCTTGAGCCGATGCCGGGATCGCTCACCCGCCGCGAGCTGCTCGCGGGCGGCAGCGCCGCCGCGGCAGCCGTCGTGCTCGCAGGCTGCGGTGGAGCCGCGCAACCGTTCGACGCGAGCCGCCCGACCGCCACCGCGCCGACCACGCCCCCGCCTGCGCGGATGCGCAAGGGCGTCTCGCTGATCGGCGACGTCAACCCGTATGACGACACGCTCGGCGTGCGGCCGTACCTGCTCGACGGGCCGCACCCGACGACCTTCGTCGCGCTGTGGCTCAGCTGGCCGACGGTGCAGGCGCTCGCGCCCGCCCCCTTCACGCGCGCGCAGGCGTTCGCCGATCTCGGCAACCCGGCCGGCCCGGCGACCGCTGCCTTTGCCGCACTCGACGCGCAGATCGCCCGCGCGAACGCGGACGGCCGCGAGGTCGCGCTCACGCTCTACCAGGCGTTTCCGGACTGGGCGAGCTCTCCCGCCGTCGCTCCGGCTGCCCCGCCGAACCGCGCACTCGTCCCGGATGACCGCTCGCCGGACGGTCCGTGGGCGTGGCTCGTCGCCTATCTGTGCGAACGCTACGCGCGCGGCGGGGCCGGGAATCCCGCCGGCGCGCAGATCGACTGGCTCCAGCCGATGAACGAGCCCAACCTGACGTGGTGGCCGCAACGCTCGCGCTCGTACCCCGGGGGAACGATCGCCGGCGCGGTCGCCGAGCTCGCCCGCAGCGCCGCCACCGTGGCAGCGGACGTGCCCGGCGGTCCGGGACTGCTGCTGCCCGCCACCGCCGACGTCGTCAGCGTCGCCAGCTCGCACGGCACGCCCTGGGACGTATTCAGCAACGAGCTGCTCGCGCAGCTGCGCGGCTGGGAGCCCGGCGTCCCGGTCGGCTGGGCGCACCACAACTACGCCGACGTGAAGTTCGGCCCGGACGCCGACGGGCGCTGGCGCGTCGAGCGCCTGCTCGAGCTCCAGCGCACGCACGGCTGGCCCGATCCGTCGGTCTGGCTGACCGAGGGCGGCTACCAGTTCGACGTCCGGCGCGACGGCTGGATCGCGCCCGACCTCGAGCGCTGGGTCGTCGATCCCCGGCGCACGAACGACCCGTCGCACCCCGACGCGTTCGCCGAGCAGGCCGCTGCGATCGAAGCCAACTGGACGGCGATGGCAGCCCTGCCAGTCCGCCTCTGGACCCAGTACCAGGTCAACGACCGCGACGTACGCTTCCAGTCCGGCCTGCGCGGCCCGGTGAGCGACACGCCGGCGGGCCGTGTCCTGCACGACCCGCCGTATCCCGCATACGCGCTCTGGCCGACGCTGGCGACGTAGCCACGACGGCCAATCGGGCGGGTGGCCGTGAGGACGCACGTGCGCCGGCCAGAGGCCGGTGTGCGCGCGCCCGGAGCGGACAGGACCCGCCCGCCAACCGCGCTCGACCCTAGGCCGCGCTGCCCCGCGCGATTCTGCGCAGATCCAAAGCCTCAGCCAGCGTCGACTCCTCGACCCCGGCCTCCAAAGCGACCTCCCGCAGCGTGCGCCCCGAGGCAGTCGCCTCCTTCACGATCTCGGTCGCCTTGTCGTAGCCGATGTACGGATTCAGCGCGGTCGCCACGGCGAGCGTCGACTCGGCCGAGCGCTCGCAGCCGGCGACGTTCGCCTCGATCCCGTCCACGCACTTCTCCGAGAACAGTCGCGAGGTCGACGCCAGCAGCCGGATCGACTGCAGCAGGTTGCGCGCGATCAGCGGGATGCGCACGTTCAGCTCGAACTGGCCCTGCAGACCGCCGACCGTGATCGCCGTGTCGTTGCCGATCACCTGCGCGCTGACTTGCAGCACGACCTCGGGGATCACCGGGTTGACCTTGCCCGGCATGATTGACGAGCCCTTCTGCAGCTCCGGCAGGAACAGCTCGCCGATGCCGGCGCGGGGGCCGGAGCCCATCAGCGCGAGGTCGTTCGCGATCTTGGTGAGAGACACGGCGATGACCTTCAGCGCGCCCGAAAGTTCCACCAACGCGTCGCGGTTGGCCTGCGCCTCGAACGGATCCTCTGGCGGCAAGATCTCCAGCCGGCTCGACTCCGCGAGCTTGCCGCGCACGCGCGCCGCGAACTCCGGATGCGTGTTGAGGCCGGTCCCCGTCGCCGTGCCGCCGAGCGGGATCTGCGCGACCTGCGGCAGCGCGTTGCGCACGCGCTTCGCTCCCAGGCGGATCTGCGCCGCATATCCCGCGAACTCCTGGCCCAGCGTCACCGGGACCGCGTCCATCAAATGCGTGCGGCCGGACTTGACGATGTCCTCGAACGCCGCCGCCTTCGTCGCGAATGACGCCTCGAGCTGCTCGAGCGCCGGCAGCAGGTCGTTCGTCGCCTCGTCGAGCGCGGCGAGGTGCACGGCGCTCGGGAAGACGTCGTTCGACGACTGGCCCATGTTCACGTGGTCGTTCGCGTGCGCGCCGTCGCCGGCCAGCGCGGCGATGACCTCGTTCGCGTTCATGTTCGACGAGGTGCCGGAGCCCGTCTGAAAGACGTCGACCGGGAACTGATCGTCGTGCTTGCCGGCGGCGATCTCGTCGCCGGCCGCGGCGATCCGCTCCGCGATCGCGCCGTCGAGCAGGCCCAGCTCGCCGTTCACGCGCGCCGCGGCGCCCTTGATGCGACCGAGCCAGCGCACCACCGGCACCGGCACGCGCTCGCCCGACACCGGGAAGTTCGCGACCGCCTTCGTCGTCTCGCCTCCCCACAGCTGCTCCGTCTCCTGCACGCCCATGGCGTCCTCCGGATCTCTCACGTAGTCAAAGAAGTCAGGAACTCACCCACAGAAGGAAATCAGCTCTCGCGCGAGACCCACTGGGTCGTCGTAGGCAAGCAGGAAGCCGGCGCGGTCGAGCACGCGCAGTTGCGCGTCCGGCAGCAGGTCGAGCGCCTGCCGCGCGACCGCGAGCGGATGCATCGGATCCTCGTCCGCCCACAGCAGCAGCGTCGGCGCCGTCACGTGTCGATAGGAGTCGAACAGCTCCCGCTGCGGCTCGCTCGGCCAGTTGCGCGCGAACGCCGCCCACGAGCGCGCGCGGCCGGGATTGCCCGGCACGTCGGCGAGCGCATGGCGCACGAGGTCGCGTGCCGCCGGATTGCGCTGCACCGACAACCGCTCGCCGATCGACGGGCGGAACACGAGCGGCGCCGCCCGCGCGAGCAGGCGGTCGAGGCCGGGGACCGCCGCGGCCATCGCGGCGCCGCGCCACAGCGAGCGGCCCGTGCGATGCTCGGCGCGGCGGTGCAGCCGGTTCGGCATCAGCACGAGCCGGCGCGGCGTCATACGCCCGTCGAGCACGGCACGCAGCAGCAGCTCGGCGCCGATGTCATGGCCCCCCACGAGCGGTCTGGGCCCGAGGACCTCTCCGCAGAAGCCGGCGACGACCTCGGCGAGCCAGTCCGGCGTATAGGGATGCCGCGGGCGGTCCTCGCTGTCGCCGTGCAGCGGCAGGTCGGGCAGTACGACGCGGAAGCGCTGCGACAGCGGCTCGACGACCGGCTCCCACTCGCGATGCGAGAAGCCGAGCGAGTGGAACAGCGCCAGGCCAGGCCCGGTCCCGGCCTCGCGGTAGGCGACCCGTGCGCCGTCGCCGTGGTGGTAGAGCCGCAGTCGCATCGCGGGCGGGATTCTCACCCACTCCGCCAGCCGGCCGCGCGTCCGCGCAGCAGCGCCGCTCGCCGCGCGTGGCCCTCGAGCCCTGCGGCGGCTCCGGCGATGCGGTTCGCCAGCTCTTCTTGCAGTCCGGCCGCCTGATCCGCCCCGCGATCGACCGCTCCGATCAGGAAGCCGAGCTGGAACGCGGCCGCATCGGACGAGCGCATCCGTCGCCCCAGCTCGTCAGCGGCGGTCGTGAACGCGGCGCCGAGGGCCTGCAGGCGGCTGTCGTCGATCGTGCGGCGCACGCACTGCGACAGCGACGTGCCGTCCGCGAGCGCGACGTCGCGCGGCGCGCGGGTCAGCGCTTGCAAGATGTCTGCGGACTGTGCTTCTATGCACGCCTGCGCAGGCGGCGTGCGGCTGCCGCAGCCGCCGAAGGCGAGCAGCGCGAGCACGCACACGACGACGGTCCGTCCCACGCGGCGCATCCTCGCAGCCGGCTTCACTCCCGTCACGTTCTGTGCCCAAGGTTGTGCAAAACCTCCCCGTGACCTTCACAGAAGCGGGCAAACCCTCCCTAATGGCCTCATGCCTTTGCAGATGCACGGGATGAACGCACGGCCGTTGGGGCTCTCCACCTCGCAGGCCGCGCGGGAGCTTGGCGTTTCGCTCGGCACTGTCCGCCGCTGGTCCGACATGGGTTACCTCCAGTCGTACCGGACCCCGGGTGGGCAGCGCCGCTTCAGCGTCGAGCACATCGAACAGTTCGTGCGCTCCCTCCAGCAGAACAGCTTCGCGGTGCAGCAGAACCGCGAGGACTCGTTCCTGCAGCGCGCCACGGGCTGAATCCCCCCACAACTGCAGCAGACACCAGCGCGCCGGCAGCCGGCGCGCTTCGTGGTGCGGTGGGCGCGTGCGGGCGTTGTGGCGCTCCGCTCGGGTGCCGGCTGGTCCCGCCGACGGCACATGCGGCGCCACCGCTTCTTCCCCCTCGATGCCCACGGCGTCGCTCGGAAGCTCGACGGCGTGCGAGCGGAGCGCCGCCGCAGGACGGCCTCAGCTGACAGCGGCCTCGTTGATGCGGCGTTCGAGGTCGAGCTCGCTGCCGAAGTCGGCGGCGTCGGCGTGGCGGTACGTGGCGTCGCTGCCGGCGAGGACTCTCGAGAGTGCCTCGACGTAGTCGGCGTCGAGCTGCGAGCCGGCGACGCGGCGCAGCTCGGTCAGCGCCTGGAACGAGCTGACCGGCGTGCGGTACGTGTCGGCCGCAGTCAGCGTGTCGTAGACCTCGGCGACCGCGATGATCTTGGCCAGCTCGGGGATCGCGTCGGCCTTCAGGCGGTCCGGGTAGCCGCGCCCGTCGACGCGCTCGTGGTGCGCGCGCACGATCTCCGCGACCGGGCCGTAGAGGCCGAGGTCGCGCAGCATGTCGGCGCCGAGCACCGGGTGCTGGCGGATCGCGTCCCAGTCTTCGTCCGTCAGCACGCGCCCGCGCTCGAAGACGCGGTCCGACAGCGCGAAGTTGCCGATGTCGTGCAGCAGGCCGGCAGTGTGGGCGAGCTCCTGGTCCTCGGCGCTCATGCCCGCCTCGCGCGCGATGTCGCGGGCGAAAGCCGCGACGGCGGCGGCATGACGCGCCGCGCGCGGGTCGCGGATGCTGAGCGTGCGCAGCAGACCGGAGAGCACGCCCCATGACAGCGAGGCGTACTGCTTGCTGCGGTGCCGCGCGGTCGAGACGAGCCGCGCCATGTAGCTGAAGGCGATCAGCGTGAAGGCGGCGAACGCGGTCCCGCCGAGGCCCAGCTCGAGGCACAGGCCGGTCGCCGCGAGCGCGAGCGCCACGTTGATCCCGATCGATATGAGCAGCGTCCCGAGCGCGCCCCAGATCGTTCTCCAGAAGGGCACGTCGTCGAGCATCGATGTGATGCCAACCACGATCAGCAGGTTCAGCGCGAACATCAGCGCCGCCGCGAGCGCGAGCGCGACGTAGAAGCCGACCGAGCCCTCGACCGTGTCGAGCGCTTCGAACAGGGTGCCGGCAATCAGCACCGGAGCGCCGCTGCCGAAGAGGTTCATCGCCATGCGCTCCGTGCGGTAGCGCTCGACGAGCCAAGTGATCAGCTCGGAGACGACGACGACGGCGAACGCCGCCGCGGGCCCGAACAGGGCGAACACGACGATCGCGGCCAGCGCGGAGCCGGATACGTGAACGGCTTGCGCCCCGGTGCCAGTCCCGAACAAGTCGGCACCGATGACACCGAGGGCAAGCACACCAAAAAGCCAGGACAGCCGACCAGGATCGGCGGCAACCATCGCCCAGACGACACAACCGAATATGCCGACAAGGGTGATCCCCCTCGCGAGGCTGTCTCTTCGCGGCCACGCGCGTACGACACGCATGTCCGCAAGGTAACGGTCCTGACGGACCATTACGAGTAAGGGAGAACTACTTGCCCTTGAAGAACATCCATTGCCTCCGATCGGTCGCGCTGCACATTCAGCCCGCGGCGCCTGGATAGGGCGGCGCGGACCCGCTGCCCTTCGAGCGGAACTGTAGCCGTTCGATGGAGGTTTTGCACCCATTTCGTGCCAAAACTTGTGCAAATGCGCATTTCGTGCCGATAAGAGGGGTGCGAACGCCGACCTTTCCCGTGATGCGCTACCTGAAGACCAGCGAAGCCGCAGCGTTGCTCAACGTCAGCCCGAACACGCTGCGGGCTTGGGAACGCCGCTTCGGCTTCCCGCGGCCACAGCGGTCGCCTGGTCGTCACCGTCTGTACACGCACGGGGAGATCGCTGCCCTCCGCGATGCGCTGCTTGACGGGCTGTCCATCTCGTCTGCGGTCTCGCGGGCACGAGAAGGGCTCGGCGCAGACACGAACGCCCTGGTCGGCGCGCTCAACGCGTTTGACCAGCCACGCGCCGACAATGCGATCGAGGGAGCTC
The DNA here is from genome assembly GCA_045805465.1 of Conexibacter sp. GTDB lineage: Bacteria > Actinomycetota > Thermoleophilia > Solirubrobacterales > Solirubrobacteraceae > Conexibacter. Next base: position 65,788 of record JBJMLB010000008.1, on the reverse strand, counting down.
TCGCGCTGCGCTCGCTCGATCGCACGGTGCAGGAGGTGCTGCTCAACTCGCTCGACGAGGTCGCCCGCCGCCACGGAACCGAATCCGTGCAGTGGGCCTTCGCCGCGCGCTGGGGTAACAGCTGGCTGCGTCGCGCCCAGCGGCTCGTGACGCCCGGGATGCAGTTCTCGACCACGATCGTGCTGGGTGACGCGACCCGCGACGAGCTCGACCCGGACGCGGCCTACGTGCGTGCGCTCGAGCTGCTCGCGATGCGCGCCGGCTCGCGCGTGCTCGGCCTGTCCGTGCGCGGCGTCGCGAACATGTCCGAGGCGCTCGCCACGCACCGGCCCGACGGCGTGATCATCGCCGGCGGGGCGCTGTCGGACGACACGGTCGCGCGCTGGGCGTATGCCGTTCGCCTCGCGACCGGCCCGCTGCCGGTCGCGGTGTACCGACGCGGACCGCAACGGACGCGCGTCCGCACGACAGGCGCTACGATGCTTCCGGGCACGCCAGGAGAGGCAGCCCGCCAGATGATCGACCTCGTGAGCCATCCGGCCGCGAACTTCACGACAGGGACGTCGCCCGCCCGGCTCGCAGCCGACGGCGCGTAGGTCACGGAAAGACTGCACGGAGGCTTCAGGGGACCATGGCAATCGATCGCTCGGCATCTGTGTTGCGGCTTGTTCCGTCGACCGCCGAAGAGGCCTGTCCCTCACAGTGGTTCTGCGGCCACTGCGGCTCGCCGCCGCCGAACAACGAGACGCCGGCTCCGCCGGCGCGCGTGTGCGGCGAGTGCGGGCTCGGCCTGCTGTTGGAGGCGCGCGCCGACGTCGCGCCCAAGCCGGACGACCCGTTCGTGATCGTCGATGGCTCGCTGCACGTCTGCGCGATGTCGTCCGCCAGCGAAGGGCTGCTGGCGGTCGCCGAGACGGACGTCATCAACCGTCCGATCACGGAGATACTCACGCCGGCCGACGCCGAAGCCAACGGCCCCGAGTCGCTGGCCGGCGCGATCATGCACGCCGCCGGCGGCGAGGACGAGGTGCGCCGCCTGATGGTGCGCCCCGCCAACGTCTTCGGTGTGCGCATGCCGCTGCGCGTCGGGGCCTGCGGGCCGCCGCGCGCTGCGCTGATCGTCCTCGAGGACTGAGCCTGCGGCGGGATCGCCCGCCGCCTCCGTCGCGACCGCCCGTCGGTCTCCTTCCGTCCGATTCACTTGCACGGCGCCTTGCGTGGTGCAGCTTTCCCTGCACCCGTTGCACTTGATACGCACAGCGGGAAGAGTGCTTCCTGCCATGAGCGGGATTCGAACCAACGCAGCTGCCGTGATGCTCGGCGTCAGCCCCAACACGCTGCGCAGCTGGGAGCGCCGCTTCGGCTACCCGTCCCCCGGGCGCACGTCCGGCGGGCACCGCCAGTACGAGCTCGCCGACGTCGAGGCGCTCAAACAGGCCTTCGAGGAGACGCAGAACGTCTCCTCCGCGATCGCGATCGCCCGCCAGCGCGGCGCCGGTCCGCCGTCGTCGAACCGCCTCGGGCTGGCGCTCTCGCGCTTCGAGGAGGAGAAGGCGGCCCGCCTGCTGGAGGAGAGCCTTGCGATCCGCTCGCTGGAGCGCACGGTGCAGGAAGTGTTGCTGCCGGCGGTCGCCGAGCTGCACGCGGAGGACCCCGGCAGCCCCGAGCACAGCTTTGCCTGGCGCTTCGCGACCGACTGGCTGTCGTCGCTGCGCCGCGTCGCGGCTCCCGCGACGCGCGCCGAAGGCGTGCTGATCTCCGATGCGACGTCGCCCGGCGACATCGCCGCGCTGCAGGTGCAGGCGCTCGAGCTGCTGTTGCGGCGGGCAGGCCTGCGCACGCTCACACTCACCGCCGCCACCGAGCCCGCGCGGCTCGGCCGTGCGCTGCGCGCCCTCCAGCCCGACGCGCTTGTCCTCGGCGGCACGCGCGCCTCGCTCGACGCGATCGGCCGTCTCGTTTACGCCGTGCGCAGCGGCCGCGAGGGGATCGACGTGCTCGCCTTCGGCGGCGCGCTCCCGGACACCGGCGCGAGCACGGTCCTGCGCCTGGGCGACGCGCCGCTCGCCGCGCGCGATGCGCTGTTGGAGCGGCTCACGGCGCAGCCGAAGTCCCGGACACGCGACGCCGGCGCCCCCGCGGTACCGGCCGGCGACGGCGAGATCGTCGTCGCGCGCCGGCACACCGCCGCGCTGCCGTTCTGAGCGCCGCGCCGCGACCGGCGGTCACGGCCGGGTCACCGCCGAGCGCGGCGACCTAGAATCAGGCGCCCATGTCCGCGCCGCACCAGCCCGTCGACCCGCAGCAGTCGTTCCCCGCGATGGAGGAGGCGACGCTCGCGCGCTGGAGAGCGGACGACGTCTTCCACGAGACGGTGCGCCGCCGCAGGGGCAGACCGCCGTGGATCTTCTACGAGGGGCCGCCGACGGCGAACGGCCGGCCGGGCACCCACCACGTGCTCGCGCGCATCTTCAAGGACATCTTCCCCCGCTACCGCACGATGTGCGGCTTCTACGTCGAGCGCAAGGGCGGCTGGGACTGCCACGGCCTGCCGGTCGAGCTCGCCGTCGAGGAGGAGCTCGGCTTCACCTCCAAGGACGACATCGAGCGCTACGGCATCGCGGAGTTCAACGCGAAGTGCCGCGCGTCGGTCTTCACGTACGTCGAGGAGTGGGCGAGACTGACGGAGCGGATCGCCTACTGGGTCGACCTCGACGAGGCGTACCGCACGCTCGACGACTCCTACATCGAGTCGGTCTGGTGGGCGCTGCGGACGATCTGGGATAAGGGGCTGCTGTACGAGGGCCACAAGGTCGTCCCCTACTGCCCGCGCTGCGGCACGGCGCTGTCCTCGCACGAGCTCGGGCAGCCGGGCGCGTACCAGGATGTCGTCGACCCCTCTGCGTACGTGCGCCTGCCGGTGACCAAGCCCGTCGGGCCGCTGGCGGAGGGTGACGAGCTGCTGATCTGGACGACGACGCCGTGGACGCTGCCGTCCAACGCGGCGGTCGCGGTGGACCCTGACCTGACGTACGTGCGCGTGCGCACCGACGACGGGGCGGTGCTGGTGCTCGCCGAGGCGCTCGTGGAGCGTGTCCTCGGCAGAGAGGGCGTCGACGTCCTCGCGCGCTTCGCTGGCGGCGAGATCGTCGGCGCGGCGTACGAGCCGCCATTCCCGTTCATCCCCGGCTCTGCCTACGGCGAGAAGGGGCACACGGTCCTGCCCGGCGACTTCGTCACGGCCGACGACGGCACCGGCCTCGTCCACACCGCGCTCGCGTTCGGGGAGGACGACTACCGCCTCGGCGAGCAGCAGGAAATGACGGTGGTCAACCCGGTCAAGCCCGACGGCACCTACGACGAGCGGATCGAGGGCTACGCCGGTCGCGCGGTGCGCGAGTGCAACGACGATCTCGTCGAGGACCTGCGCGCGCGCGGACGGCTCTTCCGCGTCGTGGACTACGAGCACGCCTATCCGCACTGCTGGCGCTGCGGCACGGCGCTGCTCTACTACGCGAAGCCGTCCTGGTACATCCGCACGTCGGCGATCCGCGACAGACTGCTCGCCTCCAACGAGACGGTCAACTGGCACCCGCCGCACGTCAAGCACGGTCGCTTTGGCAACTGGCTGGAGGGCAACGTCGACTGGGCCTTGTCGCGCGAGCGCTACTGGGGCACGCCGCTGCCGGTGTGGCGCTGCGAGCAGGGCCACGTCCACTGCGTCGGCTCGTTCGACGAGCTGGAGGAGCTGTCAGGCGTGCGCCTGGAGGACGCGCACCGGCCGTACGTCGACGAAGTCGGCTTCCCGTGTATCGAGTGCGGCGGCCGCATGCAGCGGGTGCCCGAGGTGATCGACGTGTGGTTCGACTCCGGCGCGATGCCGTTCGCGCAGTGGCACGCCCCGCACGAGAACGCCGAGCACTTCAGAGAGCGCTTCCCGGCCGACTATGTGTGCGAGGCGCTCGACCAGACGCGCGGCTGGTTCTACTCGCTGCTGGCCGTCTCGACGCTGCTGTTCGACCAGTCCTCGTACAAGAACGTCGTCTGCCTCGGCCTGATCCTCGACCCCGAGGGTCAGAAGATGTCGAAGTCGAAGGGCAACGTCGTCGTGCCGTGGGACGTGCTCGACCGCTATGGCGCGGACGCGCTGCGCTGGTACTTCTTCACCTCCAAGCAGCCGTGGGACGGCTACCGCTTCTCGCTGGAGACGATCGGCGAGGCGGTGCGGCAGTTCCTGCTGCAGCTGTGGAACACATACGGCTTCTACGTCCTCTACGCGAATGCGAACGGGGTCTCGCCCGGCGCGCTGCCCGATCCGGCGGAGTCCCCGCACGAGCTGGACCGCTGGGCGCTGTCGCGGCTCTCCGCCACGGTCGAGATCGCGCGCGAGCGGATGGACGACTACGACGCGACCGCCGCCGGCCGCGCGATCCAGGCGTTCGTCGATGATCTCTCCAACTGGTACGTGCGCCGTTCGCGGCGGCGCTTCTGGGACGGCGATCCCGCCGCGTTCGCGACGCTGCACCACTGCCTCGTGAGCGTCGTGCAGCTGCTGGCGCCGTTCACGCCGTTCATCGCCGACGAGATCTACCGCAACCTCGACCCGGACGGCGAGGTCAGCGTGCACCTGTGCGACTACCCGACGGCCGGTGAGCGGGATGTCGCGCTCGAGCAGGCGATGGAGGTCGCGCGCGAGGCGGTGCGGCTCGGGCTCGCCGCGCGCGGCCAGTCGAAGATCAAGCTGCGCCAGCCGCTGCACGCGGCCGCGATCGTCGCGACGGGGCGCGAGCGTGAGGCGATCGAGCGGCTCTCCGACGTCGTGCGGTCGGAGCTGAACGTGAAGGAGCTGCGCTTCGTCTCCGCCGCCGACGAGCTCGGCGAGCTGGAGATCAAGCCGAACTACCGCGCGCTCGGGCCGCGCTTCGGCAAGCAGATGCCACTGGTGGCGGACGCCGTCGCCGGACTCGATCCCGCGCACGTGGCGGCGGCGCTCCGCGAAGGCCGGACGGTTGGCGTGATGATCGAGGGCCACGACCACGAGCTGGGCGCCGAGGACCTGCAGGTCGCGATGCAGCCGCTCGACGGCTACCAGCTGGAGCGCGAGGGTTCGCACGCCGTCGCGTTGGAGCTTGCGCTCGACGACGAGCTGCGGCGCGAGGGGCTCGCGCGCGAGGTCGTCCACGCGATCCAGGGCGCGCGCAAGGCGGCGGGTCTTGACGTCTCCGACCGCATCGCCTTGACGCTCGGCGGCGCGGAGGAGCTGCTCGCCGCCGCCCGGGAGCACGAGCCGTATGTGACCGGAGAGACGCTAACGACGGCGATCGACTACGACGGCATCGGGAACGGCAATGGCGCCGACGCCGACGCCGGCCACGCCGTCGAGATCGAGGGCCTCCCGCTGAAGATCGCCGTAGCGCGCGCTTAGAACGTCAGTCTGCGCGCTGCTCGGGCGCGACGAGCGTGAAGGCGTGGTCGTAGGCGCCGCGCCGCTGGCCGATCGCGACCCACAGGATCACGAGCGACTCGAGCTCGCGCGAGCGCTCGATCCCGCCGACGTCGAACGCGTCCCAGCCGAAGTCGGCGAGCAGCTCGGCGACCGTCGCCTTGGCGGCCTCGTCGTCGCCGGCGACGAACATCGGATGCGGGCCCCCGGGCAGCCCCGGGTCCACCATCAGCCCGGCATTGACGGTGTTGAACGCTTTCACGACGCGTGCCGCCGGGAGCGTCCGCTGCACGGTCTCGCCGCCGGAGTCCGTGTGGCCGACCGCGAGCGCCGGTCCGCCGCCGGAGAAGTCGAGCGGGTTCGTTGCGTCGATCACGACCTTGCCGGCGAAGCTCTGTGGGCCTGCGGCCGTGATCGCCTGCTCGACGACGGTGCCTCTCGTCGCCAGCACGAGCAGCTCGCCGCCCTCGGCGGCGGCGGCGAACGACCCGATCGCGACGTTGTCGTGCTGGGCCGCCCACGCCTGCAGGTCGTCGTTCGACTCAGGCTGGCGCGTCCCGATCGTCACCTCATGGCCGCGTGCCGCGAAGCCGGCCGCGAGCGCGCGGCCGACTGCTCCGCTGCCGATGACGCCTACGCGTGTCGGCTCCATGGGCGGGGCGCGCCTGGTCAGGCCGCGAGGACCGGCTCCAGCTCGGCCTCGAGCTTGCGCTTCGGATAGGCGCCGACGACCTTCTTGGCGATCGCGCCGTTCTTGAAGAGGATCAGCGTCGGGATCGAGAGGACCTCGTAGGTCATCGCGGTCTGCTGGTTCTCGTCGACGTTGAGCTTGACGATCTTCAGCGCGTCGCCCTTCTCGCCGGCGATCTCCTCGAGCACGGGAGCGACCATCCGGCAGGGCCCGCACCACGGCGCCCAGAAGTCGACGAGTACGGGCGTCTCGGACTCGATGACCTCGGCCTGGAAGTTGGTGTCGCTGACCTCGCTGATGGTGCCTGCCATGAGGGCTCCTTGGACGGATTCGTCGTCTTTACTTCACAAAGTATAGTAGCCGCTTGCGGCGGCGCCCACGTGGCGCCCGCATTCTCCGCAGGGACTGCGCAGATCCACCACTTCCTGCTGTAGACCGAGCGGCGACGGCTCGCTTTCCTGGGTGCGCATGGTCTGGCCCACCCACCTCCAGAACTGCCGGAGCTCCAACTCCGGCCGGGGCGCAAGCCCTGAGAAAGGAGGTGGTCCACATGGACATCTGCCTGACCGTGCTGCTGTTGCTGATCATCCTCCGGGAAAACCGGTAGCAGCAGCGACCGGCGTCGTTGGTGGCGGCGCCGGTCCAACAACGGCGAGAGCCCGGCATGGTGGATGCCGGGCTCCCAGAAGGTGATCCATAGAGATCTTCCTGACCACCGAGAAGGATAGCGGCCGGATTTCACGATGCAACAGCAGCTATGTGGCGTTCAGCGCAGCAGCGCGGCCAGCAGATGCGGCGAGACGTAGACCTCGATCAGCGCGGCCAGGACGAGCGCCGGGACGGCGATCCCGACGGTGACAACGGTCGCGGCGAGCAGCTCGTCCCACTCTCTGCGGCGGCTTGCGATCAGCCAGGCAGCGAGCGGCAGGAAGAGCGCCCAGAGCTCGAGCAGCGCGTGCGGGAGGAGCGCAATGAGCAGGCGACCGGGCGGGATCCCGAGCTCACCCGACACCGTCGCGGCGGTGCTGCCGATGACGTACGCCTGCGTCGCCAGCGAGAACAGCGTCGCGGCGGTCACGAACGCGATCGCGAGCGGGCCGGCGGCGTCGTGGATCAGCCGCCAGACGCCGCTGCGGCGCTGCGCCTCGCGCGGCAGCGAGCTGCCGGCGATGTAGCCGGCGACGCATGCGAACGCGTGCAGTGCGAGCACCAGCGAGTTGCGCGCGAGGATCCGGCCGACGTCCTCGACGCTGGGCGGGGCTGTGATTCCGACGACCGCGATCGGCGTCGGGTCGGCCGGGGCGGCGAGCGCGACGAGGTAGACGGCGAGCAGCAGCAGCACGGCGATCGCGAGGCTGCCGAGCGTCCAGGCGCGCAGCACCGGGCCGGGTGTGGCGTTCCAGCGTGCGAGCGTGACGCGCGTGGGGCTGATGCCGCGGACGAGCGCGAGGTCGTTGACCTGCATCGGCCCACAATGACAGACGTCGCGCGACGCGCCGGGCGGATGCTGGACGCGCGTGGACACCGCCGCGCCGCTCGTCGTCCTACGCTTGCAGCCGGAATGGCCGACCTGACGAACAGCGAGATCGCGGCGAGATTCGACGAGCTCGGCGACCTGTACGAGCTCGACGGCGCGATCGTGCACCGCGTCGTCGCCTACCGCAACGCGGCGAAGGCGGTGCGCGATGCGTCGACCTCGGTCGCCGCGCTCACGCGCGCCGGCCGCGTGACCGAGCTGTCGGGGATCGGCGCGACGCTCGAGACGAAGCTCGTCGCGCTGCTCGAGCAGGGCGACATCCCGCAGGCGGCCGCGCTGCGCGAGAAGTTTCCCGCCGGGCTCGTCGAGATGACGCGTCTGCCCGGCCTCGGGCCGAAGCGCGCGCGGCGCCTTTACGAGGAGATGGGGATCGACTCGCTCGAGGCGCTCGCGACAGCCGCGCGCCAGCAGCGCATCCGCGACCTCAAGGGCTTCGGCGCAAGAGCGGAGGAGAAGCTGCTGGAGGCCGTCGAGCGCGCCGTCTCCGAGGACGGAGGCATCCCGGCGGGGGCCGGTCATCGCGTCGTGCTCGACCGCGCCCGCGAGATCGGTGACCAGGTGGTCGAGGCGCTGCGCGCGCACCCGGCCGCCGTGCACGTTGAGCTGGCCGGCTCGGCACGGCGTTGGGCCGACTCGGTCAAGGACCTCGACGTCGTCGCCGCCTCGGAGGACCCGGAGGCGCTGATCGACGCCTTCAAGGCGCTCGACGCGATCGAGGCGGTCACCAACAGCGGCGAGGCCGGCGCGCGCGCCCGCACGCACAGCGGCATGTCCCTCGACCTGAAGGTCGTCGCGCCCGACCAGTTCGGCAACCTGCTGCAGCACTTCACGGGCAACAAGCAGCACAACGTCGCGCTGCGCGAGGCGGCCGTGCGCAGAGGACTCCACGTCTCCGAGTATGGGGTCCTGGACGACGCGACCGGCGAGACGCTGCGCTGCGCGACCGAGGAGGAGGTGTACGCGGCGCTCGGCTACGCGTACGTCGAGCCGGAGCTGCGCGAGGGGCGCGGCGAGCTGGCGGCCGCCGCGCTCCAGGGCGGCGCTGGGCTGCCGAGACTGATCACGGTCGCGGACCTCAAGGGCGAGCTGCACTGCCACACGACCGCATCGGACGGCAAGAACGAGATCGAGGACATGGCCTACGCCGCCCGCGACCTCGGCTACGAGTACCTCGCGATCACCGACCACTCGGCCTCGCACGGCTTCGGCGACGAGGTCTCCCCCGAGCAGCTGGAGCTGCAGATCGAGCGGATCCACGCGGCCAACCTGGCGATCGAGGGGATCGAGCTGCTTGCGGGCAGCGAGGTGAACATCCTCCCGAACGGCTCGCCCGACTACTCCGACGAGCTGCTGGCCAAGCTCGACTGGGCGATCGCGAGCGTCCACACGTCTTTCGGGATGGACGAGCGCGCAATGACCGACCGCATCGTCGCCGCCGTCGAGCACCCGTCGATCGACGCGATCGGCCACCTGACCGGCCGCAAGATCGAGGCGCGCCCGCCGTACGCGGTCGACGTCGACCGCGTGATCGAGGCGTGCGCGCGCACGGGCACGATGCTTGAGATCAACGGCAGCGCGAATCGACGCGACCTCAACGACGTGCACGCGCGCGCCGCGGCCGACGCCGGCGTGTGGATCATCGTCACGACGGATTCCCATCGCGTCGCCACGCTGGAGACCACGCGACCGTACGGAATCGCCACCGCACGGCGCGCTTGGCTGACTCCGGATCGGGTGGCGAACACGCGTCCTTGGCAGGAGTTCTCGCGCTTGCGCAAAAGGGCACAAGGCAGATAGCTGTGCATCAACCTTGCGGCGCACCGGGCGTCGCACCGATCGGAGAGGTGTCTGATGCAAGAGGCGCTCAACGAGAGCCTGAAGCAGGGCCGCAAGTGGCTCCTGATCTCGGGCTGGCTCGCCGTCATCGCCGGGACGATCGCGATCGTCGTGCCGGCCGTGGCATCGGTGACGGTCGCGATCTTCATCGGCTGGATGCTGCTGTTCGGCGCGGTCTTCCTGCTGATCGACGCGTTTGCGGTGCGCGACATCTGGCGCATGCTGATGCGCCTGCTGCTCGCGTTCCTCACCGGCGCGGCCGGCTTGGCGCTGCTGCTCGCGCCGCTGAGAGGCACGTACACGCTGACGGTGCTGCTGGTGCTGTGGTTCGCGGTCACCGGCGTGATGCGGATCGCCGTGGCGGTTGCCGAGCGCGGCACGCCGGGCGCCGGCTGGATGGGCGCCAACGGCGTCGTCACGCTGCTGCTGGGGATCCTGATCGGCGCGAACCTGCCGGAGTCCTCCGACTGGGCGATCGGCCTGCTCGTCGGGATCGACTTCCTCTTCTACGGCCTCGGCGCGATCGCCGCGGCCTCCGCGCTTAAGCGCGGCGCGGTCGAAGGCGGGGCGACCACCGGCTCGCCGATGACGCCGGGCGGAGCCGCTACGGCGTAGCCGGCACTGCACTGACGGCGCCGGCATCCCGCCAGGCAGCATCTCGCCGGTGCAGCGTGGACGCACGCTTCACCGGCTGCGTCCTCGGTGCGGGAGCGCGAGCTCCGCGAGCCGACATCCGTCAGAGCAGCGCCGGCAGCAGTTGCTCCCGGACTGTTTTCTCGAACGCGGCGCGGCGGTATGGCGTGAGGAGCTGCGCGGCGCGCTCGGCGTAGTCGTCGGCGGGGGAGTCGAGCGCCGTGCGGATCGCCGTGGCGAGGTCTTCGCTCACGCAGCGCGGGTCGAGCGCGCGTGCGAGCGCGAGCGCCGGGTACGGTCCCGACGCCGGCGCGCTGACGAGCCGGCAGCCGTCGGCGAGCGCCTCCAGCTGGGCGATCCCGTAGTCCTCGTGGCGCGGAGCGGCGACGAAGATGCGCGCTCGGCGCAGCAGCGCGCGGTAGTCCTGCGGCGCGAGCAGCCCGGTTCCCTCGGCGCCCTCGCCGAGCGGGCCGGCCGGCTGTCCGGCGACGAGCAGCGTCTCGCCGGGCCGGCGCGCTTGCGCCCAGGCGGCGAGCATGCGCGCGAGTCCCTTCTTCTCGGCGTCGGCGGCGTAGGCGAGCGCGGCGACGTCGCGCTCGGGCGGGCCGGATCCGGATTCCGCCCGTCTCGGCTGCGACGCCGACGGCTCGACCGGCACCGGCAGCACGACCGCGGGCGGGCCGCCGTCGGCACGCCCGCCTCCGAGCGCTTGCAGGCCCCCCTCGCTCATCGGCAGCAGCAGCGGCGCGCGCGCGACCCGGCGGCGCTCCGTCGGCCGCTGCCACAGACCGTGGTGTCCGGGCCGGTTCTGCGCCGCCGGCGAGTCGAACCAGATCGCGCCGGGGCGCGGCCCGAGCAGCGCGGCCGTCGCGGACGCGTAGATCAGCGCGCGCGGGCGGTGCTCGGCGATCCCGGCGCGCGCGGCGCTGCGCGCTGCGTGCGCCTGCACGAGATCCGTCGCCATGAACGTGCGCACCTCGCGCACCGGCGCCGCCGCGGCGACCGCGACGCTCGCTCCCGCTCGCTCGATCGCGCCCGCGAGCGCCGGTACCGCTCCACGCCAGCCGGCCGTCGTCGGCAGCGCGACGACGAGCACGTCAACGCCGTCGCTCACGCGCGCCCGCGCGGTGCCGGCGTCGAGGCCGCCTCCGCCTCTTCGAACTGCCACGTGCTCGCCTTGAAGCCGGGCGTGCGCAGCAGCTGGATCGGCTTCAGCGGGGAGGTGCGCTCGACGTAGTAGCGCACGCCGTCGCGCTCCTCGATGGCGGTCACGGCGGAGTCCTGGCGGCGCCACGAGAGCGCCCAGATGATCGCGAAGCCGGTCGCGATCGCGGCGACCTGCGGGAACACGAGCGCGAGGCCTCCCGCGAGCACCGTGCAGAGCAGCAGCGGCCACAGGCGGTTCAGCAGGATCCGGCGGGGGTGGACCTCGGGCAGCGCCTTCGTCGATCTCGCCCCGGCCAGCAGCCGTGCGATCGGCGGCGAGGTCTCCGCGCGGCGTCCGATGACGGTGCCGCCGATCGCCGCCAGGATCCACCAGCCGGCGGCGAACGGGACCAGCAGTGGATCGTCGTGCGAGTTGGAGGCGACGACGGTGATCGCTCCGAGCAGCGTGGCCGCCGCCGCGCTCGTCATCACCGTCGCCTTGAGGAAGTCCGTGAAGCGCATCGTGTCGGTGGTGGCGGCTCGCGGCGTCAGCCGTCGGCGATCAGGGCGTCCAGCAGGGCGCGCACGCCCTCGGGGCCGTCGACGACGAGGTCGGCCTCCTGCGCCAGCTCAGACGGCCCCTCGGCGGAGCCGACGCAGACGCGCAGCACGTGTCTGAGGCGTCCCTCGGCGTGCAGCTCGCCGAGGCCGCGGAAGGCGTCGAGATCGGTCACGTCGTCGCCGACGTAAATGGCCGCGTCGAGGTCCGAGTCGGACAGGAAGGAGACGATCCCGGCTCCCTTGTCCATCCGCACCGGCGGCCGAACCTCCAGCACCTTGCGGCCCCAATGGGTGCGCAGGCCGCTCTGCTCGGCACGCGCGGCGATCGCGTCGATCGCCGCGCGCGCCGCCTCCTCATCGGGCGCGGCCCGCCAATGGAAGGCGACGATCGATCCCTTGTCCTCGATCCGCACGCGCAGCCTGCGCAGCTCGGAGGTGTCCGCTTCGCGCCCGAACGCCTGGATGCGGCGTCCCCAGTCGCGCACGGCAGGGTCGAGCGCCGGCTCGGTCCAGCCCGCGCGCAGCAGCTCGGTGCCGTGGCTGCCGAGGTAGGAGATCGTCCCGATCGCGACGAGCCGCCGCGCGTCGGACGCGCGCCGGCCGCTCACGCATGCGACGACGGCATAGCGGCGGGCGATCTCGATCAACAGGCCGCGCGTGCGCTCCGGCACATGCGCCTCTTCCGCGTAGCGCACGATCGGCGCGAGCGTTCCGTCGACGTCGAGCAGGATGGCGCTGCGGCTCGGGTCGGATCGCAGGGGGCTCAGCGCGTCGGCGAGACCGGCATCCGAGGCGCCCGCCGTGGGTCGGGCGGGGGTCACGCGTCCAGTATTGCGCGCCGGGGGTGCGGGCGCGGGGCGGCAGCTTGCACGACGTGCCGATGCGGACACGGCGCCGACCGCGGACGCACCGGCCGACGGTGCGCGGGCGCCTACAGCGCGAGCGCGCCGAGCACCTCCTCCCACCAGGCGCGCTCCGCTCCGGCGGAGGCGCGGGCCTTGCGCCGCACCCATTCGCTCAGCAGCTGCTCCCGGCCCAGGGCGAGCAGCGGCCCGGTCACCGCGATGTACCCGTCGTCGAGCAGGACGAGCGCGCCGGGCACGTCGCGGCGCGTGCGCAGGCGATCGACGACGGCGCGGCCGGCGACCTGCTCGGGCCGGGCCGCGTCGCCGTCGGCCTGCGCGTTCCAACGTCGCACGCTGAAGACCGGCGCGTGTCCCTCGGGAATGCGCGCCTTGCGCGGCGGCGGGCCGACCGGACCCTCGCGCCAGTGCTCCAGCAGCGCGTCCATCGCACCCATCTCCTCGCGGCGGATCAGCACGTGCAGGCGGTCGCCGGCCTCGATCCGCGTCGAGCCGCGCGGCGGGATCGCCTGGCCGTCGCGCACGATCACGTTGACGATCGCGGCGCGCGGCAGGCCGAGGTCGCGGATGCGGTGGCCGACGAGCGCATCGCCCGGCGCCGCCTCGACCTCGATCGCGTCGGCGCCGAGCTGGCGGATCGTGCCGGTCTCGGTGAGGGCGCTGGAGGCGAGCGCGCGGCTCTTGGTCGTTGCTCTTAGCCAGCGCGCGACCGGCTCGATCGTCGCGCCCTGCACGACCGTCGACAGCAGCACCGCGAAGAAGACGATGTTGAAGAACTCGCGGCTGTCGTGGATGCCCGCGATCACCGGGAAGGTGGCGAGCACGACCGGCACGGCGCCGCGCAGGCCCGCCCAGCCGAGCATCGCGCGGTCGGCGACGCCGAAGGGGCCGACGGTCGCGACGAACGCGGCCAGCGGCCGCGCCACGAACACCAGCACGAGTGCCAGCACGGTCCCCTCCAGCGCGATGTCGGGGAAGCTGCTGGGGAACACGAGCAGGCCGAGCACGAGGAACATGGCCAGCTGGGCGATCCACGCCATGCCCTGATGGAACGCCGTGATCGTCCCGCGCGCGGGGATCGTCGCGCTGCCGAGCGCGAGGCCCGCGAGGTACACGCTCAGGAAGCCGGAGCCGTGCAGCGCGTCGGCGGCGCCGAACGCGAGCGCCGCCGTCGCGATCGAGGCGACCGGGTAGAGGCCGGGCGTCGCGAGCTCGACGTGCTTGAACGCCCACACGGCCGCGGCGCCGACGGCGACGCCGATCGCGACGCCGATCGACACCTCTCTCACGAACAGCCACAGCATGTCGGCGACGCCGTAGCCGGGCCGCTCGATCCAGTCGATGAAGCCGACGACGAGCAGCACCGCGACCGGGTCGTTCATACCGGCCTCGCCCTCGAGCGTGCGCGCGAGCTTGCGCTTGAGCGAGGAGCCGCGCAGCATCGCGTAGATCGCCGCGCCGTCGGTCGAGGAGATGATCGCGCCGAGCAGCAGTCCCTCGAGCAGCGTGAGGTCGAACAGCCACGTCGCCGCGAGACCGCAGATCGCGGCGGTGATCAACGTCCCGAGGAAGGCGAGGCTGATGACCGGCTTGAGCACCGGCCGGATCTCGCCGAAGCCGGCGTTCAGCCCTCCCTCGAACAGGATCAGCGCGAGCGCGACGATCCCGACGTCGCGCGCGAGCTTGTAGTTGCTGAAGTCGACCCAGCCGAGTCCATCGGTGCCGACGGCCATGCCGACGCCGAGGAACAGCACGAGCGACGGCAGTCGCAGGCGACCGGCGAGCAGCGAGGCCGCGAGGCCGGCCGTCAGGAGCGCCCCGGCGACGAGGACGAGATGGCCGTCCGCCATGGCGGAACCATGCCAGGCGGGGTGGTCTGCTGCGGTCTGCTCGTCGTGTCGCCGGCGGTTGGCCGTCGGCGGGTGCGCTCCGTTCGCGGCGTGGGCGGCGCCGCTCCGTGTGGGCTGGCGGCTGGGGAGAGGGCCGGAGCAGTTGCGGTTTCAGCCGTGCCGGTCTTGCCCAACAGCCCACGCAGCGTGGCCCGGCCGCGCATGAGCGGAACGAGCGGCGCGACAGCGAAGGCGAAGACGACGCCGGGATGAAGCGCGAACGCGCCGCTCAGCCGCCGGCGGGACCGTCGAGCGCGTCGAGCACTCTCTCGACCGCGACGTCGATGTCGAGGCAGCGCAGCTCGACGTCGGGCGCGACCGGCGGCTCGTAAGGGTCGTCGACGCCCGTGAAGCCCGGCAGCTGGCCGGCCTTCGCGCGCGCGTAGAGGCCCTTGGGATCGCGTTCCTCGCACACTTCGATGGGCGTGTTGACGAACACCTCTATGAAGCGCAGGCCGTCGCGCTCGTGCGCCTCGCGCGCGTACGTGCGCGCTGCCGCGTAGGGGGAGACGACGGAGACGAGCGCGATCAGGCCGGCGTCGGCGAACAGCCGCGCGACCTCCGCGGTGCGGCGCACGTTGCGGTCGCGGTCCTCGGCGGTGAAGCCGAGATCGCCGCACACGCCGTGGCGCAGGTTGTCGCCGTCGAGCCGGTAGGCGGCGCGGCCGCTCTGCACCAGCTGGGCCTCGACCGCCGCCGCGACGGTCGACTTGCCGGACGCCGGCAGGCCCGTGAACCACACGGTCGCCCCCCGCTGCCCGATCGACTCCCACCGCTGCGCACGCTCGACGACCCCCGTGTGCCAGGTCACGTTGGCGCTCGTCGTCATCGCAGAATGCTCCCACAGACGAGGGTCGCTACGCAGCGGGAACCGGGCGCCGCGAACGCCGATCGGGCGGGTGGTGCGGGGGAGGACGATTCCGCGACTTGCTCGCGGAATCGCCTCGCCCCGCGACAGGACCCGCCCGCCACGGCGAACGCAGGCCGATATCCTCGCGCGCCATGAGCCTCCCGACATACGAGCTTCAATCCCACTCGCTGCACTCCGACGGGGCGCTCCAGCCCGCCGAGGTCGTCGCGAACGCAGCGGCCGCCGGCATCGAGGTGCTGGCGCTGTCCGACCACGACACCGTCGACGGCGTCGACGAGGCGATCGCCGCCGGCGCGCAGCACGGCGTCACGATCGTCCCCTCGACCGAGATCTCGGCCGTCTTCGGCCGCTACGAGGACCTGCACGTCCTCGGCTACGGCATCGACCACCACGATACGAAGCTCGCCGAGCGGCTGCTCGCCGCGCGCGCTGACCGCGAGCTGCGCGCCGAGCGCATGGCCGCGAGACTGGAAGAGCTCGGCTGGCAAGTCGACGACACGCTCCTCGCGAAGCGCCGCGCGGCCGGCAAGCCGATCGGCCGCCCGCACCTCACGCAGGCGGTCCTCGACCACCCCGCCAACGCCGACAGACTGGCCGAGGCCGGCTACGACGACGTCTCGTCGTTCCTGCCCGACTTCCTGATCCCCGGCAAGCCCGCCTACCTCGCCCGCACGCATCCGACGGTGATCGAGGCGATCCAGTGGATCCACGAGGCCGACGGCGTCGCGATCTGGGCGCATCCCTACTGGGACCTCGACTCCGACGCCGAGGTGCGGGAAGCGATCGACCTGTTCCGCGAGCACGGGCTCGACGGCGTCGAGTGCTTCTACGTCACGCACACGCCCGAGCAGACCGAGCTGCTGGCTGAACGGTGCGACGAGCTGGGTCTGCTGAAGACCGGCTCCTCCGACTACCACGGGCCCGAGCACCGGCTGTTCTCCAGATTCGGCGCGTTCGACGCCCACGGCCACGCGGCCGACCTCGACGCGCTGCTGACGCCGGCGCCGCGCGAGGGCTGAACGACAGAGCGCCCCCTGATGGGCCGAGCCCATCAGGCGGGACGCTCTCCACCGCCGTTCCCGTCCGGCTGCCCGTCGACCTGCTCGCGCAGTGTGCGCAGGGCGTCCTCCAGCTCGGCGATGCGCGCGGTGACGCTGTCACGGGCGCCGGAGGCCGCCGTGCCGGGCAGCGCCCCGATCATCGGAGAGGTGCCGGCTCCCCCGGGTGGCGGGGGTGCTCGGTCCGGGGCGGCCGTCGTCGCTCCCGCGAGCGCCGGCTCGGGCTCGCTTCCGGCTGCGGCGGCAGCCGCAGCTGCCGCTCTCGCCGCCGCCATCGCTCTCATCGCGATCGCGCGGACCTCCTCGGGCGTGCGCGTCAGTCTGCGCGCGAACGGCATCGCGAGCAGCATCAGCAGCGCGGCGCCGCGGAACGCCCAGGCGATGCTGTCGCGCGCGATGCCGGCGCTCTCGCGCCGCAGCCAGCGGTCGAAGCCGACCGGCGCGTGCTCCTCGCGCGGGATCGCGCCCGCGAACTCGGCGAGGTTCTTGCCGACGAGTCCGACCGCGAGCGGATTGGGGATCGCCCACACGTACGCCTTGTCCTCGATCGGGTCGGTGCGCGCGTCGACGTACCAGCCGGCCGTCGTCGTGAAGACCGCGATCAGGATCGCGATGCCGAAGGCGGCGCCGATCTGCCGCGAGGTGTTGATGACGCCCGAGGCGACGCCGAGCTCCGGGCCGATCGCCGCGCCCATCCCGCCGACGTTGATCGCGGGGAAGGCGGTGCCGACGCCGAGGCCGAAGAGGATGATCCCGGGCAGCACGACGAGGTAGTCGAGCTGGCTCTCGTAGGTCGACGGCAGGAACGAGAACCACAGCATCCCGAGCGTCATCGACAGCAGCGCCGGCATCGCCAGGCGGTACGGCGCGAGGTGGTCGGCTCCCTTGCCGACGACCGGCCACATGATCATGCCGCAGGCGCCGATCGGGGTGAGCGCGAGCGCCGCCTCCAGCTGCGAGTAGCCCCACAGGTTCACGAGCGTGATCGACAGCAGGAAGAGCGCGCCGAGCGCGCCGGCGCCGAGCAGGAACATCGCCATGTTCGCGCTCAGGAACTGGCCGTTTCTCTGCAGTGCGCGCGGGATCATCGCGACTCTGGAGTAGCGCTGCCACAGCACGAAACCGATCCCGAGCAGGATCGAGATCTGCAGGTAGAACAGCACGGCGGCGTCGTCCCAGCCGCGCGTGTTCGCCTCGATCAGCCCGTAGATGAAGAGGCCGACCGAGAACGTCAACAGCAGCGTGCCGAGCCAGTCGACGCGACGCGTGGCGGTGAGGTCGTACGTCTCCGGCCACCAGCGGATCGCGAGCAGCACGCCGATGATGCCGAGCGGGACGTTGATGATGAAGATCCACTCCCAGCTCGCGAACTCGACGAGCACGCCGCCGAGCACCGGCCCGAGACCGGAGGCGGCTAGCGCGATCACGGCGATCAGCGCGAGTCCGCGACCGCGCATCGCCGGCGGGAAGACGAGCGCGGTGATCGCGAAGCCGAGCGGCGCCATCAGGCCCGCGCCGACGCCCTGCAGCGCGCGGAAGCCGATCAGCCAGCCGATGTCCCACGAGGCCGCGCACAGCGCGCTCGCGGCGGTGAAGATCGTCAGGCCGAGGATGAAGAATTTCTTGCGGCCGAACTGGTCGGCGAGGCGTCCGGCTGTGATCAGCATCACGGCGAACGCGATGTTGTAGGCGTTCGCGACCCAGGAGACCGTCGTGAGGCTCGTCTCGAAGTCGTGCTCCAGCTCCGGGATCGTGATGTTGACGATCGACACGTCCATCAAGGCCATGAACCAGCCGATCATCATCACGCCGAAGATTCTGTTGCGGTGCGCGTAGAGCCACTCGGTCGGCGGGTTTCTGCGCTCCTTCGGCTGCTTGCGCGGGCGCGCGGGCCGGGGCGCGGGGACGGTGGTGTCGTCGGTCGAGGCCATGGTGTTCACCCGCCCTGTGCGACGCCGAGGCGCTGGGCGTCCTGCTCGTCCTGGTTGAGCGTGCCGTCGCCGGCGACCGTCGTCTTCTCGTCCGGCTTGTTCGGGCGGATCGCGGAGGTCGCGCCGAACTCCGGCAGCGTGCCGCCGGCCGACCAGATCGCGTACTCCTTGAGGCCCGACAGCACCGTCGGCGCGGTCACCGTCTTGTTCTCGATGTCGTCGGGCTCGTCCTCGTCGTCGAGGTGGTAGAGCCGCCAGCGGTCCTCGTCGGTGCGGCCGATCAGCAGCCACTCTCTGTCGCCCGCGACGACGTGCGTGTCGATGCCGCTGGTGAAGAAGGGGCGAGCGGGCAGGTTGTCGTCGTCGAACAGCGTCGTGAGGTCCTCGCCGGCCATCTTGCCGGGCGCGACGATGTCGAGGTAGGACAGGATCGTCGTCGGGATGTCGTGCGTGGAGGCGTACCACGAGCTTTGGTCGCCGGCCCAGCGGCGGGCGGGGTCGCGCACGAACAGCGGCGCCTGGTAGACGCGCCGGTGCCACATACCCGACGGGTGCCCGAAGACGCCCTGCTCGCCGAGGCCGATGCCGCCCTCGCTGGCGAAGATGACGACCGTGTTCTCGCCCAGGCCCGCCGCGTCGAGCTTGTGCAGGAAGCGCCCGACCGCGTCGTCGACGAGCCGCACCTCTCTCGCATAGAGGTCGCGCACCGTGTCGGCGAGCCCGTCGCCCTTGACTCTGACGGTGTCCTGGTAGCTGTAGTAGTCGGCCTCGAGCGAGGTGAACTGGTGCACCGGACCGTCGCCAAGCACGTACTGGCGCGGCGTCTCGAACGCGTCGACCGGGTCGAACGCGTCGAGCCCGAGGAAGAACGGCTGTCTTCTCTTCAGCTCGTCGATCAGGCCCATGCCCTCTTCGAGCACGGCGGTCGTCGGCTCGCGCCGCGCGGCCGCTCTGCGCAGCGGCTGGAAGTAGCTGCGCTCGGTCGAGGTGTGGTCGGCGGAGCGGGGGAGCGGGCCGGTGCTGGTGCGCCGCACGAAGTCAAAGCGCGGTCCGACCAGCAGCGGGTTGTCCGTCACGTAGACGGTCTCGACGCCGTGCGCCTTCGTCAGCTCCGGCATCAGCGGCTGGTAGTCCCAGATCTTGTGCCAGCCGGGGATCGCCGGCACGCCCGCCGTCGCCTGCCAGTCGCGGAACGGGAAGGAGCGCATGCCGGTGAGGATCGCGCGCCGGGCGGGGATCGCCGGCAGGCCGTCGGGCACGAAGTATCTGAAGCGCAGCGAGTCGTCCCGAAGCGCGTCGAGGTTCGGCGTCTGCGCCGAGTTCTCGAACACGTCGTCGTAGGACTTGAGCGCGTCGGCGCGGATGCGGTCGGCCATGATCAGGACGACGTTCGGGCGCTCCCGCGGGTCGCGTTCCGTCGCGGCGGAGGCGCTGCCGAGCAGGCCCGGGAGGCCGCCGAGGGCGGCGGCTCCGGCGACGCCGGCCGCGCCGCCGCCGCTGCGCAGCAGCGCGCGCCGGGTCAGTGGTCTGCTCATCCGCCCACCACGCCGATGTGCTTCTTGAACTCCGGCAGCGTGCCCCCGGCTTCCTCGTTCAGCACCGCCCACAGCTTGTCGGTGACGTCCGTGTTGTCGGCCGACACGTCGTTGTCCGCGCCAGGGTCGACGCGCAGGTCGTACAGCTCGCGTCTCGTGCCCTCGGTGTTGGAGATCATCACCCAGTCGCGGTCGCCGCAGATCCAGGTCTCCTGGTAGCAGGCGGTGTAGTACGGGCGCGCGGTCGGCTGCCTGCCGTCGAACAGCTGCGTGAGGTCCTCGCCGCTCATCTGGCCCGGCGCGCGCACGCCGAAGTACGAGAGGATCGTGCGCGCGACGTCGTAGGACGACGCGAAGTATTCGTTTCTGGTTCCCGCGAGGCGCCCCGTCGGGTCCTTGATCATGTACGGCACGTGGTGGATCTCGGGGTAGGGCCGCGGCGTCGACTTGCCGATGATGCCGTGCTCGCCGAGCGTGACGCCGTGGTCGGACAGGTAGTAGACGACGGTGTTGTCGGCGAGGCCGAGGTCCTCGAGCTTGTTCAGCAGCTTGCCGATCCACACGTCGGAGTAGGAGATCTCGGCGGCGTACAGGTCGCGCACGAGCTCGAGCGTCTCCGGGTCGATGTCGACGCTTCTGAGCGTCGAGGCCGGCGTCAGGAACGGCTGGATCGGCAGGATCCCTCTGGTCTTCTGGATGCCAAGCTTTCTGCCGCCCTCTGCGACGTTCACGTAGACGGGCGGCGCGTCGAACGGCTCGTGCGGGTCGAACGAGTCGACGCCGAGGAAGAACGGCTGCTGGTCCTTCAGCTCGTCGAGCGCGTCCATCCCGCCGCGCATGACGCGCGCGGCGGAGTAGTTGCGCTCGCCGACGCGGTAGAGGCTGTTCCAGCCGACGTGGCCCTCCATGCGGTCGACCTCGAGCGTGTTCGAGAGCGCGGGCAGCAGGTACTTCTCGATCGCGCTGCGCGGCGCCGGCCGGTTGAACGGCGTGTTGAGCGCGCGGTAGGCACCCTGCGAGAAGTCCGGTCTCGCGATGTCGAGCGTGCGGCGGAAGTCGATGTAGCGCGGGCCGATCAGGAACGGGTTGTCGGTCACGTACGCGGTCGTGACGCCGGCCTGCCCGAGCACCTCCGTGAGCAGCGGCTGGTGGGGCAGGATGCTCGTCCAGCCGACCTCGGCCGGCAGCGGCGGGGAGAGCACCCAGTCGCGGCACGGGAAGCCGCGCATGCCGCTGAGGATCTCGCGGCGCGTGAGGCCGGTCGGCATCGCCCCGGAGACGGAGTACTCGAACAGCGTGCCGCTCTTGGCGAGCGCGTCGAGGTTCGCCGTTCTCGCGCGCGCGTCCGGGTTATAGGCGCCGATGTAGTCGGCGCGCGTGCTGTCCGTGACGATCAGCAGGACGTTGGGCGCGTCCTTCGCCTTCCCGACGGTGGCCTCGTACTCGTTGCCGCAGGCGCTCAGCCCGAGCGCGGCCGCGCCGGCGGCGCCGGTCTGCAGCGCACGCCGTCGTGTGAAGCGGGGTCCTTGGGCCATCGTGCTCCTCGTACAGGGCGCGTCAGGGGTTATACGTGTCGGGTGCGATCGGGGACGCCGCGACGGCTCCGGACCCTACCGAGCCTCGCAACACGACGCGCTCGCGGGAGTTGCGCCGCGCTGCCGATCGTCGCGATGGTGACGTCCCGCGCGTGCGAAGCACGGCGCCGAGTGTTTCAATGGCCCGATCCGCGTGCCCTCGCTCCCCAGCGCATTTCGCCTGCTCGTCGTGCTGATCGGGATCGCCACCCTCGTGGCGATGGGCCTGCTGTGGTCGGGCCACGCGCCGCGGCGCTTCCAGTCGGTCGTGACGCCGAGCGATCGCGCAACGGTCGTCGGGATCGTCGACCGACCCTGCGGGGCGACCGTCTCGGAGAGCTGCAGACGGGTGAGAATTCACCTCGACAGCGGCGACGCGCGCGGGACCACCGGGATCATCCAGTGGAACGCGAACGGCGACGACCCGCCGGTTCACCTCGGGGACAAGATCCGCGTCGTCTCCTCGCCGCCGGTGCCCGGCTACGACCAGGAGAACGTCGCCTTCTACACGCTCGTCGACTACCAGCGCGGCGGCGCGCTGATCGCCCTCTTCCTGATCTTCGCGCTGCTCGTGATCGCCCTCTCGCGCTGGCGCGGCCTGCTGTCACTGGTCGGGCTGGGCCTCAGCCTCGTGGTGATCCTGTTGTTCATCGTGCCGGGGATCCTCAACGGCAAGCCGCCGGTGCTGATGGCGATCGTCGGCTCGCTCGCGGTGATGTTCGTGACGGTGCTGCTCGCGCACGGGGCGGGTCCGAAATCGATCGCCGCGCTGCTGGGCACGACGGCGACGCTGCTGCTGACCGCAGGGCTGGCGGTCTTCTTCACGCACCTCTCGCGCCTCACCGGCCTCGCCGGCGACGAGGCGTTCGCGCTGCGGCTCGCCGATCCGGGCGTCTCGCTCCAAGGACTCCTGATCGCGGGGATGATCATCGCCGCGCTCGGCGTGCTCGACGACGTGACGGTGAGCCAGTCCTCGATCGTGCTGGGCTTGCGCGCCGTAAACCCCGACCTCAGCTACCGCGAGCTGTTCACGCGCGCGATGCACGTCGGGCGCGACCACGTCAGCGCGACCGTCAACACGCTCGTGCTCGCCTACGCCGGCGCGTCGCTGCCGGTGCTGCTGATCTTCGCCTCGGGCGCGCTCCCGCTCGGGCAGGCGGTGAACCTGGAGCTCGTCTCAGAGCAGGTTGTCGCGACGCTCGTCGGCTCGATCGGGCTGATCGTCGCGGTGCCGGCGACGACGGCGCTCGCCGCGCTGCTCGCGATGCGGCTGCCGCGCGACCAGCTCGAGGCGGCCGCCTCGCACGGCCACGCGCACTGACGGTGGCGGGCGGTGATGGGCGGGGGTCGGCTTCAGCCGAAGAACGGCAGGCGTCTCGCGCCGGCCGAGTGCAGCACGCGGTGGTAGATGTCGCGCAGCACCTGCGGGTGGTCTCTGGCGACGCTGTGCTGTTCGTTCGGGTCGGTGCGCAGGTCGAACAGCTCGCGCCCGCTGTTGTTGCCGTCGGCGATCATCGCCCAGCGGTCGTCGCGGTAGTACCAATGGTTGGCGTAGCCGCCGAAGCAGAAGTGGCGGCTGAGGTGGGGGTGCTTGCCGGCGAGCAGCGGCGAGAGGTCGACGCCGTTCATCGCGTCCGGCGTCGGCACGCCGGTCATCTTCAGCAGCGTCGGTCCGACGTCGTGCGGTGAGGCGAAGTACGGCGTCGTCTGTCCCGCCTTGCGTCCCGACGGGTCGCGGATCATGAACGGCACCTGGATCAGCTCCGGATGCAGCTCGAGCGCAGGCTTCCCGGTCCAGCCGCGGTCGCCGAGCATGATCCCGTGATCGCTGAGGAAGACGACGACCGTGTCCTGCGCGAGGTTGCTCGCGTAGAAGCGGTCGAGGAAGCGGTGCAGCCACGCGTCGGCGAGCGTGACGGAGGCGCCGTAGACGGTCGGCAGCCGCTTCACGGCCGCCGGCAGCATGTAGTCGGAGTGCTCGTAGCGGACGTTGCCCGGCCAGCTGCCGTCGTAGTGGCGGCCGCCGTAGAGGTCGAGGTACTTCTGCGGCGGCGTCCACGGCTCGTGCGGGTCGAAGCAGTCGACGACGAGCGCGAACGGCTTGTGCCGCAGCGCGCGCGTGAGCGTCTCGATGCCGAAGCCGAAGACGCGCGCCGCGCACGAGTCGCGCTCGTCGCGCGCGCCGCCGACGTTCGCGAGGTGCTGGCGCATGCCGCTCAGGTAGCGCTCGTCGCGCATCCCTCTCGGCAACCATCGCAGCACCTCGCGCTCGGAGACCGTCTTTGGGGAGTGCAGCCGGCCGACCTGGCCCTCCACGCGCACGAAGCGGTTGAGCGTCGAGCGGAAGCCCTGCCACTCGGGCGCGAAGCCGAGGAATGGGTTGTCGGTCACGTAGCCGGTCCAGTAGCCGTGGCGGCGCAGCGTCTTCAGCCACGTCGTCGTGTCGGCGCCGAGGCCGGTCCAGCCCGGGGAGCCCGGCAGGTTGCGCGTCGGGCGCCAGTCGTGCCACGGGTAGACGCGGCGGCCCATCATCAGCGAGCGACGGGCCGGGACCGTGGGCATCGCCTCGGGGAACGCGCGCGTGAAGCGCAGGCTCTCCTTCGCCAGCGCGTCGATCGCCGGCGTTCTGATCCACGTGTTGCCGTATGCGCCGACGTAGTCGTGGCGCAGCGAGTCGAGCACGATCACGAGCACGTTCGGCCCGTGCTGCGCGGCGCGCGTGCGCGCGGCGAGCGCCTCCGCGCCGGGCCGCCAGACGGTCGCCGCCGCGGCGCCGGCGCCGGCGACGCGCAGGAAGGTCCGGCGATCGATCCCGTCCTGCATGCGCCCTTCCGCCTCCCTGTCGTCCGACCTCCGCTGGCCCTCGAAACGGCCGGCGCGCCCGAAAGGTGCGCCGTGCGACAGGATTCTGCTGCGATGCGCGATCCCCTGCCTGGACCGGACGTCCGCGAGCTGACGGCGATCTTCGCCGGCGGCGCGCTGGGCGCGGTGGCGCGGGTGGTGCTGGCGGAGGCGTTCCCGCATGCCCGCGACGCGTGGCCGTGGACGACGTTCGCGGTGAACCTCGTCGGCGCGCTGCTGCTCGGCTGGGCGGTCACGCGTCTGCCGCCCGCGAGCTACGGCCGCCCGCTCCTCGGCATCGGCGTGTGCGGCGCGCTCACGACCTTCTCGACGATGCAGCTCGAGCTGCTGCGGATGCTGGACGCCGGCAGCGCGCCGCTCGCCCTCGCCTACGCGGCCGCGTCGCTCGTCGGCGGGCTCGCCGCCGTGCGACTCGGCATCGCGATCGCGCGGGGCGGACGCGGCGGCGGCGAGCGGAGCGTGGCGTGAGCGGCGTGCTGCTGTGGGCCGGCGTTGGCCTGCTGGGCGGCGTGGGCGCCGTCGCGCGTTTCGTGCTCAGCACCGCCGTCTCGCGGCGCAGCGAGGGCTGGTTTCCATATGGCACGCTCGCCGTGAACCTGTCCGGCACCGCGCTCCTGGGACTCGTCGCAGGCCTCGCGCTGCACGGCGACGCGCTGACGCTCGTCGGCGGAGGGCTGCTCGGCTCCTACACGACCTTCTCGACGTGGATGCTCGATAGCGAGCGCCTCGCCGAGCACCACAGCGACCGCGCGCTGGTGACGAACCTCGTCGGCAGCCTGCTGCTGGGACTCGCCGCCGTTGCGCTGGGTCGGGCGCTCGGCGGGCTGTGAGTCAGGAGGGCTCCCTCCTACGCGCTCGCCGTCTCGCTCCGCGCGGCTTCCCACTCCTCGTCGCTGACGCCCTCGTCGCGCTGAGGGGCGGCGGCAGCCTGCGAGAGCGTGAGCGGCTGGCGCGAGGCGAGCTTCACGCCGCCGGCCTCGTCGGCGAGCACACCGTCGCGCTTCAGCTTCGAGACGGTCGTCGCGACGGTCGGCTTCGGGATCTTCGTGACCGAGGCGATCTCGGCGACCGAGACGCCGGGACGCTCCTCGACGATCGCCAGGATCGCGGTCTGGTTCGCGCCGCGCGGCGCGCGCTCGTCGTCGTCCTCGCTCGCGCTGCTCCGGCCGTTGCCGTTCCCGTTGGCGGGGAGCGGTGTCGAGGCGGCGCCGTTGCGCAGCTCCGCGAAGGAGTTGGCCGGCAGCGCGGCGCGCGGCCTGCGCGGCGGCGCTGCGCTGATCGCCTCCGCCTCCGCCAGCAGGGCGTCCTTGGCGGCCGCGAGCCGCTCCGCTTCCTGCACGATCGGCCGCAGCTCGTCGAGACGCGCCTCGATCTCACGCTTCAGGCGGGGGAGCAGCAGCTCGGGCATGGGGACGACCTCCAGCGGCATCTCGGGGGACGGGGAACCTCCGATGTTAACCACCGACGCAGATCAAGCTGCTGTGGAGGCCAGCAGCGAACGCACGTCGCGTGCAAGGCCGCGCGTGTCGAACGGCGCTCCGGCCGCGACCTTCGCGGTCAAGCGGCCGTGTGCGTCGACGATCCACACGAGCGCCGTGTGCGCGCTCTCGGGATCCCCCGGGATCTGCGGCGCCGCGTACCACGCTCTCCAAACCGGCGCAAGGGCGGACTCAGGGCCGAGGAGATAGTGGAACTGCGCCGGCTCGCGCTGGCGCCGCAGCCATGTGCGCACGGTCGCGGGCGTGTCGCCGCGCGGGTCGACGCTCACCGCCACCACGCCCACCCGCCGTGCGTCGTCGCCGAGCTGCTCCAGCGTGTCGCGCAGCTGTGCGCCGATCAGCGGACAGACGTCCGGGCAGTTCGCGTACAGGAACGTGACGAGGTACGGCTTGCCGCTGAGCGAACGCGTGTCGAACGTGCCGCCGCGCGCGTCGGCGAGGTGGATCGGCGGCGCCGCTCTCCCAGCCAGGCCCGCCGGCAGCTTCTCGGCGACGGCGAAGTGGCCGTGGCCGGCGGACGTCGCACCACTGCCGGCGCCGCCGCAGCCTGCGAGCAGCGCGCAGCCGAGCGCCAGCAGCAGCGCCGTGACCGCGCGCGCGCGACGATCAGGCAGGTTCGCCCTCCGGGTCCCCCACAGCGGTCCCCGGATCTGGCGCTTCGCCGGCTTCCCGCTCGCCGGGAGCGCGCAGCGCGCGGATCGTCGACAGCACCGCGAGCGCGGTCATCACGATCGCACTTCCGACGCACCACTGGCAGATCGCGTGGATCTTCCACAGCTCGAGCGAGGTCAGGTAGGCGCTGAACGCGAACCCGCCGATCGCCATCGCGGCCGTCCCCAACCGTGCGAGCTCGCCTCGCACGAACAGCGAGGCGAGGATCGCGACATATCCGATCAGGCCGATGAGCGGGACCGGCACGCCGCCGACCCTGGCGTATCTCGACGCCTGCACCGTCTCGCACCCGTGGCCGACCGCGCAGATCGGACTGAGCCCCTTGTAGTGGACGTACGTCAGGTACCCGGCGATACCGATCCCGACCAGCGTCAGGACGACGAGGGCGCGCTGCAGCGTACGGTCGGTGCGGTCCCCCGGCATCGCGTCAGCTTCTGCTGGCCAGGAGTCTGTCGATCGCCGGCGTGAACTGGTCGGGAGTGAACGCCTGCACCGACAGGGCTTCGAGCTTCCCGCCCGTCGGGCCGACCAGGAACGCCGGCGTCCCGCTGAAGCCGTTGGCCTGGAACTCCGTCTGCGCCTCGGTGATCTGTCTCAGCACCGCCGCGTTGCCCCGCTCGTTCCATGCCTTGTCGACGTTCAGGCCCTTCACGGCTCTGCCGATTCTGCGCATGAAATCCTCCGTCACGTACGCGGTGCGCTCGTCGCCCTGGTTGGCGTAGAAGATGTCGATGTACGGCCACAGCTTGTTCTGCAGGCCCGCGGCACCCGCCATTTGCGCGGCGCTTATCGAGTCGCTGCCGAGTATCGACACGTTGCGGAAGATCATCCGCAGCTTGCCGGTCTTCACGTAGTTCGCTACCAGGGTCGGCATGACCGCTTCGGTGTACTGGCGGCAGTACGGGCAGCGCAGGTCGGCGAACTCGACCATCGTGACGGGCGCCTTGGGATTCCCGAGCTCGATGCCCTGCTGACGGATGCCGGCGAAGCGCGCGTTCGCCTCGAACTGCCCGGGCAACTGCTCGCCGGCCTTCAGCTTGGGCTTGTCGCTCCCGCCACTGGAGGCGAGGGCGATCACGACGACGACGGCGGCAGCCAGCGCGAGGGCTCCGCCGAGGATCCAGAGCCGCTGCCGCTTCTGGGCGCTCGCGGCGGCCGCACGGTCGCGATCCGCCCGTGCCGTCACTCGGCGCTCCTTGCGTGTCTCGCTGCTGTCCGCCATCAGGTGTTCCCTTTCTCCCAAGAGCTCGTGGCGTTGCCACGGCGACGATGCCTCGCCGTCAGGTGCGTCGGCGTGAGGCGATGGTACTCGCGCCCGATACTCGCCGTTGCGCCTTAGCCGCAGCTCAAGAGGGGATGCGGGGGCTTCTGCTCGAAGCCCCCGCCCACCTGAACCGGCTACCAGTAGTAGAACTTCCCCTCGAAGGTGCTCTGGTACGAGGAGTGATCGTGCAGCGACGGGTATCCGTAGATGCCCGGCGAGTTGTAGTCCGGCGTGTACGCGGTCGCTCCGGCGGCACCGCAGTACGGACCGATCGTGTTGGCGCTGCTGGGGCTGGACGTGGCATGTGCGCCGACGCATGTAGCCGCGGTGCCGATCGACCAGCCGTCGACCTCCTGCAGCCCGTGCCCGACCCCGTGGACGCAGCTTCCGCCGGAGGGGAGTCTCACGTCCATGCAGAAGTTTGCAGGCGGGTTCGGCGTCGCGAACGCGGAGGACGCGAACGCGAGGCAGAGGGCCGCGACGCACACGGCGAGCATGAGCACGCGCGTGCGGAGCGGTCGTTTGACCGATGACTCCATCTTGATTCCCTTCGGTTGGACCTCGGACGAGGTCGTTGACAAGCGATGAAGCGGTTTACGAACTGCGGTTCGTCATCCGGTCGGCACCGGAATAAAGACGGTTCGTCCATGAACGACATACGAGACGCGCTCGACTTCTCGGGGCAGCCGGGCGTGGAACACGTTGTCGCCGACCTTCAGCTGCGTCCGAGCGTCGTCGCGCTCGACGACGTCGACGACGCCCGGGCCGTCGGGCACAACTCCGACGAGCTCGGTCGCGTGCGGCGGCAGGCCGGCGCCTCCGGCGCGCGTGCCGCCGATCGTCATCGCGACACCGACGCCGCGGCTCCCCGGCGGTCCGCACAGACCGCCGGGCGAACTGGCGAGCGGCGAGTCGATCGGAGTGAACGCGAACACGCACAGCTCGCCGGCCTTCGACCACGTCGCCCAGACTCGCCAGCCGCGATCGGCGAGACGGGCTGAGCGCGCCGCCGCGAAGTCGACGCCCGACGGATTCGCGGCGCCGCGGGCCGTCCGAGCGGGAAGCCGGTCGCGCGCCTCGCCCGGTCGTCCCAGCAGGGCGTACGTCGGGGAAGCGGCGGTCGCAGCGTTCGCCGCCGATCCGGGCGGTTCGGCCGCTGCGCCGCATCCGATCGCGGCGGCGGCGGGGATCGCGACTGCGAGCCACGCGCATGCGACGCGCGCACGTACCGCACTACGGCCGCCTGCGCGTCTATGGATTACTCCTAATGCTAAGCGCAAAAATGTTCCGTTAACACTCAATTTTCTAAGCGACCGCCCGTTGTCGGGGCGCATCTGGATTAGATCAACGAGATCGTCAATTGTCAATCGTCAGCATCTGCGCCGCCGCCGCGGCGGTGTTGCCATACTCGGCGGCATGATCGGCCGAGCCGTCATCGCCGCGATGCTGGCTTCGGCAGCTTCCGCGCCGCTGGCGGGGTGCGGCAGCGCCGCGCCCTCAGCGGGTGCGGCGGCTGCGCCCGCGAGCGCCCCGCAGGCGGTCGACCGGCTCGTGCATCATCCGCATGCGGTCGACCCGTCGGCGGGCGTGCCGGCCGGCAGCAGCGGCGTCGTAGATGACGGCTTTCGCGGTTCGGCGACCGCAAGCGGCCACCTGTCCGCGACGTCACGAGCGTCGCTGCCGAAGCCGCGCTCCGACGCCGACATCCGTCGCGAGCTGCAGGCCAGCGGCATCCCGTCGGGCGGCACCGCCGGGCTGACCGGCGACGGGCTCGCCGTCGCGCCGCTGGGGGCGCCGGCGGTCGTGCAGGCGGTGATCCAAGCCGGCAACCAGATCGCGCGGCTGCCCTACCGCTACGGCGGCGGTCACGCGACTTGGGTCGACACCGCCTACGACTGCTCCGCCTCGATCAGCTTCGCGTTCGCGGCCGCCGGCATGATCTCGGCGCCGATGGTCTCCGGCGAGCTCGCGCACTGGGGCGATCCCGGACCGGGCAGATGGATCACCGTGTACGCCAACGGCGGCCACACGTTCATGTTCGTCGCCGGACTGCGGTTCGACACGAGCGGCCTCAGCGCAACCGGCTCGCGCTGGCAGGCGAGCACGCGCGGCACGGCGGGGTTCGCCGTGCGGCACCCGCCGGGCTTGTAACGTCGCGCGCAGGTCGCCGCTTGCGGTGACCGGAGCGCGAAACCGAATCTCGCAGGTCGCCGCTTGCGGTGACCGGAGCGCGAAACCGAATCTCGCAGCTCGGCGCTTGCGACGAGCGGAGCGCGAAACCGGCTTGCGGCTGGAGCTACGCCACAGCCCGCAGGTGCCGCCGCGCTCTGCGCTGCTCCGGCGTCTCCGCCGTGGCCGCGAGGAAGTCGTCGAGCATGCGCCACGTCGTGCGGCGCGCGGCGCGGCCGGTGAGGACGCCGAGGTGGCCGCCGGGCGCGCTCGCGATCCGCACCTGCGGCGCGTTCGGCAGCAGCTCGGCGACGTGGTGGACGGCCTTGCGCGGCGCGATCCCGTCGCCCTCGCCGGCGATCGACAGCACCGGCACGCGCACGTTCGCGAGGTCGATCGTGCGGTCCCCGAGCTCGATGCGCCCGTCCGCGAGATCGTTGCGGCGAAGGAAGCGGTGGTAGATCTGACCGAACGTGCGGCCGGGGTAGGCGAGCATGTTGCTCATGAAGTCGTCGACCGCCTCGACCTGCGCGAGAAAGTCGCGGTCGTCGAGGTTCGTCGCGAGCGCGATCGGCTTCATCACGTACTTGTCGAAGCCGGCGAGTCTGTACATGCGCTTGACCAGCGGCGCGGGCGCGCCGCCGAGCAGCTTGTAGGCAAGCGTGCCCACGCCGCCGCCGGCGAGGTTCACGAGCGGGCGCAGCGGCGCGACCATCGGCACCTCGGTCACGTCGAACGGGCTCGCGACGACCGCAACCGAGCGGATCGGCAGCGTCCTTCCGGCCGCCACGAGCAGCGACATGATGCCGCCGAGGCACCAGCCGACGAGCTGCACCTCGCCGCCGCCGGAGTCGGCGGAGACGGCCTCGATCGCGCGCGGGATGACGTCGTCAACCCAGTGCTCGATGCCGAGGTTGCGGTCGCCGTACGCGATCGCCCCGTAGTCGACGACGTACGGCCGGCGGCCGGCCGCCAGCAGGTGCTCGGCGAGGCTGCAGCCGCGGCGCAGGTCGAAGCAGCTCGCAGGCGCGGCGAGCGGCGGGACGAGCAGGACCGGCGGCGCGCCGCCTTCCCGCGCGCTCGCCCCGCCGAGCCCGGAGTCACCGGCGCGCAGGTAGCGGCGCACGGTGCACTGCGGCCCCTCGTCGACGATGGCGGTCGGCAGCGGGCGCAGGTCCGCGAGTCCGCCGCGCATCACGCGGTCGAAGACGTTCGCGGCCGCCGCGCCGAGCTGCTCGGGGGTGGGGACGAAATCCATGGGGGAGGAGATTGTGGCAAACCGGCACGAGCCCGCGCCGACCGGTTGGCCGGTCAGCCAGCCCCGACGGAAGGCGTGCTCAGGCGGCTTGCGCGAGCGGCACGTCGTCGGTGAGCAGCAGCTCGACCACCCGCTCGGGGTACTCGATCTGCGGCGAGTGCCCGCAGCGCTCCAGCAGCTCCAGGCGCGAGCCCTCGACGGCGGCCAGCAGCCGCTTCGCCCCGCGGTGGAAGACGAGCCGGTCGCGGTCGCCCCACACGAGCAGCACCTGGCAGCGGATCGCGTCGAAGTCGAACGGGTCGTGCAGCTCGGGCAGCAGCCGCCGACCGGAGGCGAGCATGCGCGCGAGCGCGGCACGGTCCGGGTGGTGCTTCGCGAAGGCGCGCACGACGCCGGGCTCGACCGCCTGCGGGTGGGCGAACGCGAGCGAGCGGTAGGCGCGCGCGACGGCGTTCTGGACGACCCGCGAGGGCAGCGGCACCGGCACCTGCACGAGCGCGCGCAGAACGTGGTCGTGCTCGATCAGCGCAAGCCAGCGCGCCATGTCGAGCCCCGCCGGCGCGAGCGCGACGACGCGTCCGACGCGCTCCGGCTCGCGCTCCGCGAGGCGCAGCGCAGCGCAGCCGCCGAGCGAGTTG
This sequence comes from Conexibacter sp., assembly GCA_045805465.1. Classification (GTDB taxonomy): domain Bacteria; phylum Actinomycetota; class Thermoleophilia; order Solirubrobacterales; family Solirubrobacteraceae; genus Conexibacter. Next base: position 33,858 of record JBJMLB010000008.1, on the reverse strand, counting down.
CCGACGACGATCCCGCGGGAGGCCTTGCGCCGTCCATTGCGGGCCCCCGCCTTCGGCGGCGGTGCCCCGCCGGCGCCCGCGTAGGCGAGCACGGCGGCCCCGAACTCGTCGAGCTGGGGGAGCATCGGGCCGTCCGCGAGCGGGTCCGCGGTGCCGAAGCCCGGCATGTCGACGGCGATCGCGCGCCGCTCCTGTCTGCCGAGCTGCGCGAGCACGCAGCGCCAAGTGTCGGCGCTGTCGGACCAGCCGTGCAGCAGCACGATCGGATCGCCGCGACCCTCGAGCTCCAAGACGCGCGTCTCGTAGCCCGCGAACTCCATACGATGCTCGAACAACGGCTCCATGGGCTCTCCTCTTCCCGCCATGGATTGTGACAAACGCCACGCATCCGATGCGCCAGCAGCGAACGGTGACGTTCGCGGCGGACGGCGTGGGCGGGGGCGCGGCTCTTGGCGCTCCGCTCATCGCGTGGCCGGCGGCGCTCTGCGTGGGCTGTTGGGCTGGGGAGGGGGCGGGAGCGGCCGGTGCCCGAATGCGGCCGGCTGGGCTGGCGGCATTGGTGCCCGGGACTGCGGAGCGTCTGCGGCGATTCTGCGTCAGCGCTCGCGCGCTTCCGGCTGCTCCCAGGATGAGCGTCACTTTCGCCCCGCTATCCGGACTGAAAGTGACGCTCATCCCCGCAGGCACCGGCAACCGCGCAAAAACCCCCGTGTTCTGCGTCCGAATCGCGCAAGACCGGCACGGCTGAAACCGCAACTGCTCCCGCCCCCTCCCCAGCCGAGCGGCGGCATGGAGCGCGCCCGCGACAGTGCGAGCGGAACGCCGCCTCAGCCAGCACCGGCGCCGCCGCCAGCCCGCAACGTCAGATACTCCGCCCGCGCCGCGAACGTCTCCCGCAGCTGCCCGGTGATCTCGTCGAGGAACTCCTCGCGGTATCTGTCGTCGGTCAGCACCGAGATCGCGTAGTAGACGCCGGACAGGGCCGCGATCGCGCCGGCCACGCGCAGCAGCTCGGTCGTGGGTCGCAGCGGGACGCCGAGCACGGTGACGCTGAAGAGGGCATGGCCGGGACCGCCGATCCAGCTGCGCAGGACGTCCGCGTCGATCGCGATCGTTCCGAAGGCGACGAAGAACGCGCCGATCGCCAGCGTCACGACGGCGATCTGCAGGCCGTGGCCGATCAGCAGCACGAGCCCGACGTTCGCGCGCTGGAGCGGGTGCAGGGGCGGGGTAGCCGCCTCGCCGGCGCTCACGCCGCGTTCGAGCCGCGAGATCTCCTGCGGCAGCCGCACGGCGAGGAAGGCGATCGCGACGAGCGCGAGCAGCAGCCCGATTGCGGCGAGCGGCGGGCCGGCGCGCCTACCGAAGACCTGCCACATCTCGGTCGTCAGGAACAGGACGAGTGAGAAGAACAGCAGCAGCGGGATCGCGCGCGCGAGCAGCAGCAGCGAGCGCGCGAGCTGCCCGCCGAGGCGCCGCGCCGCCCACACGACGATCGCGCCGAGCCCGAAGCCGAACGTCAACAGGACGAGGCCGAGCAGCGCGAGGTTGCCTGCGAGCACGACGAGTCCCCAGCCGCCGTGGACCGCACCGAGCACGGCGGCCGGCACGAGCACGAACAGCGCGAGCTCCACCCCGCCGACGTCCTCGGGAATCGCCAGCGCGCGACGTCCCCGCGCGCGGTTCACGAGCGCGACCACGAGCAGCGCCGCGGCGAGCGCGCCCGCCACAGCCGCCGCGTTCGCGAGCGGCGACCAGTCGACGTCGAGCGCGGCGACGAGCTCCGCCAGGAGCACGAGCACGAGCAGCGGGAAGGCGCGGTTGAAGACGTCCGAGCGGGCGGAGTAGTCCTCGCTCAGCAGCGGCAGCCCGGCGCGGCGGAAGCGGCGCTCGTAGTCGGCGAGGCGCTGCGCCCGATCGTCCACGCGCGGATTCCAGCGGACGGCTCGGACGGGCGGGCCCGGTCGCCAATTCCGACCGGGACGTGCTGCACGAGCCACCCGGCTGCGTTTCCGCAGCGAGTGGCTCGCGCCGGCGGGCTCGCTCGACTGAGCGGCCGGCGCCTGGGCGCGGCCGCTCAGTGCGATGGGGGCGGGAGAGCTACGCGGCCGCGGGAAGCCCGGCGAGCGTCTCGGCGGCCGACGCCGCCTCGACGCCGATGACCTCGGCGACCGGCGCGTACGTGACCTTGCCAGCGGCGACGTTGAGGCCGTCGAGGAAGCCCGGGTCGCCGGCGAGCGCGCGCTGGGCGCCCTCGGTCGCGAGCTTGATCACGAACGGCATCGTCGCGTTCGTGAGCGCGTAGGTCGAGGTGATCGGGACGGCGCCCGGCATGTTCGCGACGCAGTAGTGCGTGATGCCGTCGACCTCGTACGTGGGATCGCTGTGCGTCGTCGCTCTGGAGGTCTCGAAGCAGCCGCCCTGGTCAATCGAGACGTCGACGAGCACCGCACCCTTCTTCATCAGGCCGAGCTGCTCGCGCGTGACGACGCGCGGCGCCTTCGCGCCGTGCACGAGCACCGCGCCGACGACGAGGTCGACTTCCGGCAGGCGCTGCTCGATCTCCAGCGTCGAGGCGTAGCAGGTGGAGGCGGCGCCGTTGAGCAGCACCTCCAGCTCGCGCAGGCGGTCGATCGAGCGGTCGAAGACGTAGACCTCGGCGCCGAGGCCGATCGCGATCTCCGCGGCGTTCTGGCCGACGACGCCGCCGCCGATCACCATCACGCGCCCGGCCGCGACGCCCGGCACGCCGCCGAGCAGCAGGCCGCGGCCGCCGAGCGGCTTCTCGAGCATGAACGCGCCGGCCTGCGTGGCGATCTTGCCGGCGACCTCGCTCATCGGCGCGAGCAGCGGCAGGCGCCCGCGCGCGTCGGTGACGGTCTCGTAGGCGATGCAGGTCGCGCCCGACTCCATCAGCCCGCGCGTGAGCTCCGGCGCGGCGGCGAGGTGCAGATAGGTGAAGAGCGTGTGGTGCGGGCGCAGCATCGCGACCTCGCCCGGCTGCGGCTCCTTCACCTTCACGATCAGCTCGGCGTCCGCGAACACCGCGGCGGCGTCGGGGACGATGCGCGCGCCCTGGGCGACGTAGGCCTCGTCGAGGATGGCGGAGCCGACGCCGGCGCCCGCCTGGACGAGCACCTCGTGGCCGCGGTCGGTCAGCTCGCGCACGCCGGAGGGGGTCAGCGCGACGCGGTACTCGTCAGTCTTGATCTCAGTGGGGACGCCGATGGTGGTCATGTGCGTCATGATGCGCTTAAGCCGCGGTACTGTCACCGTTCTGATGAGAGAACGGTGAATCTGACGGTGTCAAGGGCTCAAAACCGTTGAAGACACGGTGTACCGATCCGGAACGGACGCCGCCGGCATCCGTCTTGCGCCCGGGGGCGAACATCCGGAGCGTCCTGCCTCAGGGTCCTCATGCGAGCTCGGGGCAGGACGGTGGACCAGGAGCTTGCGCGGATTGCAAGCGGGTCGCACGGCGTCGTCACGCACGGCGCGCTCATCGAGGCCGGGATCACGCGCGGGGAGATCAAGCGGCGGCTGCGCAGCGGCTCGCTGCTGCGGGAACACCCCGGCGTGTACCGCGTCGGGCATCGGGCGCCGAATCGAGAGGCGCGGTATCTGACAGCCGTCTTGGCGTGTGGCCCGGGCGCGGCGCTCAGCGGCCGCTCGGCCGCTCACCTGCTCGCGATCGTCCGCGGCCCCGCGCCGCGTCCCCAGGTGACCACACCGACCGAGCGGCGCGTGGCCGGCGTCGAGACGCGGCGCGCACGGGGCGGCCTCGATCCACGCGACGTGATGCTCGCGCACGGCATTCGCGTGACTGCGCCCGCCCGCACGCTGGTCGACTTGGCGCGCGTGCTCAGCTCGGCGGAGCTTGCGCGGGCGTGCCACGAGGCGGGGATCATGCACGGCACCACGCCGCGGCACGTGGAGGCGGTCCTCGCGCGCCGTCCGACGAGCCCCGGCGCAGGAGCGCTGCGGGCGATCCTGCGCGGCGACGTGCGCGTCACGATGAGCGTGCTCGAGCGGCGCTTCCTGACGCTGCTGCGCGGCGCCGGCCTGCCGCTGCCGCAGACGAACCGCCTTGCCGGAGGCCGCCGCGTCGACTGCCGCTGGCCCGAACGGCGCCTGACCGTCGAGCTCGACGGCTACCGCTACCACGGCTCGCGCCACGCGTGGGAGCTGGACCGCCGGCGCGAGCGCGAGGCGCACGCCCGCGGCGACGACTTTCGCCGCTACACCTACGGCGACGTCGTCGACGACCCGCGCCATCTGCTCGCCGAGCTGCGCGCGCTCCTCGGCTCAGCGGGAAGCGTCCTGCCCTGAGGCCACGGGACGACCACAGGGCAGGACACTTGGGCGGTAGGATCGGCTCGTCATGAGCTCCTCCGTGATTTCCACCGCGCTGGACGAGGTCGACCGCGTCATCCTCAGTGAACTCGTTCGAAACGGACGGGCGAGCTACAAGGAGCTTGGCGAGCTGGCGGGCCTCTCACCGCATGCCGTCGCGCCGCGCGTCCGGCGTCTCGTCGAGGCGGGCATCGTCACCGGCTTCACCGCGCTCGTCGACTTCGGCCACGTCGGCCGCGGCCTCGACGCGCTGATCGACGTGCGGCTGCTCTCGACCGCCAAGCCCGAGTCGTTCGAGGCGGCCGCCGGCGAACTGCCGTCGATCCGCGAGGTCAGCTTCGTCACCGGCCGCTTCGACTATCAGCTGCGCGCGGCCTGCGTCGACGCCGACGACCTCGACCACACCGTCCGCGCGCTGCGCCAGGCGGGTGCCGCCGTGACCGAGACGCGCATCGTCCTGCGGACGAAGCCGTTCCTGCGGCCGGTGCGATAGGAGCCCCTCGCCCCCGGGGTAGGCTCCGCGGACGATGGCCGCCGAGGAACGCCATGAGACGGAGCAGGAGCGGCTCGATCGCAACTTGCTCGAGCTGCTCAACGAGGTGCGCGTCGCGCTGCCGGGCGTCCAGGTGCTGTTCGCGTTTCTGCTCGCGGTGCCGTTCCAGCAGCGCTTCACGCAGACCACGAGCTTCCAGCGCGACACCTACTTCGTCGCGCTCGCCCTGTCGCTGCTCGCGACCGCGCTGTTGATCGCGCCGACCGCGCTGCACCGTCTCAACTTCCGCGCGAGAGACAAGATGGCGATCGTCTTCATCTCGAACCGGCTCGTGATCGCGGGCATCGGCGTACTTGCCCTCGCGATGACCGCCGTGATGGTCCTGATCGCCGACTTCATCTTCAGCACGCCGATGACGATCGCCACCGGCGTCGGCTCCGCGCTGGTGTTCCTGCTGCTCTGGCTCGCGCTGCCGCTCAGCCGCTGGCGCCACCGGTGAGATGAGCTTCACCCGCACCACCGCGTGGGCGCGCTCCTTCGGCACGCCGATGCGCGACTACCTGCGCACGGAGACCGGCGGCGCGGCGGTGCTGGCGGCAGCCGCGCTCGCGGCACTCGTGTGGGCGAACGTCGACGTCGTGTCATACGCGAGCGTATGGGGGACGGAGCTGTCGATCCGTCTCGGCGACTGGTCGATCGCGGCGAGCCTGCGCCACTGGATCAACGACGGGCTGATGGCGATCTTCTTCCTCGTCGTCGGGCTGGAGGCGCGGCGGGAGCTGGACCTCGGCGAGCTGCGCGAGCGCCGCCGTCTGCTGCTGCCGGCGGCCGCCGCGCTCGGCGGGATGGGCGCTGCGGTCGGCGTCTTCCTGGCACTGAACGCGGGCGGCGGCGCGGCGAGCGGCTGGGGTGTCGCGCTCTCGACCGACACCGCCTTCGCGATCGGGATCCTCGCTTTGGTGGGCCCGCGCCTGTCGGCGCGGATGCGCGTGCTGCTCGTGACGCTGCTCGTCGTCGACGACCTTGTCGCGCTCGGCGTGATCGCGATCGCCTACACGAACGACCTGTCGGTGACGCCGTTGCTGATCGCCGCCGGACTGCTGGTCGCGGTGCTCGTCGCGCGCGGCCTCGGCCTCGCGCGCGGGTGGGTCTACGGCGTGCTCGGCGTGGCGATGTGGCTGGCGGTGCACGAGTCGGGCGTCGACCCGGTGATCGTCGGGCTGCTGATGGGGTTGCTGACCGTGGCGCGGCCGGCCGCGCGCGTGGACCTGGAGGAGGCGACCGATCGCTTCCGCGACTTCCGCGAGCAGCCGACCGCGGAGCTCGCGCAGGTGGCGCGCGCGAGCGTCGACTCGGCGCTGTCGCCGAACGAGCGGCTGCAGCATCGCTTCCACCCGTGGTCCAGCTACGCCATCGTGCCGCTGTTCGCGCTCGCGAACGCGGGGATCCCGCTGGGCGGCGGATTCCTCGGGGACGCGCTCACCTCGCCGATCACGCTGGGGATCGTGCTTGCCTACGTGCTCGGCAAGCCGCTGGGGATCCTCGCCGCCTCCCGCGTCGCGCTGATGATGCCCACCCGCCCACGCGGCGCGCTGGCGCTGCCGGTCGGTTGGGGCGCACTCGGCGGGACGGGCGCGGCGGCCGGCGTCGGCTTCACGGTCGCGCTGCTGATCGCGCGCCGCGCCTTCGACGGCGTGGAGCTGCGCGAGGCGACACTCGGCGTGCTGCTGAGCGTGCTGCTCGCTCCGCTCGTCTCGTTCGCGGTCTTCCAGGTGATCGCGCGGCTTCCGCGCCGCCGGCGCCTGCGGCTGCTGATCGGCGACGCCGACCAGCTCGAGGACCTCGTGCTGCCGGTCGACGCGCACCACGACCGCGTGCGCGGGCGGGCCGATGCGTCGGTGACGCTGGTCGAGTACGGCGACTTCGAGTGCCCCTACTGCGGCCGCGCGGAGCCGATCGTGCGCGAGCTGCTGGAAGGCGACGGCGACCTGCGCTACGTCTGGCGCCATCTTCCGCTCAACGACGTCCATCCCAACGCCGAGGTCGCCGCCGAGGCGGCGGAGGCGGCTGCAGCGCAGGACCGCTTCTGGGACTACCACGCGCTGCTGTTCGAGCATCAGGACGCGTTGAAGCCGAAGCAGCTCGTGAGATACGCCGAGCAGCTCGGCCTCGACGTCGACCGCTTCCGCCGCGAGCTGCGCGACGGCGACTATGCCGGCCGCGTCGCGCGCGACGTCGAGAGCGCCGACCTCAGCGGCGTCGCCGGCACGCCGAGCTTCTTCATCAACGGCACGCGCCACCACGGCGCCTACGACGTCGACGCCTTGAAGCTGGCGGTGAAGGCGGCGCGCGCGAAGGTGCTGGTGGCGGCGGGCTGAATCGCCCGCCGCTCAGCCCTTGAACGTCGAGCCGCCGGCGTCGCCGAACGGCTCGTCGCGCTCGCGCACCGCTGTGCGGAAGCCCTCCTGCGCGGCGCGCTGCTGGAAGGCGAAGCCCTCGCTCGTGTGGCGGGCGATGCCGTCGAACACGGTCCCGATCAGCTGCGTGGCGTGGAGGCCCTGGGCGTACAACTGCTGGTTGACGAGCAGCTTCATCATCTGCAGCTGGTTGAGCGGCAGCCGCGCGATCCGCTCGACGAGGATCTCGGTGCGCTCGTCGAGCTGCTCGGGCGAGGGCGCCTCGATCGCGAGGCCCCACTCGAGCGCCTCCGCGCCGGACAGGCAGTCGCCGGTGAACAGCAGGCGCTTCGCGCGCTGCGGGCCGAGCCGCTGCGCCCACATGGACGTCGTCGGCGACCCCCACACGCGCGCCGGCGGGTAGCCGATCTTCGCGTCGTCGGCGATCACCAGCAGGTCCGAGCAGAGCGCGAGGTCCGTGCCGCCCGCGACGCAGAAGCCGTGCACCTTGCAGACGGTCGGCGTCGACGCGTGGAACAGCGTCATGAACGCGCGCACGTTGCGGCTCATCATCGCGTGGTCGACGAGCGGGTCCCACGTGCCCGCGGGGTCGTGATTCACCGCGATCGTCATCGGGTCCAGCGGGGAGCCGGGCGGAGGCGGTGCCGTGGGCCCGGTCATGCCGGCCGTCGTGGCGCCGCCGCCATCGCTGAAGTCGCCCTCGCCCATCCCCTCCGCGCTCGCGACGAGGTCGTAGCCGCCGCAGAAGCCCTTGCCGTTCCCCGCCAGCAGGATCACGCGCACCGCGGGGTCGAGGTCCGCGCGCTCAACGCACGCCGCGAGCTCGGCGATCAGCGTCGGCGTCAGTCCGTTCCCGCGCTCGGGTCGGTTCAGCGTGATGCGCGCGACGCGGTCGGCGACTGTGTAGGTCATCGTCGTCGGCTCGCGCATGAGCCGCGACGCTACAGCCCGCGCGCTCAGCGCACGCCGGTGCGGGTAAAGCGCGGGAGCGGGCCGCCCGCGTCCCTGCGCAGCGCAGCCGTGAGGCGGCGCACGACGTCGGGACGGGAGGCGGCGAGGTTACGCGTCTCGCCGCGGTCGTATCTCGTGTCGAACAGCTGCTTGTCGAAGCCGTCGGTGCGCATCGTCAGCAGCCAGCGGCCGTCGTGGCACATGACGTAGTCGTCGTAGGACGCGGTCATGAATCTGCGCACGGCGACCTCGCCCTTGCGCGTGCGGTCGAAGACGGCCGTGAGGTCCTCGCCGTCCATCCGCCGGCCGGGCCTCACGCCGAGGAACGACATCAGCGTCGGGGCGACGTCGTTCGTGGAGGCGAAATAGGCGCTGCGGTGGCCGGCCAGGCTGCGCCCGGGGTGCTTGACGATGAGCGGCGTGTGGTGGATCTCCTTGTGGATGTGCCGTCCGCTCTTGCCGATCAGCCCGTGCTCGCCGAGCAGGATGCCGTGGTCGCTCGTGTACATGACGGCGGTCGAGTCGGTCAGCCCGGCGCTCGCGACCTTGCCGAGCAGATTGCCGATCCAGTGGTCGGTGAAGGCGAGCTCCGCGCTGTAGAGGCCCTGCACGCGCTTGGCGACCGCGGGCGAGAGGCCGAGCTGGCTCATCGCGCTGATCGGTGCGTTGAAGGGATGCAGCGGCTCGTAGTCGAGCGGGTTCTCGCCGGCGAATCTGCTCGCCCACGCGGGCGGCGGATCCCACGGCTCGTGCGGGTCGAAGCCGTCGACGACGAGCACGAACGGCTGGTGCTGGCGGAGCGTGTCGAGCAGGTCGATCGCCGCCCTGAAGACTCTCGCGGTGAAGTAGTCGTCCTCGGCCATCCCGCGCGGCGCGTAGGCGAGGTAGAGCGCGAGCGCCGCCTCGGCGCCGCTACCTCCGCGCAGCGACGGCGGCAGGAAGCGCTGCACCTGCTCGACGGGCACGGGGTCACGATGTCTGGCCGAGTAGACCGCCGTCTGCCCCTCGAAGCCGACGAAGTGGTCCGTGCGGCGCTGCACGCGCGTGTAGCGCGGGCCGACGAGGAATGGGTTGTCGGTCACGTACGCGGTCGTGACGCCGGCGCGGTCGAGCAGCTCGAGGAACGTCGGCTCGCCCGCGGGGATCGAGTTCCAGCCGGGATTCGTCGGCAGGTGCTGCTCGGGGCGCCAGTTGCGGAACGGAAACTGGCGGTCGCCGGTGAGCAGCGTGTTGCGCGCCGGCCCGGTCGGCATCGCCTCCGGGTGCGCGCGCGTGAACGTGAGCCCGTCGCGCGCGAGCGCGTCGAGGTTCGGCGTCAGCCCGCGCTTGCTGCCGTACGCGCCGAGATAGTCGGCGCGCGTGGAGTCGGTGACGATCAGGATCGCGTTCTGCGCGACCGGGTCGACCGCGGTGCGGCCGTAGCGCTTGAGCTGCTCGCCGAGCGCGCTCGTGGATCCGTCGGCGCCCAGCAGCCCGAGCATCGCGGCGCCGCCGGCGCAAGCCCCGGCGCCCGCGCGCAGCGCCTGCCGGCGCGTGAGGCGCTGGTGGTCGTCGTCGTGCTCGTCGGCGGCCATCGGGGCATCGAAACACATGCACCGGCGGTGGAGTTGCGGCGGGCGCTCACAGCGCCCGCAACGCCGGCAGCAGCTCCCGCTCCGCCCACGTGCAGAAATCTTCCTGCGTGTCGGCGCCGATCTGCACGAGCGCGACCTCGTCGAAGCCGACCTCGAGGTAGGGCTTGATCGCCTCGACGTGCGCTTCGACGTCGGGACCGCAGGCGAGCGCCTCGCCGACCTGCTCCGGCGTCACGAATTGCGTGGCGCCGTCGAACGCGGTCGGGTTGGGCAGGTCGGCGTTGACCTTCCAGCCGAGCCCGAACCAGCGGAACTGCTCGTGCGCGCGCCGCACGGCCGCGTCGCGGTCGGGGTCCCAGCAGACGGCGATCTGGCCGATGCGCGGCTTGCCCGCGCCGCCGGCTCTGTCGAACAGCTCTCCCAGCTCGGCCTCGGGCTGCACCGCGATCATCGCGTCGGCGTGCGCGCCGGCCAGCCGGCAGGAGTCCGGGCCGGACACCGCGATCCCGATCGGCACGCGCTCGTCGGGGAGGTCGTAGAGAACGCAGGAGTCGACCTGGAAATGCCGTCCGCGGTAGTTGGTCGTCCCGTCGCCGTCGAACAGCGCGGCGATGATCTCGACCGCCTCCTCCAGCATCTCGTGCCGCTCGCCGACCATCGGCCAGCGCTCGCCGACGACGTGCTCGTTGAGGTTCTCGCCCGCGCCGAGCCCGAGCCGGAAGCGCCCGCCGGAGAGGATCTGCATCGTCGCCGCCTTCTGCGCGACGACCGCCGGGTGGTAGCGCAGGATCGGGCAGGTGACGTAGGTCATCAGGGGGATCGCGTCGGTCGCCTGCGCGGCTGCGCCGAGGATCGACCACGCGTAGCCGGAGTGGCCCTGCGCGTCCAGCCACGGCGCGTAGTGGTCGCTGATGACGGAGAAGTCGAAGCCGGCCCGCTCGGCCGCCTGCACGTCCTGCACGAGCTGGTCCGGCCGCGATTGCTCGCACATCATCGTGTAGCCGAATCTCGTCATGCGGGTGGTGCTACCCGCGTTTCGCAGCTCCACGCACCGGGGACCGTCTGGGTCGACACGAGCCCCACCACAAAGGGAGACCACCATGGGCGACGGCGACGCCGACACCGCGAAGGGCCGCATCAAGAAGGCAGCCGGAGACCTCACCGACGACGACGGCCTGCGCCGCGAGGGCAAGGTCGACGAGGCGAGCGGCAGCGCGAAGGACAAGGTCGGCGACGCCGCCGACAAGGTGAAGGACGCGCTCGGGCGCGACGACGACTGAGGATGCGCCGGCCGCGCGTCGTCGCCGAGCGCATCCTCTGGACAGACGCAGAACGGCGCGCGGCCGCTAGCCTCAGTCGGCCGTGGAGTTCGACGTCGTCCCAACCGAGGCTGCGCAGCACGAGATCCCGCTCGGCGGCAGCCCCTTCCCGCCGATCGCCGACTACGGCTTCCTGTCGGACTGCGAGGTCTGCGCGCTCGTCGCGCTGAGCGGCAACGTCGAGTGGATGTGCTTGCCGCGGATGGACGGCCCGTCCGTCTTCGCGGGGATCCTCGATCGCCACGCCGGCCGCTTCCGCGTCGGCCCGCGCGACGAGGCGGTCCCGACCGACCGCCGCTACCTGCCCGGCACGATGATCCTCGAGACGACGTGGGGCACGCCGACCGGCTGGCTGGTCGTGCGCGACGTGCTCGTGCTCGGTCCGTGGCACCACGGGGAGGAGCGCTCGCACCGCTACGCGCGCTCCCCGCGCGACCACGAGGCCGCCCACGTCCTGCTGCGCACGATGCGCTGCCTCAACGGCTTCGTCGACGTCGAGATGGACTGCGAGCCGGCGTTCGACTACGGACGCAAGCGCGGGGCCTGGCACTACGAGGGCGAGGGCTACGGCGACGGCGTCTGCACCGTCGAGGGGCAGTCGATGCGCCTGCGGCTGCGCAGCGACATGCGGCTCGGCTTCGAGGGCCCGCGCGCCCGTGCCGAGACGCGCCTGCGCGCCGGCGAGACGCGCTTCTGCGCGCTCGGCTGGAGCGAGCACCTGCCTCCGGCGACCTACGACGAGGCCAGAGCGCAGCTGTCCTACACCGGCAACTTCTGGCACGAGTGGATCAGCCGCGGGCGCTTCCCGGACCACCCCTGGCGCGTGCACCTGCAGCGCTCCGCGCTGACGCTGAAGGGGCTCACCTACGCCCCGACCGGCGCGCTGGTGGCGGCGGCGACGACGTCGCTGCCCGAGACGCCCGGCGGCGAGCGCAACTGGGACTACCGCTACACCTGGCTGCGCGACTCGACGTTCATGCTGTGGGGCCTCTCGACGCTCGGCTTCGACCGCGAGGCGCACGACTTCCTCTACTTCATCATGGACCGCCTCGAATCCGGCGGACAGCTGCGGATCATGTACGGGATCGACGGGCGCGAGCGGCTCGACGAAGAGGAGCTGCCGCACCTGTCCGGCTACGAAGGGGCCAAGCCGGTGCGCATCGGCAACGGCGCGTGGGACCAACGCCAGCATGACGTGTGGGGCGTGCTGCTCGACTCGATCCGCCTGCACGTGCGCTCCGGCGACCGCCTCGACGACCGCATGTGGCCGCTGATCGTGCAGCAGGTCGACGCGGCCGTGGCGGAATGGCGCGAGCCCGACCGCGGCATCTGGGAGGTGCGCGGGGAGCCGAAGGACTTCACCTCCTCGAAGGTCTTCTGCTGGGTCGCCGCCGACCGCGGCGCGCGGCTCGCGCGTCTGCGCGGCGACCGCGCCTCCGCCAAGCGCTGGCGCGCCGCCGCCGACGAGATGCACGAGGAGATCTGCGAGCGCGGCGTCGACGAGCGGGGCGTGTTCGTCCAGCACTACGAAACCGAGGCGCTCGACGCCTCGCTGCTGCTGATCCCGCTGCTCGGCTTCCTGCCGCCGAACGACCCGCGCACGCGCGCGACCGTCCTGGCGATCGCCGACGAGCTGACCGAGAACGACATGGTCCTGCGCTATCGCGTGGAGGAGACCGACGACGGCCTCGCCGGCGAGGAGGGCACGTTCGCGATCTGCTCCTTCTGGCTCGTCTCCGCGTTGGTGGAGATCGGCGAGGTCACGCGGGCTCGCGATCTGTGCGACAAGCTGCTCTCCTACGCCAGCCCACTCGCGCTCTACGCGGAGGAGATCGACCCCCACTCCGGCCGTCACATGGGCAACTTCCCGCAGGCGTTCACCCACCTCGCGCTCATCAACGCGGTGATGCACATCATCCGCGCGGACGAGGAGCTGGTGGAGGACCCGCGCTGAGCGGCGGCGCCGGCCCGGCCCGGCCGCCTCAAGTTCGACCCGGCGCTGCCGATCACCCCGGGGGAACGATGAGCCTTCTCGACGCGGTCGCGCGCATCCAGCAGATCCAGGGGCAGCTGATCGCGCCGCTGCAGAACGGCGGCGCGGCAGCGCCTGCCGCCGCTGCACAGACGACCGCGCCGCTCGCCTCGGCGTCCGGGTCGGCGAGCTTCGCGAACGTGCTCGCCCAGGCCCAGGCGCCGGCGGCCGTCCCGGGCGCGGGCCTGAGCGCCCACGCCGCGAGCATGATGACGCCGGGCCAGCAGCAGTTCGCGACGCAGCTCGCCGCGCAGACCGGCTTGGACCCGCAGGTCGTCGCGTCGTGGATGCTGGCGGAGGAGTCAGGCGGCGCGGCCGCCTCGCGCGAGGCGCAGGGCAACCACAACTGGCTCAACATCGGCTGGACCGACGCGGGCCGCTACGGCACCGCCGGCGCCGTCTGGTCCGACCCGATCGCCGCCGCCAACGCGACCGCCGGCTGGCTGAAGGGGCAGGACACGGTCGCGGGCTACGGCCGCGCAAGCGCCGGCGTCCAGTCGATCCTCACGAGTGCCGGCCAGCCGCCCGAGCTGCAGATCGCCGCGCTCCAGCACTCCGGCTGGGCGTCGAGCGGCTACCCGGACCTGCCGGGCGTGTACCGCATGGTCGCGGGCTGAGGGCGGGGCGCGGGCGCCGACCCGAGCGCTGTTCGACGATGGTCGAGCGACCCAGCTCAGCTCGTCGCCCGCACGCTAGATTCGAGGCGAGCGAGCCTAGGAGGCACCGATGTTGTTTGGACAGGAGCACGTCGATCGCTACCGCGCGACCGACGGTGAGGAGGGCTACAGCTGGCAGCGCGGGACGACGATCCTGCTGCTGACGACGAGAGGGCGCAAGAGCGGCGCCGAGCGCACGACGCCGCTGATCTTCGAGCGCGACGGCGACGACTACCTGATCGTCGCCTCCCGCGGCGGGACCGACCAGCCCCCCGGCTGGTACCTCAACCTGCAGGCCGACCCGGACGTCCAGGTGCAGGTCAAAGGCGATGTCTTCAGAGCGCGCGCACGCGACGCGACGCCGGACGAGAAGCCGGAGATGTGGCGCAAGATGGCGGCGGTCTGGCCCGACTACGACGAGTACCAGAAGAAGACAGACCGTCAGATTCCGGTCGTGGTGCTGGAGCGCACCGGCTGAGCGCCCCGCGGCCCCCCGACCGCGCGGTCGCTTGCGGATTGCGCCGCCGGTAAAGTGCCCGCATGAGCGCCGCGTCCGGGGGGACGGCTGTGACGCAGCCGGCGGATCGAGCAGGCCGTCGCACGATCCGGATGGATGCCGCGACGGCGGCGTGGTTGTGCGCGCTCCCGTGCGCCGTCGTCGCGGTCCTGGCAGTCGTCGTCCTCGGCGCTCCCATGGGCAGGCTGTTGGAGCCCGGCCATCCATTCCACCCGCTCCCGAGCGGCCTGCCTCAGCCGTTCCTCCCGGAGCCGACGGAGCAGGGCCGCTACGCGGTCGCGCTGCTCGCGCCGCTCCTGCTGGCGTGGGCCACCGCCAGCTTGGCCCGCCGGCCGCCGGCAGTGTCCGCCCGCGCGGCATCGACCGCGGCCCTGGCGGCCCAGGCCGCCCTGCTCGGCCTCGTGGTCGCGGCGCTGATCGCTCAGCGCGGACGGGTGTACGGGCCGATCTACACCGCCACCCACGACTTCTCCTACCAGCACAGGTACTTCTCGTCCGCCACGCTCCTGGTCGCCGCCGTCCTGGCCGGCGCGCTCGTGCTCGGGATCAGGAGCACCCGTGTGCGCGAAGCGGTCGCACGATGGCTTGAGCCGACGCGTGCTCGCGCGCTCGTCGCGATCGGCCTGGCCGTCGCCTTCACGGTCGTGTGGATGCTCGCCTCGGTCAACTCCGACCAGTCGATTGCGTCTGCGAACCCCTCCCTGCGCTTCCACCTCGGTTTCACGCTCGACGAGACGTTCGCGGTCGTGAACGGCCTCACGCCGCTCGTCGACTTCACCGCGCAGTACGGCTCGCTGCTGCCGTATCTGCCCGCGCTCGCGTTGACGATCTTCGGCAAGACGCTGCTCGCGTTCACGCTCACGATGACCGCGCTGACGACGCTTGCGCTGCTTGCCATGTTCGGCGTCCTGCGGCGCGTGACCCGCAGCCCGTTCGGCGCCTTGGCGCTGTATCTGCCGTTCCTGGCGACGAGCCTCTTCATCTCGGAGGGGAGCGGAGTCCTGCGTGACAGCTACGGGAGCTACTTCGGCATGTTCCCGCTGCGCTACGCAGCTCCGTTCCTGCTGGCCTGGCTGACCGCGCGGCAGCTGGACCGTGGCGGCGGCAGGGCCGGTCGATGGGCGATCTTCCTGCTCGCCGGCCTCGCCATCTTCAACAACGTCGAGTTCGGCGTCGCGGCGCTGGGCGCCACGCTCGCGGCGCTGCTCTGGACCGCGCCGGAACCCCGTCGCAAGGCGATCCCGCGTCTGGCCGGCATGGCCGCCGCCGGGCTCCTCGGCGCGTTCGTCCTCGTGGCCGCGCTGACGCTCGCCCGCGCGGGCGAACTGCCGCAGCTCGACCGCCTCGTCGAGTTCGCCCGCCTGTTCTCGATGGGGTTCGGCCTGCTGCCGATGGCGGGCGTCCTCGGCTTGCCCCTGCTGATCTACCTGACGTACGTTGCTGCGATCGGGGCCGGAACGGTGCTGGCGGTCAAGCGCGATCCGAACGCCGTCCTCACCGGCATGCTCGTGTGGATCGGGATCTTCGGCCTCGGGTCGGCCGGCTACTACGTCGGTCGCTCGCATCCATACAACCTGGTGGCGCTGTTCTCGCCGTGGAGCTTCGCCGTCGTCCTGCTCGCCTACGTCGCGATCCGGTCGCTCGCGGCCGATCGCGCCCGCCGCCCGACCCCGGCGATCGTCGTGTCGCTCTTCGCGCTCGGCGTCGTCGTCTGCTCGCTGGCCCAGATCCCCGCACCCTGGTCTCAGCTCGACCGGTTGACGAGCGGCTTCACGCCGAACGCCCTCAACCGCTACGAGCGGCCGCTCGAACCGAACCCCGACCCGGAGGACCGGCAGCTCTTCGCGGCGCTCGCCGACGGCCCCCGTCGCTGGACGATCGAGCGGGGGGCGCCCGTGGCGATCCTCCTCACCACGGGCCATCGCATCGCCGACGCGAACGGCGTCGTGAACGTCTCCCCCTACACCGGCGCCGAATCGATGCCGACGGTGGAGCAGGTGGACAAAACCCTTGCCGCGCTCCGGGCCGCCGGCGGCAACACCGTCCTTGTGCCGGTCCCGGCCGGGAGAGGCCTGCTCACCGCGCTCAACGGACACGGCTTCAAGGTCGCAACCCCAGCGGGACTCGTGCGGTTCGACGACCCCGGCGCCCGCATCGCGCCCGTGCCGTGGCACGAACAGAGCGTCTTGAAGTTCGTGGACGCGCGGCATCTGCGCGCAGAGGCGCTGCACTGAGCATCGGGCTCAAGTCCCGGGGCATTCGTGCCGTTGGTGTTGGTAGATGTCGGAAGTCGAGCGTCGCCGTGCCGAAGCGATCGCCAGCCTCGGCCTGCTGGAGCAGGCCGGGGACGCTGCGCTGACGGCGCTCGTGCGGCTCGGCGCCTACGTCACCGGCGCATGCGCCGGCGCCGTCCACCTGCTCACCGAGGACGCGCAGCACCGCGTCGCCGCGGTCGGCGCGCCGCTCGGCGAGCACCCGCGCGAGGACTCGATGTGCCGGCTGGTCGTGGACGACGAGCAGCGGGTCGTGTGCGCGGACGCGACGCGCGACCTGCGCTTCGGCTACAGCTCGTTCGTGCAGGGGCCGGAACCGGTGCGCTTCTACCTGTCGGTGCCGCTGCGCGTCAGCGGCGGTGAGGTGATCGGCACGCTGTGCGCCTGGGACACGGAGGCGCGCGAGCTCGACGACGAGCAGCTCGCGCGGTTCGACGACGTCGCCGAGCAGGCCGTCTGGCGGCTTGAGCTGACGCGGATCGCCCGCGACGTCAGCGACGCGGCGTGCCGCGACCCGCTCACCGGCGCGGTCAACCGGCTGCTGCTCGGCGACCGGCTCGCCCACGCGTTCGGGCGCCGGCTGCGCCACGGCGGCGAGGTGCTCGTCGTGGTCGTCGACGTCGACGACTTCAAGCTGGTCAACAACGCCTTCGGCCACGACGCCGGCGACGCGGTACTGGTGGCGGTCGCGCAGCGCCTCACGGCGGCGACGCGTCCGCATGACACGGTCGCGCGCCTCGGCGGCGACGAGTTCGTCGTCGTGGCGGAGGTGCCCGACGCGCACGCCGCCCTCGACGTGTGGGAGCGGATCGAGGATGCGCTCGCCGGCACGATCCACGCGGGCGAGACCGCCGAGCCCGTGCACGTCACCGTCGGCGCCACGTTCGCGCAGCCCGGCGACGACCCCCGCGCCGCGATCGCCCGCGCCGACAGAGAGATGTACTCGCGCAAGCCGGCTCGCGTGGAGGACCTGGCCGACGGCGACGCGGCGGCGGGATAGCCCGGGCCGCTCTCGCGGTCGGCCTCGATCCCGCGGCTGGCTAGCGGGAGCGCGCGAAGAGGCGCAGGAACAGCAGGAAGATGTTCAGCACGTCGAGGAAGATGCCGGCCGCGAGCGGGATCGCCTCCTCCTGGCCGGCGCGTCGCAGCCGGTTGAAGTCGACGACGGTGTAGAGCCCGAAGACGGCGAGCCCGAACAGCGACCAGATCGTGTAGGCCGCCGGGATCCGCACGAAGATCAGCACGATCCCGGCGGCGATCTGCGCGAGCAGCAGCCAGAACAGAAGCCGGTAGAGGAACGACAGGTCGCGGCGGATCGCGTAGCCGCCCGACCCGAGCGCCGCGACGAACAGCGCGGTGGCGCCGAACGCCTGACGGACCGCGGTCGGGTCGGTCTGGGCGTAGTAGTTGACGGTCGTCGCGACGCTCGCGCCGATCAGCAGGCCGAACGCGAGCAGCAGCCCCAGCGCGAGCCCCCGCTGACCGCGCGCGTTGGCGACGTTCAAGCCGACCAGGCAACCGATCGCCAGCAGCCACGCGACGAACCAGCCGGCGCCGCCCCATCCGCGCGCGACCCAGACGCCGAGCGTCGCGGCGGCGACCGTCAGCGCCACGAGCGCCATCACGCGTCCGAACAGCGCCGGCGTCCGTGCGGCCGCGGCAGGCTCCCCGTAGCTGATGGAGCTCATCGGCGGACTGTATCTCGGAGCGCCGGACCTAGCGTGCGGCTGAAGGAAAATTCCGCCGCGGCGGCCCGCATGGCCTCGGCTGGGGTGGCGATGTGGCCGACGCCGGCCAGGAGCTCCGACCGGCGCTACTCAGCCCACCAGCCGCGCTGCCCCTCCACGTCCTCGCGCGGGTTATCGCCGAGGTTGGGTGCGCCGACCACGATGATCTCGAGCCCCTCCGGCCCGGCCTCGTAGCCTCGCCACGTACCGGGTGGGACGCGCACCACGTCCCACTCCCCGACCTCGACGATCTCGTCGTCGAGCTTCATCCGGCCGCTCCCGCGTACGACCACGTAGAGCTCCTCCTGCTGCTTGTGCGTGTGGCCGAACGGGAAGCGATAGCCGGGCGGGATGCGCTGGTAGCAAAGGCCGCACTGCTCGAGCCCGAGCGCCTTGCTCGCGTGGCGGAACTCCAGGCCCGGCGCTCCGGCGAAGTTGGACCCGAGGTCCTCCAGGTCCGCCTTGAGGTTCTTGAGCGTGTACGGCACCGCCGGAGTTCTACTACAGGCCCTTCCCCCATCCGCCGGGGTCAGGCTCGCTCGGGAAGGCCGGCGGGGGCACGTCGATCGGGCACGGTGTACACGACGATCGCTGCTGCCGCCGCGCGGTCGGCGAGCTGCGGCTCTGCCGGTCGGTGGCGGCCGTAGAGAAACGCGACCGCGATGCCGGCGGCGGAGATGATCGTCATCAGGAGGGCGGAGCGGGCGACGCCGTCGGCGATCGCCTCCGCGTGCTGGGTGGTGCCGTCGGCGGTGGCGCCGCCGTAGATCGTCGCGGCGGCTGCGGTGAGCAGCGCCGCGCCGACGTAGCGGGCCATGTTGGAGATGCCGGAGGCGGCGCCGACCTCGTTCTGGGACACGGATGCGGTGGCGGCGGAGGAGGCACAGTTGTTCGAGAGGCCCATGCCAATCGCGATGGCGATCAGCGGCAGCACGAACAGCCCGTAGGCCCAGTTGTCGGTGACGAAGGCCATCGCGGCGAAGCCCGCGGTGGTGATCGCGAAGCCGATGCCGATCGTCGGTCGGGAGCCGAGCTTGACGGCGAGGCGGCTGACGAACGGCGTGACGACGATCAGCCCGGCGGTTGCCGGGAGCGTCGCGAGCCCGGCCTGCAGCGGTGTCATGCCGAGCCCGGCGGGGTCCTGGAAGTAGAGGCTGGTGACGTACATCAGAGCGTTGATCGTTCCGGCGCCGATCAGGATCGCGAGCGTCGCGCCGACGAGCACGCCGTTGCGCAGCAGCCGCAGGTCCACGAGCGGCGCTTTGACGCGCCGCTCGACCGCGACGAAGCCGATTCCGCACAGGGCGCTGGCGGCGAAGCAGCAGAGCGTGCGCACGGATCCCCAGCCCCAGCCGGAGCCGAGGCTGAGCGCGAGCACGAACGGCACGAGCGTGCCCGCGACGAGCAGCATGCCACCGACGTCGATCGAGCGCGGGCGGTCGGGGTCAAGCGACTCCTGCACCGTGCGCAGCGTGAGCGGGATGCAGAGTGCTGCAACGCCGGCGTCGATCCAGAAGAGGCCTTGCCAGCCCGTGGAATCGACGAGCAGGCCGCCGATCAGCGGTCCGGCCGCCGCGCCGACGGCGGAGGCGGCGCCCCACAGCGACACCGCGCGCACCTGCTCCGTCCCGCTGGCGGCGACGGACAGCAGGCTCAACCCGCAGGCGAGCAGCGTCGAGCCCGCGGCGCCCTGGATGCAGCGCCCCGCGATCACGCCGGCGCCGCTGCCGGCGAGGGCGATCAGCACGCAGGAGACGACGAACAGCGCGAGTCCGGCGACGAATACGCGCCGCCGCCCGGCGATGTCGCCGAGCACGCCCGACGTGACGATCACGGCCGCGCCGACGAGCGAGTAGCCCGTCACCGCCCACTGGAGCGTGGTCGTCGAGGTGCCGGTGTCGGCGCTGATCGCGGGCAGCAGGATGCTGACGGCGGACGTGTTGGCGTTGACGATCAGCGCCGAGATGCAGGTTGCGGCCAGCACGCCGCCGCCCGCCTTGCGATCGGCTGGCGCCCCGCCCTCGGCGCTGCTCGTTGCCGTCATCGGCTCGCAATTGTCTAGCCCGACGGGATGAGCCGGCTTCACCCGGGAGGGGTGAGCGCGCGCTGCGTGAGGGCGACGCGGGCGTGAGAGGAGAGCAGCTGCAGACCGCGTGCCCGATCGACGGCGTCGGCGCGGCGGGCCACGTCGAGCTTGCGATAGATGCCGCGGACGTGCGTCTTGACGGTGTTGACGGAGACGAACAGCTCGCCGGCGATCTCCGCGTGGGTGAGCTGGGTGGGCAGCAGTCGCAGCACCGCCCGCTCGCGCTCGGTCAGCGCCTCCGCGAGCGCAGGCGCCGGCCCCTCCGAGGCGCGGGCGGCGCCGTCGAGCAGCTCGGCCAGCATGTCGGGGTATGCGGTGCCGCCGCGCGCGTGCAGCGCGAGCAGCTCGCGGACCGCCGGCCCGCCGTCGAGGAAGGCGGCGCGGAACGGCTCGGTCTCGGCGCAGGCAAGGCTCTGCTCGAACGCGTCGTGCGCGGCGTCGTGCTCGTGCGCAGCGTGCTGTGCGAGCGCGCGCAGCACGAGCGCCTCGACCCGCAGCGCCGGATGGATCGCGTCGGCCAGCGCCAGGTCGAGCGCGGCGAGCGCCGCGCGCGGCTCGCCGGCGTGCAGCTCGAGTCGCGCCCGCACGAGCTGCGCGTGGGCGGGCCAGGGGTCGTCGCCGAACGCGCTCGCGAGCGTCGAGCGCGCGGCGGCCGGCTCCCCGGCGGCGATCAGCGCGCGCGCCTCGCAGCTCTCGAGCGCCGCGAGCAGCGACGCGGGCACCTGCGCGTGCTGCGCGAGCTGCTTCGCCGCCAGCAGCTTGAGGCGCCCGCGGCGTGCCGCGTCGGGCCCGCCGCTCGCGAGCGCGAGCGACTGCGCGAGCGCGACGGCCAGTTGCACGGGCGGCTCCGCCGAGCGTGCGGCGACGGCGGCGCGCTCCAGCGCGAGCATCGCCGCGTTCGTCTCGGCCGCCAGCAGCGCGACGACGCCCGCGGCCAGCTGGGCGCATGCGGTCGCCGGCCGCGACTCGGAGCTGCGGGTGGCCGCGAGCGCGAGCGCCTCTCGGCTGAACGCGCTGCTGCGCGTCAAGCGGCCCTGCATCGCCTCGGCGACCGCGAGCTGCCCGAGGCAGTCGAGCTGCACCTGCACGGCGCCGTGCGCGTCGGCGAGCGCGAGCGCCTGCTCGAGGTGCTCGCGCGCATGCGTCGCGTCCTCCCACCACAGCTCCGCGGCACCGAGATGCGCGAGCGCGACGCAGCGGACCTGGCCGGCGGACGCGTCGCCGTCGTCGGTGCGCGCCAACAGCTCGCGTGTCGCGCCGACGGTGTGCGGGAGATCGCCGCGCAGGCGCGCACGGTGGAGCTTCGCAGCCGACAGCACGCCGGCGAAACGCTCGCGGCGTGTCGCCGGCACGTCCGCCGCGTGCTGCTCGGCGGCGGCGATCAGCTCGTCGGCTCCGGTGAGGTCACCCGCTTCGAGCCGACTGTCGGCGGTCATGGCGGCCAGCTCCGCGTCGGCTTGCGCGACGGCTGGCGGGACTCGTCCGAGCAGCTCGTGCAGGGTCGCGGAGCGGCCGCTCATGACCAGCGCGAGCCAGTTCTCCGTCGCCAGCTGCGACGCCTGGTCCCACGCGCCGGCCTCGAGCGCGTGCCGCAGGGCCGGCAGGGGCTCGTCGTGCACGGCGTGCCAGGCAGCCGCGCGGCGGTGCAGCTCGACCGCCTCGGCGGGGCGCGTGTGGTGCAGCCGCGCACGCAGCAGGTCGCGGAACATCTGGTGGTAGCGGTAGGTCTGCGCCGATGCGTCGAGCGCGTGCAGGAAGGCGTTCTCACGCTCCAGCCGGGCGAGCACCGCGGCGCTGTCGGTCTTGCCGACGAGCGCGTCCGCGAGCTGCGGGCCGAGGTCGTCGACGAGGCAGGTCCGCAGCATGAAGTCGAGCACGTCGGGCGGTTGGCGGTCGAGCACCTCGGTCGCGAGGAAGTCGGCGACGGCGCGGTCGCCGTGCGCGAAGTCGGCGACGAAGCGCGCCGGGTCCTCGCAGTCGCAGAGCGACAGCGCGGCCAGTCGCAGGCCCGCCGCCCAGCCCTCGGTGCGCCGCCACAGCGCGGCGAGGTCGGGCTCGCCGAGCTCGACGTGCAGCTCGCCGTAGAGCGCGCGGGTCTCCTCGAGCGTGAACGCCAGCTCGGCGGCGCGCAGCTCCGTCAGCTCGCCGTGCACGCGCGTGCGGGCGAGGCGCAACGCGGGATCGGTGCGGGTCGCGAGCACGGCGCGCAGCTGCGCGGGCGCGTGCTGCAGCAGCCAGGAGAGCTGGTCAACGACGGGCGTCGCGACGATCTCGTGGAGGTCGTCGAGCACGAGCACGAGCGGCGCCCCGAGCGCCGCGAGCGCATTCGCGAGCTCGGGCAGGAAGCGCTCGTCCAGGGTGTCGACGGGCGATCGGAGCGCGGCGAGCGCCGCCGCCTCCGGGACGTTGTCGGTGACGGGCTCGCGCAGCGCCGCGAGCAGCGCGCTCCAGAAGCGCGCGGGCGCGGCGTCCTCGCGGTCGACCGTGAGCCAGCACACGGGACCGGGGGCGGCGCGTTCGGCGATCCAGCTCGACAGCAGCGCGGTCTTGCCGGCGCCCGCCGGTGCGGACAGCAGAGTGACCGGCCTGCCGACGCCGCGATCAATGGCGTCGAGCAGTCGCGGACGCGGGAGGCATTGCGGCGGCGCTCTCGGTGCGAGCAGCTTGGTCGCGATGACGGGGGTGGCGGCCTGTTCGTCCATTCTGGTCTTGCGGCTAGTCAACCAGAGTCCTGACTAATGAGCGCGGATGCGTCAGGGTCGAGACGCCGCGATTCATCCGGAGGAGGCGAAGACGGCTCATCCGGTCAGCAGCGAGCTTGTTCACCCGGATCGTGCATCGAGAGGTTGTTCGGCCGTGTGCGCCACCTACGAGATCCGCCTGCGGGGACACGTGAGCGATTGGCTGCTCGCCGAGTTCGCGGGCATGTCCGCCACCGTCGAGGGAGGCGAGACGTCGCTGCGCGGGCCGGTCGCCGACCAGGCGGCGCTGCACGGCCTGCTCGACCGCGCGCAGGCGCTCGGACTGGAGCTGGTCGAAGTCCGCCGAATCACCCCTTCCGGATGAAGTCCGCTCATCCACCTCAAAGAGAGGATTCCCAGGCGATGGCACAGATAGGCCACCCATGAGCGCGAGCGACGTCCCTGCCGATCGAGCGGGCACCGCCCCGGCGGCCAGCTTCGCCGTCGCGAAGCCGAGTTACATCACCTGGCTGACGCTCGCGTTCATGACGACCGCGTCGGTCGCGAGCCTGCGCAGCGCGCCGACGATGGCGATCTACGGCCTGACGTGCGTGTTCCTCTACGTCGTGCCGGCGATCGTGTTCCTGCTGCCGCAGGCGCTGGTCGCCGCCGAGCTGGCGTCCGGCTGGTCGGGCGGCGTCTTCCGCTGGGTCAGCGAGGGCCTCTCGGCCCGCTGGGGACTGCTCGCGGTCTGGTGCCAGTTCGCGATGACGATCTTCTACTACCCGACGCTGCTCGGCTTCGTCGCCAGCACGCTCGCGTACGTCTTCAACCCGAAGCTCGCGACCAGCGGCGTCTATACCGGCATCGTCATCGTGATCGTCTTCTGGGCAGGGGTCTTCTTCTCGGCGCGAGGCGGCGTCGGCGGGATCGCGAAGCTCGCCTCCAGCGGGCTGCTGATCGGCACGCTGATCCCGGGCGTGCTGCTGGTCGTGCTCGGGGTCGTCTATCTCGCGCAGGGCAACCCGTCGGCCGCGCCGATGAACGCCGACCACCTGATCCCGCAGTGGACGGGCATCGCCAGCCTCGTCCTGATCGTCAACAACTTCCTCTCGTACTCCGGCATGGAGATGAACGCCGTCCACGTCAGCTCGCTGCGCAACCCCTCCCGCGAGTTCCCGCGCGCGATGTTCTTCGCGTGCGGGCTCGTGCTGCTGATCTTCATCCTGCCGGCGTTGGCGATCAGCTGGGTGATCCCGTCCCAGGAGCTGAGCCTGACCGCGGGCGTGATGCAGGCGTTCGACGGCTTCTTCGCCTACTTCGGCCTGCAGAAGCTGGTGCCGATCGTGGCGATTGCGCTCGTGTGCGCGTCGGTCGGCGGCATGCTGACCTGGCTCGCCGGTCCTTCGAAGGGCCTGCTCATGATCGCGCGGCGCGAGGGCTACCTGCCGCCGTTCTTCCAGCATCAGAACGAGAACGAGGTGGCGGTCAACATCCTCGCAGTCCAGGGCGCGGTGACGACCGTGATCGCGCTCCTGTACGCGCTGATCCCGTCCGTCTCGAGCGCCTACTGGATCCTCAGCGTGATGACGACGCAGGTCTACCTCGTCGTCTACCTGCTGATGTTCGTCGCCGCCGTGAAGCTGCGCAGAAAGCAGCCGAACGTCGAGCGCGGCTACCGCGCGCCGGCGCTCACGCTGCTGTGCGGCGTCGGCTTCGTCGCGTCGGCGGCTGCGATCGTGATCGGCTTCGTGCCGCCGTCGCAGTTCGAGAGCGGCAGCGGTTGGACGTACGCGCTGCTGATCCTCGCCGGCACAGGGCTGATCGGGATCCTGCCGCCGGTGTTGTTCCTGTGGCGGCGCAAGCCGAGCTGGAAGCGGGCCGAGACGGAGCCGGCGTCGTGAGCGCCACGCCGGCCGCGCCGCCGCCCGAGCCGCCCCCGTCCGACGCGCGCTTCCTGCGCACCGTCTACTGGATCGTCGGCGGCGTGATCCTCGCGCTCGTCGTGATCGGCCTGATCACGTACTCGGGGCAGAAGCGCGACCAGGAGGCGCAGGCGAAGGCCGCGCAGCTCACGCAGAAGTTCGAGCGTGCGGGATTGCCCGTGCCGCGCGACCAAGACATCGTCGTCCGGTCGCTCGGGACCGACGGCGGGGCGGTGTGCGACAACCCCGCGAACGCGCTCGGCCGGGCGCTGTTCAACGACCAGCTCTCCAACGGCGCCGACTTCGTGGGACGGCGGCCGGTGATCGCCGACCGGCGCATCCTCGTGGGCGAGGCGCTGATCCTCCACACCTACTGCCCGGAGAAGCTGCAGGAGTTCCGTGACGAGCTCGGCGACTACAAGGTCGACGACACGATCGAGGAGTGAGGGGGACGGATGGCGGACGAGCTGCGCAGCGTCGTGACCGGCCTGATGGGCCGCGCGAGGGACGACCTCGCCGAGCTGGTGGCCTTCAAGTCCGTCGCCGACGCCAAGCAGTATCCGGCCGAGGAGTGCGAGCAGGCGGCGCAGTGGGTCGTCGACGCCTTCCGCGAGGTCGGTCTGTCCGACGCGGCTTCGTCGGTGACGCCGGACGGCAGCAGATGCGTCCACGGCTTCGCCCCTGGACCGCCCGGCACGCCGACGGTCCTCCTCTACTGCCACTACGACGTGCAGCCGCCGCTCGGCGAGGACGTCTGGCGCGTGCCGATCTGGGAGCTGACCGAGCAGGACGGGCGCTGGTACGGCCGCGGCTCGGCTGACTGCAAGGGCAACATCGTCATGCACTTGACCGCACTGCGGGCGCTCAAGCAGGTGGCCGGCGGCTTCCCGTGCGGGATCAAGCTGATCTGCGAGGGCTCCGAGGAGCAGGGCACCGGCGGACTGGAGGAGTTCGTCCCGCCCAACGCCGACCTGCTGCGGGCCGACACGATCCTCGTCGTCGACACCGGCAACTTCGCCGTCGGCGTGCCGACGCTCACGACCACCTTGCGCGGGATGACGAGCGTGGACGTGACCGTCAGAGCGCTGTCGAGCGCCATGCATTCGGGGATGTTCGGCGGCCCGGCGCCCGACCCCGTGCTGGGGCTGATCCAGATGCTCGCGACGCTGCACGACGAGCACGGCAACACGACCGTCGACGGGCTCGACGCGACGCAGAGATGGACGGGAGTGGAGTACTCCGCCGAGCAGTTCCGCAAAGACGCGACCGTGCTCGACGGCGTCGAGCTGATGGGCGACGGCACGCCCGCGGACCTGCTGTGGGCGCGTCCCTCGGCGACCGTGCTGGGGATCGACGTGCCGCCGGTCGTCGGGTCCTCGGCAGCCGTGCAGGCGTCCGCCGCCGCGCGCATCTCGCTGCGCCTGCCGCCCGGCGTGACCGGCCAGCAGGCGCAAGACGCGCTCGTCGAGCACCTGCGCTCGCGCGTGCCATGGGGCATGCACTGCGAGATCGAGCGCGTGGCCGTCGGCGACCCGTTCGTCGGATCGCTCGACGGGCCCGGCTTCGAGGCGATGAAGACCGCGATGGAGGAGGCCTTCGACCACCCGATGGCGACCGAGGGGCAGGGCGGCTCTATCCCGCTCTGCAACGTCTTCGCCGACACGTTCCCCGACGCCGAGATCATGCTGCTCGGCGTCGAGGAGCCGAAGTGCCTCATCCACGCGCCGAACGAGAGCGTCGACCCCTCCGAGATCGAGCACACGGCGCTGGCCGAGGCGCTCTTCCTGCAGCGCTATGCCGCCTCTGCCGGCGGCTGACGACGCGGCCGACACGCGCGAGCTGCACGCGTTCGTGCTCGAGCTGGGCCGCGCGCTCAGCCTCGCCGGGACGGCGGTGAACGAGACGCAGCTGCGGCTCACGCGAATCGCCGCCGCCAGCGGCGCCGAGGACGCGCGCATCGTCGTGCTGCCGACGGCGCTGATGATCGCCTTCGGCCGCGCGGGCTGGGCGACGATCGAGGAGATCCCGCAGCTGACGGGCGCGCTGCGGCTCGACCAGATCTCCGAGCTCTACGAGCTGGTGAAGGCCGCCGAACGTGGCGAGGTCGAGCCGGCCGAGGGCCTGCGCCGCATGCACGCGATTCGCACGATGCAGCCCCGCCACGGTCCCGCCGTGACCGTCCTCGGCTACGTCGTGATGACCGTCGGCCTCTGCCTCGTGCTGCAGCCGACGCTTGCGGACGTCGCGGTCGCGGCCGTCTTCGGCGCGCTCGTCGGCTGCTTCGTGTCGGTCGCGCGCGGGCGACAGACGCCGACGGTGCTCGTGCCGGTGATCTCGGCGATCATCGTCTCCGCGCTGACGTTCGAGCTCGTCAAGCACGGCGTCGCCGACCCCGGCCTGCGCACGCTGATCGCGCCGCTGGTGACGTTCCTTCCCGGCGGCGTGCTGACGACGGCGACCGTCGAGCTGGCCTCCGGCGAGATGGTCGCCGGCGCGAGCCGCCTCGTGTTCGGAACGCTGCAGATGCTGCTGCTCGCGTTCGGGATCGTCGCCGGCGCCGAGCTGGTCGGGCTGCCGAGCGAGGACGCCGTACGCGACCAGCAGGTCAACCTGCTCGGCTGGTGGGCGCCCTGGCTCGGCGTCGTCGTCTTCGGCCTCGCCGCCGCGCTCTACTTCTCCGCACCGCGCGGTGCGCTGCGCTGGCTGCTCGTCGTGCTGCTCGCGGCGTGGCTCGGGCAGGTCCTCGGCGACCGCCTCTTCAGCGCTGAGGTGAGCGGGTTCTTCGGCGCGCTCGCGATGACCCCGGTCGCACTCGCCGTCGCTCGGCTGCCCAGCGGACCGCCGTCGCAAGTCACGTTCCTGCCGGCCTTCTGGCTGCTGGTCCCCGGTGCGCTCGGGCTGATCGGCGTGACCGAGGTGATCGGCGACCCCGCCTCGGCCGGACTGCAGGCGCTGGTCGCGCCGCTCGCCTCGGTCGTCTCGATCGCGCTCGGCGTGCTGTGCGGTGTCTCGATCTTCGACGGCGCCGCCGCGGCGCCGTCGCGGCTGCTGCGACGGGCCGCCACCTGATCGCCGATGCGAAGCCGCACGAGCCCGACCGGACCCTCCCCTCGGTACCGGTCGGGGCTCGTGCCCCCACCCGCGCCGTCTTCCCGATCCCCCAAGGCACGGGCAAGCTAAGTGAGACTCAAGGCTCTCTCAGTCGCTTCTCGTAGACGCCCATGAGCTCCGATAGGGAGACATCCATCGCTTGGGCGATCGCAGCCAACGCCAGGAACGACGGCAGCGACTCCTCCCGCTCGAGACTGCCGATCGTCTTGCGGTTCAGGCCAGCGTCGGCGGCGACCTGCTCTTGGGAGAGATTCTTTCGTCCACGGACCTTGCGGATCGCGGCGGCGAGCGCCTCGCGCGCCTGTTGGGTTGTCGGCACGCGAGAAACTCTCGTGTGCCTGAAAGCGCGAGCGCCACCCAGTAAAACGGTCAAAATGAGTAGTCGAGTGGGCATTTCGCTAGCCAAACGTGTCGAACCGGCGCTCGGTTGGCGTATGGCAGATGCCCATCTGCCTGTTGGACGGTGTGCGTTGCCGAAGATGCGGGAGAGCCCCCTGGGGGCATGCGGTGGACGCCGGACGCGGGCGCCGGTCCGCTGCTTACCCCTGATGCGGCGGGTTCGCCCCGCGCGTCTCCGGGATGAAGACCGATGGAGGCACGGGCGGGATGCTCTCTGACGGGAGTGTCGGAGGAGCGGGCTCCGGGGCGGATGCGGTGTTGGGTTTGGGTCTCATCAGAATTTCACAGTAGCGCCAGTGCCCACGTCCAGCAGCCGATCTGGATCACGAGAGCGCCAGCTGCGATCGAAAGGCAGCGCAGGAGCTGAGCCACGCGCTTTCCGTTCTGCTCACGGGCGTCGCGGAGCCCGAACGCGAGGCGCAGGTGCAGGCGTTCAGGATCGTCTCTGTCCGGCACAAGGCGGTCATAGAGTCGGCGTGCGTCAGATGCGAACTTCAGCTCGTGCGGATAGAGAACGTACAGCCCGCTGAGCACGGTGACCGCCAAGGCGATTCCTGCCAAAACGATCGGGAGGGCGACGCCATCGCGACCCAATGCTGCCGCGCCGAAGAACGATGCCGTCAGCGCAGCGGCTCCGAGCAGCGTGCCGGTGCGCTGGCGCAGTTCGGTGACTTAACGCTCCTGCTGCTCGAGCGCCTTCTGCGCCTGTTCGTAGCCGACGCGTCCGTTGGAGGCCTCGCGTCTGCCTGATAACACCGCTCGAAAGCCGCTGTACTGCAAGGCCACCCCCAAACCGTCCCGCGCTACGGTGGTTCGATGCCGCGCGAAATCTCCATCCACGAGCCGCCGCAGACCGGGCGGCAGGGTGGTGCCTGACGAGTGAACCGATGCTGACCGAGGTGGCCGACGGCGTCTGGGTTCGGCAGAGCGCGTGGGTCTGGACCAATTCGATCGTGGTCCGTAGGGAGGACGGGTTGATCCTGGTCGATCCCGGCATCAATGGTTCCGAGCTCGACCAGCTCGCGGATGACCTGGACCGGCTTGGCATCCCGGTGGTCGCCGGGTTCTCCACCCATCCCCACTGGGACCATCTGCTCTGGCATGCCCGGTTCGGCGACGTGCCGCGCTACGCCACCGCCGCCGGCGCTCGCTTCGCCCATGAGACCCGAGAGCAGCAGCAGGAGGGCGCGGCGGAGGAGGGCGGGGCGGACATCCCGCTCGAGCTGATCGCGCTCGTCACCCCATTGCCGCCGGACGGCGGACCCGTGCCGGGCGAGATCATCGAGCATCAGGCGCACGCCGTCGGCCACGCCGCGGTCCTCCTCGCGGACCGAGGCGTCCTGCTTGCCGGCGACATGCTCTCCGACATCCTGATCCCGCTCCTCGACCCTCGCCGCCCCGATCAGGTGGGCGCCTACGAGACGGCACTCGACCGGCTGGGCGAGGCCGCCGGGCACGTCGAGGTCGTGGTCCCCGGCCACGGCGCCGTCGCCGAAGGCCCCGAGATCGCGGCCCGCGTCGCCGCCGATCGCGCCTACATCGACGCGCTGCGACGAGGAGAGGAACCGGTCGACGCGCGCCTGGGGCCGGGTGCGGAGTGGCTCTCGGGCGCCCACGAGTCGAACCTGGAGCAGGCGCGAGGGGGTAGGGCCTCCTGAGGCTCAGGGCCTTGGCGGGTCTGCCGTGGGCCTCGGCGGCGGATTCGTGTGGTTCTGGTCTTGGAATGGGCGGGGCCGAGACCAAAACGGTCGCGCGTTGCTGCTTCCGGCTTGGCAGACCGCTGAGTCGTTCGGCAGTCTCTTCCGCCGATGTCGCGCAGTGTCCCAGGACAGTTCGATCGCTTGCTCAGAGAGATCAGAGAGGCTCGCGCGCAGCTCCCCGCCGAACATCGGAACCTGCTCGCGCAGATCGGCACGCACGAAGGCGTGATCGAGGATTGGCCGACCGGGGTTCAGGACCTCTTTCGCTCCGTGCAGGCGGTGCCGCCCTCAGACGCTGCGCTCGTCAACGCTGCCGCGGTGTGGCTTGACGGGCTCCGCACTGTGGTCTTCAACGGGCCTCTGATGCAGGCGGCGACCGCGGGCCTCACGGACGCGTCACGCAAGCAGCTCGTCGCCTACATCGCCTGGCACGAGTACGGGCACGCCCTGAGCCTGACGCGCTCGACCCACGAGCAGCGAAAGAGCGGCGTGCGCCTCTTCGGCTTGCTCTCCGACGGCATGCGCGCATCGATCGACTACCCGGGCGGGTACGGCCGCCTCCAGGTGTTCGACGAGATCATCGCTACCGTGTATGCCCTGCTGATCTCACGCATCCGAACGGACGGCTACGGTGTTCCGGAGTTCTTGCACCCGGAGATCGTCCAAGCGTTCAAGGAGGTCATCCCGTGGCCCCCGAGCCAATGAGAGAGCCCCAGACGGCAGCGTTCCCCGCCACGAAGATCGCGCCTTTTCTGCGTGCGGTGGTCGATCCGGAGGGCAAAGGCGACCTCACGCCGGAGCAGGCTGCTGCGATCCAGCAAGTCGAAGCGAACGTAGCGCGCAGCGGCGAGCGCAGATAGCTCCGAGGGCGTCGCAAAGCCTCACCCCGCGTGGGCCGGACTCGCCCGGATAACTGCGGTGTGCCGGCGCGCGCTGTCCTGGTGTCGCAGCGGCCACGATCGACGGCCGCTCCAAAGGCAAAGTCGCTCGGCGGCGACCCGCGCAGGACGCCTGATCAGTCGTTGGCGGAGCGCAATTCTCTTGCGGTCGTCGGGACAGCCCGATGATCGAGAAACCCGTTCCAATCGCGGTATCTGCCATAGACACCCACACAATCCAGAATTGAACTCACGATTTCTTGTCTCGAGGTCGGGTTCCGTTCCGCGTCGAGCCATGCGCCGAGAAGCTGGACGCCTGAGATCAGGCAGTGATCTCGCTTCTCAGAATAGGCACGCATCTGATGCGGAAATACCTCAGCAGTTCGCTCCGAGAGCGGCTTCCGCCGCCAGCCGTTCACGACCAGGATCCCTTTTGGGGAGCCCTCGCCGGACAGTGTGCGGTCGGATACCCATTTCTCAAGCTGCGCCGCATCGCTTTCCGAGGCGCTCTTTGTCTTGCCTTTGATCTCAACGACAGCTAAGCGATCGCGCGTCCTCACGACCCGATCTGTCCGTCCGGGTTCACCGTCTAGAACTTCGCAGCCGAGCGCCGAGAAAGCTTGGTCCACCATCTGCTCTAGCGCCGGACCCGTCCCGGTGAACAGGAGCTTCCTACTGGCGATCACATTGAGTTCGACTGTCTTGTCGTCGACAGTCTTGACCAGTCTTGCGAGTCGCACCTCTGTTCTGCGGAGTTCGGCAGTAAGTGTCTCCTCCCTGGGTAGACGCATTGTTTCGGCCCATGCAGGCATCTCGTACTGTCCAAGGTCAGCGCGGATCGCCCCGATCAGCGTAAGCAGGCCATCGAGGAAGCGCTTCTCGACCTTGTTGCGGTTTCGCAGTTGTCTGCGCGCTTCTGCCAGATCTTCTCTGCTCTCGTAGTCGGCAGGGTCAATCGGCCACGGATCGTCGAGGGCAAACATGGGCAAAGCGAGGACTGTGCCCTTGCCGACCCGATGTAGCGATGCCACTGTGAGGTCGGTCCCTTCAATCGTCGCGAGTGGAGTTCCGACCGATTCCTCCATGTACGCGTGGTAGTCGAACCACTCCCCCATTGCTTGCCAGAAACTGGCAAACGGCTCGCCGGTCTTGAGCCGCATCTTGCTTCCCTCGGCCGCCTTGAGATCGACCGACCAGGGGAAGGCGTCCGTGAGGGACATGCTGGTCACCAGGGTCGTTCTCTGTCGATTACGGCCGGTACCCGAGTACTGTCGCTCGCCAGAGTCGACGTACCACGAGGTCGGGGTTGGAAGCTCCACGACCAACGTCTTGCCGAGGCTTAGGAAACGGGCCATCTCCTCGCGCCGACGGCTTATGTCTCGTTTGATTGCAAACGAGCTGTCTTCGCTCAGGTTGGGCAGTCCCTGATACGTCGGGTATCGGTCGCGCTGGTATCGCTGCAAAAGACCTGCTGGGCTCCAGAGCGCGACGTCGTAGTCGAGCAAGGTCGTGCGTGACCCGTAGGACACGGAATGGACCCGGGCGTCTGTCGTGGGCCAGTCGAGCGCGATTACGGTCAGCGGTTGGGTCGCCATCACGCTAGATAATCGTAGGTGTCGAGGACAGCAGTCCGTAGCGAGATTTCTGGGCGATGGCGGCCTGGGGCACCCGACAAACACAGACCGCTGAGATCGCCACGTGTTTGCGCGACGCCAAGTTCTCTCCTGCCGCCTGGACTCGAACCGAGCAGACCTCGAGTCTGACTCGTGTCGTACACGATTCCCGGCACACCAGTTGTCGGTCTTGCTGCAAGCACAGCTGGTTGGCGGGTGGGCAGATGTCCGTGGTCGTCGCGATAGGCGCGACGGACCAAGGGTTTTGGTCCCAGCACCGACCCAACGCCTAGCTCCGAGACAACAAAACCACCGAGATAGCAGGCGCTTCCCCCCGATGGCGAGACCCGGACTCGAACCGGGGACACCACGATTTTCAGTCGTGTGCTCTACCAACTGAGCTATCTCGCCGAGACGGGCCATGGTAACCGGTCCGGACGGGTCGTTCCTACTCCGGTGCGGTCGACTCGATGCGCTCGAGCACGTCGAACGACCAGACCTCGCTCGCGGTGCCGACCGGGCCCTCGGATCGGTGCTGCGCATGTCCTGCGGCGAAGTCCGGCCCCGCGACCCAGGCGCGGAAGTCGTCCTCCGAGCGCCAGCGCGTGACCACGAGGCACAGCTCGCGCTCGTCGTTGGGGCGCAGCAGCTCGAACCCCTCGAACCCCTCCGCCGACTCGACCCGCCCGGCGCGCGCCGCGAAGCGCCGCTCGAACTCGTCGAAGCGCTCGCGCGGCACGGTGATCGCGTTGATCTTGACGACGCTCATCGTGCTGGCACCATAACGGCCGACCGCTGCTCAGCCGCCGCCGGCCTCCTCGGCCGCCCGCACCCGCTCCGCCTCCGCCTGCCGCAGCTCGATCCGGCGGATCTTCCCGGTCAGCGTCTTGGGCAGCTCGTCCACGAACTCCACCAGCCGCGGATACGCGTACGCGGAGAGATGCGAGCGCACATGCGCCTTGATCTCCTCCGCCAGCGCCTCGGACGCAGAGAACCCGTCCGTCACCATGACGAACGCCTTCACCACCATCCCCCGTCGCGAATCGGGCGACGCCACTACCGCCGCCTCGCGTACCGCCGGATGCTCCAGGCACGCCGACTCGACCTCGAACGGGCCGATCCGGTACCCGGCCGAGATGATCACGTCGTCGGC
>JBJMLB010000007.1:0-59782 GCA_045805465.1 Conexibacter sp. | reverse complement strand
CGAGGGCGCCGAGTCGCTGATCCCCGACGACCTGTGGGAGCACGTCGTCGAGCCGATCCTGCCGAAGGACCTCTACGACGCGAAGAAGCTGCGCAAGAGCTTCCTCGTGAACCCGACCGGTCGCTTCGTGATCGGCGGTCCGGTCGGCGACTGCGGCCTGACCGGCCGCAAGATCATCGTCGACACCTACGGTGGCATGGCCCGCCACGGCGGCGGCGCCTTCTCCGGCAAGGACCCGTCGAAGGTCGACCGCTCGGCCGCCTACGCCGCGCGCTACGTCGCCAAGAACCTCGTCGCCGCCGGCCTCGCCGACCGCGCGGAGGTGCAGGTCGCCTACGCGATCGGCGTCGCGCATCCGGTCTCCGTGATGGTCGAGACGTTCGGGACCGAGAAGGTCGGCAAGGCGAAGATCGCCGAGCTGGTGCGCGAGCACTTCGACCTGCGTCCGGGCGCCTTCCGCGAGTACCTCGACCTGCATCGGCCGATCTACCAGAAGACCGCGGCCTACGGCCACTTCGGCCGCGAGGACCACGACTTCACGTGGGAGAAGACCGACAAGGCGGACGCCCTGCGCGCCGCCGCCGGCATCGCCGAGGCGTCGGTCTAGCGAGCAGCAGCTGTTCCGCTCCGCGCGGCCGCCCTCGGGCCGGCCGCCGCGGTGCGGCGACGGGTCAGATGCCGCCCGGCAGGTCGCCGGCGCCAGCGCCGGTCTCGCGTACCGCGGCCTCGCGATCGCGATGCGCCTCGTCGACGGCGCGCACGACGTTGTCCGGTGCTGCGACGCCGCGGAAGGTGAAGTCGGAGTCGTCGGCGCCCGCGGTATCGAAGTCGACCTGGCCGACGCGCATGACGCGGTCGATCACCGACTGGTCGACGTTGACGTTCTGCACGCGCTCGACGCGCGTCTGCTGCAGGTGGCGCGAGAGGAGCCCCCGGCGGATCGTCAGCCGCTGATTCGTAATCGTGTAGGTCGTCGTCATCCGGTAGAGGAAGCCGACGAGGATCACGATCGCGGTCAGCACGACGAACACGAGGATCGTCGTCGTCCACGAGAAGCCGCTGCCGAGCGCCGTGATCAGCGCTGCGACGCCTGCGCCTGCGGCGGCGCCGAGGGTCCCCCTGGCGTAAAAGCTGAGCGTGCCCCGCCACGACGGATGCCCGTCGAAGATGACGTGCTCGCCGGAGTGCAGTTCGAGTGCCATGTGCGCAGCCTATCCGGCAGGGCGGGCGTCACGCGAGCGCCGGTTGGCGGGCGGGTCCTGACCGCTCCGGGTGCGCGCACGCCGCCCTTGCGGGCGGCGCACGTGCATCCTCACGGCCACCCGCCCGATCGGCCACTGCGCCGCACGGCTTCCGCGCCGTCGTCCGCTCTACGCTGGACGGTCATGCCGCCGATCGCCCGCGTCGAGCCGCTCACGACCGCCCGCGCGCTGCGGGGGCCGTTCGACTATCGGCTGCCGGAGGCGCTGGCCGACGTGCGGGTGGGGACGCTGCTCGCCGTGCCGTTCGCGGGGCGGGAGCTGCTCGGCGTCGTCGTCGAGCTGGCCGCGTCATCGGAGGTGGCACCGGACAGACTCGCCGAGCCGCGTGCGCGGGTGGAGCCCGCGATCCCGGCGGAGCTGGTCGAGCTGGCGCGCTGGATCGCGGACGAGTACTGCTCGACCTTCTCGCGTGCGCTGCAGCTCGTGCTGCCGCCCGGCGCCGGTCGTGCGGCGAGACCGCGCGTGCGCGTGCGGGAGGTGCTCGTCGCGGAGGCGACCGAGGCCGGCCGTATCGCGGTGGCGAACGGCGCGTCCGAGCGCCTGACGGACCGCCAGCGCGACGTGCTCACGCGGCTCGCGGCCGAGGGGCCGCTGGCCGCTACCGAGACCGGCGCCGACCACGGCGGCCTCAGACGCCTCGCCGGACGCGGCCTGATCGTGCTGGAGCCGCGCGCCCAGCGCCGCCGACCGCTCGTGCGCGCGGTCGGGGCGCGCAGCCTGCATGCGCCGCAGCTGACGGACGAGCAGCGCGCCGCGCTGGAGCCGATCCTCGCCGCGCTCGCCGCCGACGGCTCGGAAGACCCCGCCACCCGCCGCTTCCTGCTCCACGGCGTCACCGGCTCCGGCAAGACGGAGGTCTACCTGCAGGCGGCGGCGGCGGCGCTCGCAGCCGGGAGATCGGTGCTCGTGCTCGTGCCGGAGATCGCGCTCGCGCCGCAGACGGTCGCGCGCTTCCAGGCGCGCTTCGGCGACACGGTCGCGGTCCTGCACTCCCAGCTCGGCCAGGGCGAGCGCTACGACGAGTGGCTCCAGCTCGCCGGCGGCGAGGCGCGGATCGCCGTCGGTCCGCGCTCGGCCGTCTTCGCGCCGCTCGCGCAGCTCGGCCTGGTGATCGTCGACGAGGAGCACGAGCCGGCCTACAAGCACGAGGGCGATCCGCGCTACGACGCGCGCCGCGTCGCCGCCTACCGGGCGCAGCAGGCCGGCGCGGTGCTCGTCAACGGCAGCGCGACCCCGCGCCCCGAGAGCGTCCAGGCGCTCAGACGCATCCGCCTCCTGAGACGGGTCGACGGTCGCCCGCTGCCGCCGATCGAGGTGCTCGACATGCGCGACGCCCGCCATCCGCTGCACCCGACGACCCGCGAGGCGCTGGGGGACGTGCGCCGCGCGGAGCGCAAGGCGATCGTCCTGGTCAACCGCCGCGGCTGGTCGAACTTCCTCACCTGTCGCTCGTGCGGGCACGTGTGGAGCTGCCCGCAGTGCGACGTCGCGCTCGTGCTGCACCAGCGCGAGGGCGCGATCGCCTGTCACCACTGCGGTCACCGCGAGCGGATCCCGACGGTGTGCAGGGAGTGCCACTCCTCTTCCGTCGCGCGCCACGGCGCCGGCACCGAGCGGATCGAGACCGAGCTGCTGGAGGCGCTCGGGGACCCCGAGTTCCCGATCCTGCGGCTCGACGCTGACACCGCGCGCGGCGGCAAGGGGGCGGTCGCACGCACGCTCGAGCGCTTCGACCAGGCCCGCGCCGGCGTGCTCGTCGGCACGCAGATGGTCGCGAAGGGCCACGACTTCCCCGACGTGACGCTCGGCGTCGTGCTCGACGCCGATCAGACGCTGCGCTTCCCCGACTTCCGCGCCGAGGAGCGCACGTTCGCGCTCGTCGCGCAGCTGGCGGGGCGTGCCGGACGCGGGGGGGACGGGAACGGTCGCGTGCTCGTGCAGACGCTCTCGCCCGACGCTCCCTCGATCGTCGCCGCCTCGCGCCACGACGCCGATGGCTTCCTCTCCGGCGAGCTGGAGCGCCGTCGTGCGCTCACCTATCCGCCCTTCGCATCGCTGATCCGCGTCACCTGCTCGGCGGAGGAGGCGGCTGACGCGAACGCAGCTGCCGAGGCCGTGCGCGAGCGGATCTCCGTGACCGGACCCCACCCGCCCGTCGTGCTCGGCCCCGCGCCGCTGTTCCGGTTGCGCAACCGCGAGCGCAGCCAGCTGATCGTGAAGGCGACGCAGCGGCGCCCAGCAGTCGCCGCGGTCGCGGCCGCGGTCGACGCCGTCGCGCGAACGCCGGTGGGTCGTCGCGCGCAGCTCAGCGCGGACGTCGATCCGCAGTAGCGCCGACTAACCTTCCAGACATGGCCGACGAGCAGACCGTCACCGACGAGCACCTCGACGAGGAGCAGGAGCAGCGCCTCGACCCCGAGGTCGCCGCGCGCCGCCAGGCGGCGCTGAGCTTCGTGCGCCAGTGGGGCGATCCGGTGCTGAAGAGCCGTGCCCGCGAGGTCGACCGCTTCGACGACGACCTGCGCACGCAGATCGAGACGATGGGCCAGATCATGGAGGACTCGCTTGGGATCGGGCTGGCGGCGACGCAGGTGGGGAAGCTCCAGCGCCTCGTGGTCTATCGGGTCGAGCCGGACTCGCCCGTCAACGCCGTCGTGAACCCCGAGATCGAGTGGTCGGGCGACGAGCTGGAGACGGCCGAGGAGGGCTGTCTTTCGCTTCAGGGCGTCCTGGTCGACGTCGAGCGACCCGTCTTCGTTCGCGTGCGCGCTCAGGACGAGCACGGCGAGCGGATCACGATCGAGGCGTCGGGCCTCGAGGCGCGCGTGCTGCAGCACGAGATCGACCACCTCGACGGCGTGCTGATCCTCGACCGCACCTCGCGCGATCAGCGCAAGGCCGCGCTGCGACTGCTGCGCGAGGCGGCCGAGCAGGCCGCCTGAGCGCGTGCCCGTGCGGACTGTCTACCTCGGGACGTCCGACTTCGCCGCCGCCGTGCTGGAGCGGCTGGCTGACTCGCCGCACCGGCCCGCGCTCGTGGTGACGCGGCCGGACCGGCCGGCCGGGCGGGGTCGCCGTCTCTCGCCGCCACCGGTCGCGAGCGCCGCTCAGGCGCTCGGGCTCGACGTCGCGCAGCCCGACGACGTCAACGAGGAGAGCGCCCGCGCTCAGATCGCCGCGGCAGCTCCGGACGCGGTCGTCGTCTGTGCGTTCGGCGCCCTGATCCGTGAGCCGCTGCTGTCCGAGCACGACATGCTCAACGTCCACCCGTCGCTGCTGCCGCGCTGGCGCGGCGCCGCGCCGATCGAGCGGGCGATGATGGCCGGCGACGCGGAGACCGGCGTCGCGATCATGCGCCTCACCGCCGGGCTCGACAGCGGGCCGGTGTGCCTGATGGAGCGGGAGCCGATCCATGCCGACGACACCTTCGGGACGCTGTCCGCGCGGCTGGGGTCGCTCGGCGCGACGCTCCTCCTGCGCGCGCTCGACGAGCGCCCGCCCTTCGTCGAGCAGCCCGAGGACGGCGTGACCTACGCGGAGAAGATCGTCGCCGAGGACCGCTTGCTCGACCCGCGCTCGTCGTCCGCGGCCGAGCTGGAGCGGACCGTCCGCGCGCTCGCACCGCACATCGGCGCTCGCCTCCCGCTGGCCGACGGCTCCTTCCTCGGCGTCTGGGGCGCTCAGTCCGTCGCCGATGTCGCGCACGAACCCGGCTGGCTCGGC
The DNA here is from genome assembly GCA_045805465.1 of Conexibacter sp. GTDB lineage: Bacteria > Actinomycetota > Thermoleophilia > Solirubrobacterales > Solirubrobacteraceae > Conexibacter. The sequence goes on along the minus strand of JBJMLB010000007.1, from coordinate 54,797 downwards.
AACGAAGGGGGCGCACTCGTGCTGGCCTGCAAGGACGGCACCGCGCTCGAGCTCACGCTCGTCCAACCGCCCGGCAGAAGACAGATGCCCGCCGCCGACTACCTGCGCGGTCATTCCTTCAGCCGATCGGGCTGATCTGTGTCGTTTCAGGGGTCCATACGACCCCCGAAACGACACACGTCACTTCGCGCCGGCCGGCTCGTCCACCGGCACAGCCGCGCGGAAGCCGGTGAGGACGCAGGCGAACAATGCGATCACCCCGACGGCGTGGGCCCAGCCGGCGTCGGCGAGCGTGAGAAAGCCGAGCGTGACGAGCAGACAGGCGAGCGACACACGCGCCAGGAGGCCCACGCGAGAGGCCCCCAGCACGCCCACGGGGCCGACCGGCTCGTCCGAGGCACCGCCCGCGTTCCCCTCGTAGCCCAGCTGCCCGCGCAGCGTCAGCGTGAACAGGAGCACGAGCGACGGCACGAGCACCAAGGCGCCCGCCGCGACGGACACCAGCACCGCGACGATCACGTCGTGGGAGGCGGCCGCGTCGGACACCGTCAGGCCCGGCAGCAGCTCCGGCTGCTGCGCAATCGCCCAGCCGGCGACGATCGCGGCGACCGCGACGGCGGCGCTGTAGCGGGCGGCCTCGTAGCGCCGCGCCCACACCAGCGCCAGCGTCCCGACGCCTGCGACCACCGACAGCACGAGCGCCGGCAGCGCATCTCCGCTCACGAGCGAGTCGTAGAGCCCGCGCGCTTCGGAGTGCAGCACGACGAGGCCCGCCACCGCCAGCGCGCCCGCGAGCACGCCCGCTACGAGCGCCCGCGTGCGGAACGCCTGCTCCATCTCGTCCGCGCCGCGCCGTACGGCGTCGGCTGCGAGGTACACCGCCGAGAGGTAGGCGCCAAACGCGACGGCGAGTACGCCGACCATCAGCGACAGGGCGCCCGTCCAGCTCGTCCACAGGTCGCCCGCCGCGTTGCCGACCGGCACCTCGCCCGCTGCGATCGCGCCGACCACCGTCCCGAGCGCGAAGGGCGTCAGCACCGAGGCGATTCCGAAGGCCGTGTCGACGGTGCGCTGCTCGCGCGCCCGCGTCGTCCCGGCACGCAGCGCGTACGAGGTTCCGCGGAAGATGATCCCGATCGCCGCGATGAACAGCGGGATCGACAGTGTCGAGACGATCGAGCCGAACGCGACCGGGTAGCACGTCCACATCACGACGAGCACGAAGATGAGCCAGACGTGGTTCGCCTCCCACACCGGCGCCATCGCCTCGTGCGCGTGCTCGCGGACGCGCTCGCCCCGCTCGCCGCGACCCGACAAAAGCTGCCACAGCCCCGCGCCGAAGTCCGCTCCGCCGAGCACGACGTAGAGCGTCAAGCCGGCGAGCGCGAGCAGCAGCGGGACGGTTGACAGCGCCACTGCTACACGCCCCCCGCCGCGGCCGGTTTCTCAGGTCCCCCCGGCTGTGGGTCTCCGCTGCCGCCCAGCGGCGCGCGCGCCAGCCGCCGCAGGATCCACCACACCGCGCCGACGAGGCCCAGGTACACCGCCGCGAGCACGCCGTAGCCGACCGCGATCCCATCGGCGCCCGTGACCGCCTGCTCGGTGCGCATCACGCCGTAGACGATCCACGGCTGGCGCCCGACCTCCGTCACGATCCAGCCGCAGATCAGCGCGACGATCGCCAGCGGCCCGCACGTCACGAGCACGCGGTAGAACCAGACCGACTCCGGCAGCCGCTTCCGTCTCCAGCGCACCCACAGCACGAGCGCGCCGACGGCCGCCAGCAGCGTCCCGATCCCGACCATCGCCTGAAACGCGAAGCGGATCACGTTAATCGGCCCGGGACGGTCGTCCGCCGGCACCGACGTGAGCCCTCTGACCGTCGCGTTCGGGTCGTGGTAGGCGAGCAGCGACAGCAGGTCCGGGATCGAGATCCCGCCCTTGATGTCGCCGGTGTCGCTCTCGTACCAGCCGAGCAGGTGCTCGCTCGCGCCCTTCGTCGTGTCCTGCAGGCCCTCGAACGCGGCGAGCTTCACCGGCTGCTGGGTCGCGACCTCGCGCGCCGCCCAGTCGCCGACGAGCAGCTGCGCGGGCGCGGCCAGGGCGGCTATCGTCAGCGGAATCGCGAGCGCGGTGCGCTCGTAGCGGCCCCATCCGCCGTGTCGCAGCTTCCCGTACGCGTAGACGCCGGCAAGCAGGAAGCCGACGACGATGTACGCCGCGAAATACATGTGCACGAGCTCGTGCCAGAAGAAGCGGTTGCCGAACAGCGCGCTCCACGGGTGCACGTCGGCCACGGAGCCGTCGGCCGCCATGCTGAACCCGCCCGGGTGGTTCATCCAGCCGTTGACGGCGATCACCATCGCGGCGCCGAGGAAGCCGGTCGCGACGATCGGCAGGCCGCAGAGGAAATGCATCCGCGGCGACAGGCGATCCCAGCCGTAGACGTAGATCGCGATGAAGATCGCCTCGAGGAAGAAGGCGAAGCCCTCCAGCGCGAACGCGAGCCCGAAGACGCTGCCGAACGTCGCCATGAAGTCCGGCCACAGCATCCCCAGCTCGAACGAGAGGATCGTGCCGGTCACGACGCCGACGGCGAACAGCGCGACCATGATCCGCGTCCAGCGGCGCGCGAGCGTGCGGTAGAGCGGATCTCCGGTCCGCAGCCAGAGCCACTCGACGAACACGACGATCGCGGGGAAGGCGATCCCGAAGCACGTCAGCGGGATGTGCACGGCGAACGACATCGCCTGCATCTGTCGCGCCTCCAGCAGGTATTCCTGTTGGACGGGCGCCAGCGCAGCGGCGAGCAGGGCGTGCACGCCAGCGATCGTATCCCTGGGTCGAACGGCACGGCGTGACGGCCGACACACAGCGGGTGCGACGATGCGCGGCATGGCGACCCGCACCGCATCCTCCGTCTCGCCTGCCCGCCGCGTCGCCGCGGCCGTGCTGCGGCGGGTCGAGCGGGAAGGCGCCTACGCCGACCGCGCGCTCGCGGCCGAGGCGACGCGGGCGAGCCTCGACTCGCGAGAGCGCGCGTTCGCGACGCAGCTCGCCTACGGCGCGGTGCAGCGCCGGCGCACGCTCGACCACGTGATCGCCGCCTGCTCCGGCCGCCCGGTCGAGCAGCTCGACCAGCCGGTGCGCGACGCGCTGCGCCTCGGGGTCCTTCAGCTGCTCTTCCTCGACGGCGTCGCCCCGCATGCCGCCGTCGACCAGAGCGTAGAGCTGGCGAAGGCGGCCGGTGGACCGGCCTTCAAGCTCGTCAACGCAGTCCTGCGCCGCGCCGGTCGCGAGGGATCCGGCCTGCTCGCGGCCCTCGGCGACGCGACGCCGCACGAAGCAGCCGTCCTCCACTCCGTGCCCGACTGGATCGCCGAGCTGTGGTGGGACGCCCTCGGCCCGGACGAGGCACGCGCGCTGCTGGCGAGCGTGAACGAGCCGGCCGAGAGCGCGCTGCGCGTGAACACGCTCGTGGCGGATCCGGTCGCGGTGCGGGCCGAGCTGACGGAGCGGGGAGTGGAGACGCGTCCCGCACCGGCCGTCCTCGGCGGCGGCGAGATCTCCGAGGGGCTCGTCGTCGAGAGCCGGTTCGACCCGACCGCCGACCCGTTGTGGAGGAGCGGCGCGCTCGTCGCGCAGTCGCGCGCGGCGATGAGCGCCGCCCTGCTGCTCGGGGCGGGCGGGATCGGTGGGATGCGCGTGCTGGACCTGTGCGCCGCGCCGGGTGGCAAGGCGACGCACCTCGCGGCGCTCGTCGGCGTCGGCGGCGAGGTGGTCGCGGTCGAGCGCAACCCCAGACGTGCGGCGGAGCTGCGGCGCACCTGCGACCGCCTGCGCGCCGAGAACGTGCGCGTCGAGACAGGCGACGCCGCCGCGCCGCGCTCGGACGCGCCATTCGACGCCGTGCTCGTCGATCCGCCGTGCTCCGGGCTCGGCACGCTCCAGGGCCGGCCCGACCTGCGCTGGCGCGCACGACTCGACGCCGTCGCCGAGCTCAGCGCGCTCCAGCTGCGGGTCCTCGCCGCCGGTGCTGGCGCGCTCAAACCCGGCGGCTCGCTCGTCTACGCCACCTGCACGATCTCGCCGCAGGAGAACGAGCAGGTCGTCGAGCGCTTCCTCGCAACCAACGCGGACTTCGCGCTGGATCGCGAGGAGCTGCTGCTCCCGCACCGCGACCACACCGACGGCTTCTTCTTCGCCCGCCTCAGACGGACCGCCTGAGTACGCCGAATGGCGGATCACCGGAGGCCGACCGCGGCGCGCCCATCCGGCGGATGCGCTATGACGATCCCATGCGCACGGCGGCGGGGCCATGAGCGAACAGAAGGTCGACTTGGGTCCTGAGTGCCCGGGCTGTCACGAGCCGTGGCTGCGCCCGACCACGATGCCCGGCCGTTATCGCTGTGTCTATTGCCTGCGCCGCTACGAGCTGACCTCCGTCTGCCCGGACTGCGGCGAACACTCGACGATCGTGCGGATGTCGAGCACCGCGGTGCTGACCTGCAACCACTGCAGAGCCTCGATGTTGATGCAGGTCTGACGGCTGACCCTGCACGCCCCGCCCTCCCTCCTGCCATCCCGCCGCCCCATCGGCGACACTTCCCGCGCAATGATCGCCCGGGACCGAGCCGCCGAGCTGTTCCACGACCGCCGCATCGCCCCGTCGATCCTGTCGTCCGACTTCGCTCGCCTCGGCGCACAGGTCGAGGCCGTGATGGAGGCGGGCGCGCGGGTGATCCACGTGGACGTGATGGACGGCCACTTCGTCCCGCCGATCACGATCGGGCCGCTGATCGTCTCGGCGCTTGCAGATCAAGTCCACCGTGCCGGCGGCATGCTCGACGTGCACCTGATGATCGAACGTCCCGAGCGGCAGGTCGCGGAGTTCGCGAAGGCAGGCGCCGACTCGATCACGGTCCACGCCGAGGCGACGGCCCATCTCCACCGCACCCTGCAGGCGATCCGGGAGGCCGGCTGCACCGCCGGCGCGGCGATCAATCCCGGCACGCCGGTCGAGGCGCTCGGCGACGTCGCCGAGCTGCTCGACCTCGCGCTCTGCATGTCGGTCGACCCGGGGTGGGGCGGTCAGCCGTTCATCGGCGCTTCGCTCGGGAAGCTTGCGCGCTTGCGCGCCCTGCTTCCCGACGGCGCCGCGGTAGAGGTCGACGGCGGCGTCGACGCCTCGACCGCTGGACCGTGCGCCGACCAGGGCGCTAGTCTGCTCGTCGCCGGGTCCGCCATCTTCGGCGCCGCAGACCCGGCCGCGGCCTACGCCGGGATCGCCGAGGCCGCCGGCGCCGTATAGCGCGCGCGACGGGACACGTCCGACCGCGTGCGCGACACAGACTCGCGCAGAGAGCGAAAGGACCCCCACGTGAGCGCCACCCCCATCGTCACCGCCGTCGACCTGCGCCGTCGCTTCGGCGAGGGCGAGGCCGCCGTCGAGGCGCTCGACGGCGTCTCGCTCGAGCTGCCTGCCGGCGCCTTCACCGCGATCATGGGCCCGTCCGGCTCCGGCAAGTCGACGCTGATGCACGTGCTCGCCGGCCTCGACAAGCCGACCGGCGGCACCGCGACGATCGACGGGATCGACCTCAGCACGCTCGACGACAAGAAGCTCACGGAGTTGCGCCGCGACAAGGTCGGCTTCATCTTCCAGTCATTCAACCTGCTGCCCGTCCTGACGGCGCAGGAGAACATCGAGCTGCCGCTGAAGATCGCCGGCCGCGACATCGACGAGGCGTGGCGCGACCAGATCGTGCAGACAGTCCACATCGGCGACCGCCTCACGCACCATCCGTCCGAGCTGTCCGGCGGCCAGCAGCAGCGCGTTGCGGTCGCGCGCGCGCTGATCTCCAAGCCGGCCGTCGTGTTCGCCGACGAGCCGACCGGCAACCTCGACTCGGTCTCGAGCGCCGAGGTGCTGAAGCTGCTGCGCCAGTCGGTCGACGAGCTCGGGCAGACGGTCGTGATGGTCACGCACGAGGCGAGCGCGGCGGCCGTCGCGGATCGCGTCGTCGTGCTCGCCGACGGCCGCATCGTCCACGACGGCGCCGCCGGGACCGCCGACGAGGTCCACGACCTCATGCGGACGGTGGGCTGATGGTCGCGCTGTCGCTGCGCGGAATCGCGACACGCAAGCTGCGAACCGCGCTCACCGCGTTCGCCGTCGTCCTCGGCGTCGCGCTCGTGTCGGGCACGTACATGCTCACCGACACGATCAACAGCTCGTTCGACGAGGTCTTCCAGACCGCGAACCGCAACGTCGACGTCGCGATCACGCCGACCAGAGTCTTCGGCAGCGACAACGAAGGCAACGCCGTCACGCCGAACCCGCTCCCGGCCTCGCTGCTGGAGCAGGTCCGCCGCGTGCCCGGCGTCGCGCTCGCCGCCGGCTCGGTCTTCGAGATGGGCCAGATCTACGACAAGGACGACGACCCGCTGATCACGACCGGCGCGCCGATGTTCATCTCGGACACGTCGCCGAGACGCTTCGACCCGTTCGTCTACGTCGACGGCCACCGTCCCATCGGCCCGCGCGAGGTCGCGCTCGACAAGTTCAGCGCCGACAAGGCCGGCTATGAGCTCGGCGACACGGTCAAACTGTCGGGCGAGGGGCCGCAGGAGACGTTCAGACTCGCCGGCATCGCCAAGTTCGGCGAGGCGGACTCGCTCGGCGGAGCTGCCGTCGCGATCGTCACGCCTTCGGTCGCACAGCGCTTGCTCGGCCTGCACGACGAGTTCACCACGATCCAGGTCGCCGCCGAGCCGGGCACGCAGCCGAACGAGCTGGCGGCGGCGATCCGCGCCGTCGTGCCGGCGAGAGTCGCGACCGTCCGGACCGGCGAGCAGCAGGCCGCCTCCGACTCGCAGGACATCAAGGACAACCTGACGTTCCTGCGCACCTTCCTGTTCGTGTTCGCCGGAATCGCGTTGTTCGTCGGCGCGTTCTTGATCGCCAACACGTTCTCGATCACGGTCGCCCAGCGCGTGCGCGAGTTCGCGCTGCTGCGGATGATCGGCGCGAACCGTGGCCAGGTGCTGCGGGCGGTCGTCGGCGAGGCGTTCCTGATCGGCTTCGTCGGCGCGGTCGTCGGCTTCCTCGCCGGCTTCGCGATCGCGCCGGGCCTGAAGGGACTCTTCAAGCTGTTCGGCGCAGACTTCCCCGCTACCGGGATCGTGCTGCTGCCGCGCACGGTGATTGTCTCGCTGCTGCTCGGCACGGTCATCACGCTCGTCTCGGCGCTCGCGCCGGCGCTGCGCGCCACGCGCGTACCGCCGATCGCGGCGCTGCAAGAGGCCGCGGCGCTGCCGCGGGGTCGGGGGGCGCGCTGGCGCACGCCACTCGCCGCCGCCGTGGCGATCCTCGGGATCGTCGTCCTCTGCCTCGGGCTGTTCGGCTCGGCGAGCGGAGGGGACGCCGCGGCCCTCGTCGGGATCGGAGCGGCCGTCGTGTTCATCGGCGTCGGACTGCTCGCCTCGCACATCGTGCGCCCGCTTTCGCTCGCGGTCGGCAAGCCGCTGGAGGCGCTGCGCGGCGTGAGCGGGCGGCTCGCGCGGGAGAACGCCTCCCGCAACCCTCGCCGCACGGCGTCGACCTCGGCGGCGCTGATGATCGGCGTCGCGCTCGTCGCGTTCATGACGATCTTCGCCGCCGGCCTGAAGGCCTCGATCGCCGACGCGGTCGACCTCGGGCTGAAGGGCCAGCTGATCGCGCAGACGACGAACTTCTCGCCGACGCCGGCCGCGGCGCGCGGCGTGCTCGCGTCGGTCGAGGGCGTCGAGACCGTCTCAGGCGTGCGCTTCACGAAGGCGATCGTCGCCGGCGAGGGCAGACCGAACGTCACCGGGGTCGACCCGCAGACGATCGGCGACGTCTTCAACGTCAAGTGGGTCGACGGCTCGGCCGCGACGCTGCGTGCGCTCGGTCCCGGCGAGGTGCTGCTGTCGAAGAGATGGTCCGAGGACCACGATCGCGGCGTCGGCGACACCCTGCGCGTGACGACGCCAACCGGCGCGGGATTGACCGCGAGAGTCATCGGCGTCTACGACGACGACGCGAACCTGCTCGGCGAGCTGACGTTCTCGAATGCGGTGCTCGCGACGGCCTTCAACGTCAGAGGCGACGCGTTCCTCATGGCCGTCACGGCCCCGGGCCTCGACGTCCAGACGGTCAAGGAGCGCGCCGACAGAGTCGTCAGCGCCGCCTTCCCGAGCGTCGAGGTGCTGACGAAGGACGAGTTCGTCGAGAGACAGGAAGGCCAGGTCAACCAGCTGCTCGCACTGATCTACGTGCTGCTCGCGCTCGCGCTGCTGATCGCGCTGTTCGGGATCGTCAACACGCTGTTCCTGACGATCCACGAGCGCACGCGCGAGCTGGGGATGCTGCGCGCGATCGGGACATCGCGCAGGCAGGTGAAGCGGATGGTGCGCTACGAGGCCGTCATCACGGCGATGATCGGCGCAGTCCTCGGCGTCGTGCTCGGCGCGATCTTCGCCGTGCTCGTGACGATCCCGCTCAAGAGCGAAGGCTTCAAGATTTCGATCCCGGTCGGGCAGCTCGTGCTGCTGCTGGTCGTCGCCGCGATCTTCGGCGTGATCGCCGCGATCTGGCCGGCCCGTCGCGCGGCGAAGCTCGACGTGCTCAACGCGCTCGCCTACGAGTAGATCCGGTGCGTACCGGCGGCCCGCTCAGGCGGGGCGCCGGTACAGCCCGAACAGCAGGCAGCTGAGCAGGAAGGCGGCGCCGAAGTAGCCGGTCTCGACTCGCAGCACCTCGTCGTTGACGATCGGGGAGACCATCCAGGCGACGAACAGCACGGCGCTCGTCAGCCACGCCGCCGCGGCCAGTCCGGCGCGGCGGCGGGCCAGGGCGGCCTGGTTCAAGGTCCCGGCGATCAGATGGAAGCCCATCCCGATCGCGACCAGGGCGAGCCCGCCGCGCTCGTACGTGAAGCCCTTGCTGCCGAGGAAGGTGCTCATCACCCACGGCCCGATCGCCAGCAGGCCGAGCGCGCAGGCGCCCGCGAAGGCGGCGATCGCGAGCACTGTGACGCGGATCGCCTTCGCGAACTCCTCACCGCTCTCGCGCACCTCGAGGCCGGCGAGGTGGGGGAGGATCGACGTCTGGATCGCCTGAAACAGCTGCAGGGGAGCGCGCACGATCAGCAGCACGTTGAAGACGAAGCCGGCGAGCGCCTCGCCGGAGGAGGCGTTGACGATCAGCACCGCCGCGTTCATCAGCGTCTGCTCGGCGAGCATGATCGCGAACACGGCTATCGCGAAGCGCGTGCCGTGGTGGATGGTCAGGTCGGCGACGGCCTCCTCGATCTCGGCGTGCGCGGGGCCCTCCATGCCGGCGTCGAGCACCGGCGCGTCGTGCAGCGCCTCGTCGCGCGCTCTGGCGGCGGCGTCCTCGCTCGTGCCGCTCCCGCTCGGCAGCACCCTGGTCAGCGCGAACGGCACCACCATCAGCGAGACGAACGGCGCGACCGCCATGCCGATCGCGATCGCCGACTGGCCGTGCGTGATCCCGAGCGCGGCCGCCAGCGCGAACAGGAAGCGCGAGGTCGACTCCAGCAGCACGAGTCCGCCGTAGAGGCCGAACCGCTGATGCCCCGCCAGCCAGCCGCGCGCGAAGTAGCTGCCGGCATAGGCGAGCACGCCGACGACCGTCATCCAGTAGAGCGCGCTCGACCCGTCGTAGAGGTGGTCGGTGATCTGCGGCCGCAGCGAGAGCGCGATCACGAGGAACAGCAGCGCGAAGCTCGCCTGGATCATCGCCGGCACGCGCAGCGGGTGCCCCTCCAGCCCGCGCGCGCGGCGCTCGGCGATCGTGCGCGAGAGCAGCTGCTCGATCGGCCGGTAGATCACCGACAGGATCACGAACATGACCGACCACATCAGCGAGACGCGGCCGTACGCGTCGCTGCCGAGCGAGCGGCTCGCGAGCGCCAGGTAGAGGAACGAGAAGATGCCGGTCGACGCGATCCCGATCGTCAGGATCCGCGCGCCCGAACCGTAGGAGCGCGGGCCCCTCGGGTCGACCGGCGCCTGACCCGCGGCGCTGTCGGCGGCCTCCAGGCCGGGAGAGCTCCTAGGTGCCGAGCCGGACAAGCAGCATCGTCCACGGGAACGGCGACCGCTGCTCGACGACCTCGCCGTGCTGCGAGAGCAGCCGCACGAACGAACGCTTCGACCAGTGGTTGACGTGTCCCGGCGTGTTGCCGAGGTCCGACAGGTACGCCCCCCGGGCCATGTTCAGCATCCGCCACAGCGGCTCGCGCGGGACCGACACGAGCAGATGCCGTCTCGCGACGCGCGCCATCTCCGCGACGGTGTGCGCCGGGTCGGGCACGTGCTCCAGCACCTCGATCGCGCAGGCCACGTCGAACTCGTTCTCGGCGAACGGCATGTTCTCGGCCAGCATCGTGCGGTACTCGAGGTTCGGTCGCTGGCGCGTCCGCCACTCGGCCTTCAGCTTCTCGTCGTCGAGGTCGATCCCGACGATCCGCCGCTCGCCGAGCTGCTGCGCCCACTGGTGCGTCAGCACGCCCTCGCCACAGCCGACGTCGAGCACCGACTCCGGCGCGGCCTGCACGAACAGCTCCGCGAGCGTGCGCTCGAAGCCGTGCATCAGGCGCCGCACGACGGGGTTCGTCGAGCCGTACTTGTCGTACGTGTTCCCGGTCGGAACGTCCTCGACCGGCGTCGTCGCGCTCATACCTCGATCGTCTCCCGCTTCTCGCGCTGCTTGTCGGTGCCAGGTTCGTAGTGGGACGGCGGGATCCCGAGCGCCAGCTCGATCCGCCGCACGCGCTCGAAGGTCCGTTGCGAGAGGGTGCGCTGCGCCGCGAGCAGGTCCCCGATCACGCCGAGCGCGCCGAGCAGCATCGCAGCGATGAACAGCACCGCGCCAAGGATCAGCGACTGCACGTGGCCGGCGCCCTCGCCGCCGACGAAGGCGACGAAGAAGCGGATCCACACCGCGGCGGCCAGCACGCCGATCACGACGGCGGCGCCCCAGAAGACCTTCAGCGGCTCGTACTGCGCGTAGATGCGGAAGATCGAGATCCCGTTGCGGCGCACGTAGGCGCCCATCGACGGGAACAGGCGCGATTCGCGCGTCTGCTCGTTCGTGCGGATCGGGACGTGGTCGACCGCGACCAGGAGCTTGCCCGCCTGGATGATCGTCTCGAGCGTGTAGGTGAATCTCGAGACGACCTGCATCTGCAGCGCGGCCTCGCGGTTGTAGGCGCGGAAGCCGGAGGTCGTGTCGGGCACGTCCGTCGAGGACGCCTGGCGCACGACCCACGAGCCGAGCTTCTGCAGCAGCTTCTTGAGCGGCGAGAAGTGTTCGATCGTCTCGACCTGCCGGTCGCCGACGACCATGTCGGCCTCACCGGCGACGATCGGCGCGACGAGCTTCGGGATGTCGCGCCCGTCGTATTGGTTGTCGGCGTCGGTGTTGACGACCACGTCGGCGCCGAGCTTCAGCGCGGCGTCGAGCCCCGCCTGGAAGCCGGCCGCGAGCCCCTTGTTGTTGGTCAGCTTGACGATGTGGTCGACGCCGTTCTCGCGCGCGACCTCGATCGTGCGATCGCTGGAGCCGTCGTCGATCACGAGCCACTCGACCGTGTCGAAGCCGGGGACCTCGCGCGGCAGGTCGGCGAGCGTCAGCGGGAGCGTCTGCTCCTCGTTGAAGCAGGGGATTTGGATGATCAGCTTCATGGGCAGGGAGCGGTCGACTGCGTGGTCTAGACTCGCGCCGCAGTATTCCATGCGCCGCCCCGACCGCACGACCCTCGCGCTCGCCGGCGTGCTGCTCGGAGCGCTCGGCCTTCGCCTGTGGGGGATCCGGTATGGACTGCCCTTCTCGTACAACATCGACGAGGAGGGCCATTTCGTCCCGGTCGCGATCGGCTTCTTCGGCCACGACCTCGATCCCGGCTACTTCCTCAATCCGCCCGGCTACACCGAGCTGCTGTACGCGATCTACGCCGTATGGTTCGGCGGCCGGGAGGCCGTAGCCCACGCCTACGCGACCGACGCGTCCGAGGTCTTCCTGATCGCGCGGGTGACGGTCGTGCTGCTCGGCACCGTCGCCGTCTGGCTGCTGCACATGGCGGGCGCGCGCTTCTTCGACCGCCGCGTCGGACTGCTGGCGGCCGCACTTGGCGCCGTCGCGTTCCTGCCCGTCTTCTACAGCCACCTCGCGCTCAACGACGTGCCGGCGACGGCGCCGGCGACGCTCGCGCTGCTCGGCGCCGCCCTCGTCCTGCGCGGCGGGGGCGTGCGCGCGGCGCTGCTCGGCGGCGTCGGCGCGGGCCTGGCCGCGGGCACGAAGTACACGGCCGGGATCGTCATGCTGCCGCTGCTGACGGCGATCCTCGTGACCGCCCGCGATCGGCGCGAGCCGCTGCTGCGGACGCTGGCGATCCCGGCGGGAGCCGCCTGCGCTGCCGCGCTCGGCGGCTTCCTCGTCGCCAATCCGTACGCGCTGCTCGACTTCCAGGCCTTCCACGCCGGTGTCGCGAGACAGCGCAGACTCGCGAGTGGGGAGGAGCTGTCCAAGCTCGGCCTCACGCAGCGCAACGGCATCGTCTACTACCTGTGGTCGCTGACGTGGGGCCTCGGCTGGATTCCCGCACTCGCCGCGCTCGGCGGGGCGGTCCGCCTGCTGCTGCGCGACCGGCGGCTCGCGCTCGTGCTGCTGCCGGCGCCGCTGCTCTACGTCCTCTTCATGGGCCTGCAAGAGCGGTACTTCGGGCGCTGGCTGCTGCCCGTGCTGCCGATCGCGATCCTGCTGGCGGCGTACGGAGGGATGGCGCTCGCGCGCGCCGTCGCCGCCCGCGCGCCCCGCCTCGCGATCCCGGCCGCCGCGCTCGTCGCCGTCGCGCTGCTCGCACAGGGGCTCGTCACGACGCTCCACGTCGACCGCGTGCTGGCGCGTCCCGACACGCACGGCGAGGCGCGCGCGTGGCTGCTCGCGAACGTGCCCGCGGGCGCCAGAGTCGTGATCGAGCCGTTCGTGCCCGCCCGTTGGCTCGAGGATCCCGACCGCGCCCGTCCCGCCACACCGAGCGGCGGCCGCTGGCGCCTGTGGGACACGGCCCGCGCCGACGTCGACGACGCCGGCCGCCCGCTGGGTGGGCGGGGTGGGGTCCGCACGCGCTTCGTCAAGGTCGACAAGTACGAGCGCATCCTGCGTCCCGCGTTGATCGACGAGTACCTGGACCAGGGCTACTGCTGGGTCGTCACCGGCTCGACCCAGTTCGCGCGCGCCTTCGCGCAGCCCGACGAGGTCCCGCAGGCGATCGCCTACTACGCCGCCTTGGACCGCCGCGGCGAGGTCGCGGCGCGCTTCAGCCCCTACCGCGACGACGCGACGCCGCCGCGATTTAACTTCGACTGGTCGTTCGACTACTACCCGCTCGCATACGCGCGGCCGGGGCCCCAGATCGTCGTCCACCGCCTGCGCGGCGGTCGTTGCGGCTGAGTCGGGCGTATCCTCAAGTAGATGGCGGATTCCACGATCTCGCGGCGCGAGGGTCACGCTCGGCGGCGCTGGGCGCCACGCGGCGTCTCGCCAATGCCGCCAGCATTGGCTTCGACACCGCGCGTCCGCCCAGCATCCGCCCAGCGCATCCCTCGCATCCACGATCTCGTGCAATCCGCCATCTGACGATGCCCCTCCGTACCGACACCGACCGGCTGCACCTCGCGCGCACGCTCGAGCTCGCGACGCAGGGACAGGGCCGCGTCAGCCCGAACCCGCTGGTGGGCGCCGTGATCGCCCGTGACGGCGAAGTGCTGGGGGAGGGCTGGCACACCGCCTACGGCGAGTCGCACGCGGAGGTCGAGGCGCTCCACGCCGCCGCCGGCGCGGATCTCGCCGACGCGACGCTGTACGTCTCGCTGGAACCGTGCTGCCACACCGGCAAGCAGCCGCCCTGCACCGACGCGATCGTGGCCTCCGGCATCCGCCGCGTCGTCGTCGCCTCCGACGACCCGACCGAGAAGGCCTCCGGCCGCGGGCTGGGGATTCTGCGCGACGAGGGGATCGAGGTCGTGCTCGCCGACGGGGAGCTGGCCGCGCGCGCACGTCTGCTCAACCAGCCCTTCCGTAAGCACGCCCGCAGCGGGCGTCCGTGGGTCCTGTTCAAGTCGGCGATGACGCTCGACGGCAAGGTCGCCACCCGCGCCGGCGACTCGAAGTGGATCTCCAACGAGGAGAGCCGCCGGCGCGCGCACCGCTGGCGGGCCGAGTGCGACGCGGTCGCGGTCGGCATCGGCACCGCGCTCGCCGACGACCCGCAGTTGACGGCCCGCATCCCCGACGTCGCGCGCCAGCCGCGCCGCGTCGTCTTCGACGCGACCGCCCGCCTGCCGCTCGACTCGCAGCTCGTCGCCGCCGCCCCCGAGATCCCGCTGACCGTCGTCGTCTCGCGCGCCGCCCCGCGCAGCGCCACCGACGCGCTCGAGACGCATGGCGCGGAGGTGATCGTCGCAACCGGCGAGCACGAGCAGGCGCGCGTCATCTCGGCGCTCGACCAGCTCGGGGCGACCGGCGTCGGCTCGATCCTGCTGGAGGGCGGCCCGAGGCTGGCCGGCGCGTTCTTCGACGCCGGCGAGATCGACGAGCTGCGGCTGTTCCTCGCGCCGCTGGTGCTCGGAGGCCGCACCGCGCGCGACCCGCTCGAGGGCGAGGGCGTCGAGACGATCTCGGAGGCGTTGCGCGCGCTGACGCTCGAATGCGAGAACGTGGCGGGCGACATGCTCATCTCCGCCCGGCTGCGGGAGTGGTGATGTTCACCGGGCTCGTGCAGGCGCTCGGGACGGTGACGGCGGTCGAGCCGAGCGCCGACGGCGTGCGTCTCACGGTCGCCGCGCCGCTGGCCGCCGAGCTCCAGCCGGGCGACTCCGTCGCCGTCAACGGCGTCTGCCTGACCGCCGTCGACCCGAGCACCGAGCGCTTCGCCGCGGACGTGATGAACGAGACGCTGCGGCGCTCCTCGCTCGCGGAGGCGACCGCGGGCGCACAGGTCAACCTCGAGCTGCCGCTGCGCGCGCACGACCGTCTCGGCGGCCACGTCGTGCAGGGCCACGTCGACGGCCTCGGCACCGTCGACGCGGTCGAGCCGGACGGCTTCGCCCGCCGGATCCGCATCGCGGCGACGCCGGATCTTCTGCGATATGTGGTCGAGAAGGGGTCGATCGCGATCGACGGCGTCAGCCTCACCGTCGCCGCGGTCGACGACGAGTCCGTCACCGTCTCCTTGATCCCCGAGACCTTGGAGCGCACGAGCCTCGGAGCGGCTGCGCCCGGACGAACCGTCAATCTGGAGGTGGACGTGCTCGCGAAATACGTCGAGAAGCTGGTGGCGCGATGAGTGCCGAGACGCAGACGCACTTCGCGACCGTCGAGGAGGCGATCGAAGACATCCGCGCAGGCAAGATGGTCGTCGTCTGCGACGACGAGGACCGCGAGAACGAGGGCGATCTCACGCTTGCCGCGCAGTTCGCCACCCCCGAGGCGATCAACTTCATGGCGAAGGAGGGGCGCGGGCTGATCTGCCTCGCGCTCACGCCCGGACGCTGCGACGAGCTCGGCCTCGATCTGATGGCGGCGAAGAACGAGTCGCCGTTCGAGACCGCCTTCACCGTCTCGATCGAGGCGCGCGAAGGCGTCACGACGGGCATCTCCGCGCACGATCGCGCCCGCACAATCCAAGTTGCGATCGACCCGAGCGCGCGCCCGCGCGACGTTGTGCAGCCGGGGCACGTGTTCCCGCTCAAGGCAAAGCCCGGCGGCGTGCTCGAGCGCGTCGGACAGACGGAGGCGGCGGTCGACCTGGCCCGTCTCGCCGGCCTCAACCCGTCCGGCGTGATCTGCGAGATCATGAACGACGACGGGACGATGGCGCGCGTCGACGACCTCGTCGGCTACTGCGCCCGGCACGAGCTGAAGATGATCACGGTCGCCGACCTCGTCGCCTATCGGCGCCGCCACGACAAGCTCGTCGAGCGCGTCGTCTCGACCGGCCTGCCGACCGCGTTCGGCGACTTCGAGGTCGTCGGCTACCGCTCGCTCGTCGACGACAAGCATCACGTCGCGATGGTCAAGGGCGACGTCGCCGACGCGGACGACGTGCTCGTGCGCGTGCACTCGGAGTGCCTCACCGGCGACGTCTTCCACTCGCTGCGCTGCGACTGCGGCGAGCAGCTCGAGTCGGCGCTCGCGATGATCGAGGAGGCCGGCCGTGGCGTGCTGCTCTACCTCGCCCAGGAGGGCCGCGGGATCGGCCTGCTGAACAAACTGCGGGCGTACAAGCTGCAAGAGGAGGGGCTCGACACGGTCGACGCCAACCTCAAGCTCGGCCTGCCGGCCGACCTGCGCGACTACGGCATCGGCGCCCAGATCCTCACCGACCTGGGCCTCAGCTCGATCCGCATCCTCACGAACAACCCGAAGAAGATCATCGGACTGGAGGGCTACGGGCTGTCGGTTACGGGCCAGGTGCCGATCCAGCCGACGCCGAACCCGCACAACGAGGCCTACCTGCGCGCCAAGCGCGACCGCATGGGCCACACGCTCCACCACCAAGGGCTGCCGCTCGACGAGGAGATGCTGCTCGACGAGCAGCGCGCCGATCGCGAAGAGGAGGCCGGCGCGGATGCCTGAGAAGCGCTTCGCGCTCGTCGTCGGGCGCTTCTACGAGGAGCTGGCCGAGCGGCTCGTGGCGGGCGCGACCGAGGCGCTCCAGCCGCACGGCGAGGTGGACGTCTACGACGTGCCGGGCGCGTTCGAGCTGCCGCTGGCGGCGAAGTACGCCGCCGAGTCGGGCCGCTACGCCGCTGTTGTGGCGCTCGGCGCCGTGATCCGCGGCGAGACCGACCACTACGACTACGTCTGCGGCGAGGCGGCGCGCGGGATCCAGCAGGTGCAGCTGCTGACCGGCGTGCCGGTCGGCTTCGGCGTCCTGACGGTCGACTCGATGGAGCAGGCGCTCGCCCGGGTGCGGGGCGGCGGCAAGCGCGACTCGGGCGCGCACGCGGCCGAGGCGGTGCTGGCGTCGCTGGCGATCAAGGACGAGCTGAGCAGACGCCCGCGCGCCGCCGGCTTCTCCGTCTCCTGACAGGGACCTCGTCGCGTCTGGCGGCGTCCTCAGTCGCGGCCTGCGTGAGCAGGCCGCGCTCCCTGCGTCCTTGCCAGACACAACGATCTGCCTGTCGGCGTCAGTCGATGCTGCCGCGTGGGGCTACCCACACGCTGGCGAAGCGCAGCGAGGTGTGCTCGCTGATCGTGTCGTAGTCGCCGTCGTAGTGCAGCACCCCGAGCCCTTCACTCGAGGCGACCGCGGCGATCAGCAGGTCGACCGGCTTGACGCGGTGCGAGACCCTGGGCGCGACCGCGAGCTCCTCCTGTGCGTGCACGGCGGCGTCGGCCGCTGCTGACGTGAGCGGGGCGTGAGGGAGGGCGGCGAGCTCCCGCCCGCTGCCGAGGAAACCGTCGCGGTCGCGCGCGCTGAAGCGCATCTCCAGCAGCGCTGGCGGACAGCTCCAAAGCTCGCCGCTCGCGAGCGCCTGGTCGAAGTGCTTGCGCCGCTGTCCGGTGACGCGGCCGTCGAGCGTGCGCGCCCAGGCCGAGTTGTCGAGCAGGACGGCACCGCCGTAGGGCCTCAATGGGTCCAGCCCGTCTCGCGCACCTCGTACGCAGCGGCAACGTCGAGTCCCTCGCCGGTGTGCAGTCGCCTGACGAGATCCTCCCGCAGCTCGCGTCTGCGCTCCTCCTCGACCTGCTCCGCCTCCATCTGACGCAGGCGCTGCTCGGCCCCGAGCACGACGAGGTCGCCAAGGTCGACCTTCAATCCCTGGCGGCGCAACGGCTCGAGCGCCTCGCGGACGCGGGGGGTCTCGGTGATCGAATGGCGGCGGTGTCTGGTGGGCATGCGCTGAGTGAAGCAGGGGCCGTACCGCGGTGCAACACCATATATGTGGGATCTCGCCGAATCGCACCGCTCCGCGCCCGTCGGCTGACCCTGCGTATACTGCCCGAGCCATGCCAAAGGTCTGCCACGTCTGCAACAAGGGCCCCGCGTTCGGCCAGAGCCGCAGCCATTCAATGGTTGCCACGAAGCGGCGCTTCGACCCGAATCTCCAGCGCGTGCGCGTCGACGTCGGCGGCACCGCCAAGCGTGTGTACGTCTGTACCCGCTGCCTGAAGGCTGGCAAGGTCACCAAGGCGTAGGCAGGTCCGGGCCGGAAGGTCCGCCTGCCGATCGCCCAGCCTGTCGTTCGTCGGCTCCAGGCGCTACGGTCTCCGGCGCCCCGTGTCCGATCCCAGCCTTCTCCGTTTCCGCGCCGCCGTCGAGGGTGCGCTCGCCCAGCTCGAGGCGCGCCGCGACGAGGTCAACGAGTTGAACGTGTTCCCGGTCGCCGACGGCGACACGGGCGACAACATGACGCTGACGCTGCGCGCCGTGCTGCAGGAGCTCGACCACCTCGCCGACGCCGCGCAGGAGCGCACAATCGACGAGATCGGCCGCGACGAGATCGTCAGATCCGTCGCGCGCGCCGCGCTGCTGGGCGCGCGCGGCAACTCCGGCGTGATCCTCTCCCAGCTGATCCGTGGGGCTGCGGAGGAGCTGGCGAGCCGTCCCGGCGAGCTGGTCGACCCGGTTCTGATCGGCGCCGCGATGGCGCGTGCCGCCGAACAGGCGTATGGCTCGGTGCGCGAGCCGGCAGAGGGCACGATCCTCACCGTCGTGCGCGAGATGGCGAGCCGAATCGCGACTGAGCTCGCGCACATGGGCGAGACACGGCTCGACGGCGAGACCACCGACGCGCACCAGGACGCGCTGATCGCCGAGGTGCTGGAGCGCGCGCTGGAGACGGGCATGCAGTCGGTCGAGCGCGGCCCCGAGCTGCTTCCGGTGCTGCGCGAGGCGGGCGTCGTCGACGCCGGCGGCTACGGCCTCACGGTCCTGTTCGCCGGCGTGATCGCCGCTCTGCGCGGCAGCGAGCCGCCGGAGGTCGCGCACCATCGCGCCGCGCGCGTGACGCATCCGCAGCACGAGTCCTCCACCTACCGCTACTGCACGAACTTCGCCGTCACCGGCAGCGGCCTCAAGCCGCGCGGCTTCATCGAGGCGCTCGAGCAGATCGGTGACTCCGTGCTCGTCGTTGGGGACGAGACGACCTTGAAGGTGCACGTCCACACCGACGACCCGGACGCGGCAACCGCGCTGTTCGACGGCGCCGGCACGCTCTCACACCTCGACGTCGCCGACATGCACCAGCAGGTCGAGGAGCGCTCGGAGCGGCTCGCCGCGAGCGCACCGGCGGCGAACGGCTCGGCTCTCGCTGCGGGCACGGCCGCCTCCGGCGCGCTCGCCGTCGTCTCCGGCGACGGCATCCGCACGCTGTACGAGAGCTTCGGCTTCCACACGCTCGACGGCGGCGCCACGCTCAACCCCTCCACGTACGACCTGCTCGCCGGAATCCACGCCGTCCCGGCCGAGGAGGTGATCGTGCTGCCCAACAGCTCGAACGTCTTCATGGCCGCGGAGCGCGCCGCCGAGCTGTCGGAGAAGCAGGTCCACGTCGTGCATTCCCGCTCGCAGCAGGCGGGCCTTGCGGCGGCGATCGAGTTCGACGCCGCCCGGGACGGCGCCGCCAACGCCGTCGCGCTCGCCGACGCGCTGGAGCGGGTCCGCACCGGAGCGGTCGCTCCGGCCGCGCGCGACGACGCCGGCGGCCGCTTCCGCGCTGGCGAGGCAGTCGGCTTCGTCGGCGGCGAGCTCGTCGCGTGGGGGGAGCCCAAGGACACGCTGCGCTCCGTCCTCGCCACGCTTGCCGACGACGCCGAGCTGGTCACGTGCCTCAGCGGCGACGGCGCACCGATCGGCGACGCCGACGTCGCAGCCCTCTCCGACGGCACCGAGTGCGAGGTCGTGGCCGGCGGTCAACCCGCCTACTGGTGGCTCCTCTCCGCCGAGTAGCCGACCACTGTCCATTTGACCTCGCATAGCGAGGCGAAAGGGACACTGGTCGGGCCCTGACCGCCCCGCCGGGCATAGTTGGGCGGCCGATGGCCACCCCCTCGATGCCCATGCAATTCGCCAGCGCGCAGCCCCTGAGCGCGGACGAGATCGCCAACGCGCCGGTCCGCCTCCCGCGCCCATCCCGCCTCCACGCGCCGCTCCCCGCCACCGACCTCGGCCCGAGAGCCGCCAGAGCGCTCGAGACGCTCGGCCTCCACACGGTCGGGGACCTGCTGGAGCACCTGCCCCGCGCGCGCGGCGAGGCCCGCACCGTCGCGACCCTCCAGAGCGGCGAGACCGCCACGGTCCTCGTCGAGGTCCGCAAGATTGACACGCGCACCGTGCGCCGCCGTGGCATGAAGCCGCGCGTCGCGGCGACCGTCGCCGACGCGACCGGCTCGATGGAGGTCTCGTTCTTCAACCAGCCGTGGCTCGCCCAGCGCTACCCGCCGGGCACGCGCCTGCTGCTGACGGTGCGCACCGATCCGAGAGGACGAACGTCCGTCACCGCCCACGCCCCGACCGATCTGCAGGTCGCCGGCGAAGCGCAGGTCGCCCAGTACCCGGCCAGCGAGGGGATCGACTCGACGCGCATCCTCGCGCTGATGCGCGAGCACCGCGACGCGATCGCCGAAACGCTCGAGCCGCTCCCCGGCCGGCTGCGAGCACGGGAGCGCTTGCCCGACCGCCCCGGGGCGCTGACCGCGCTGCACTTCCCGGGCGACGAGGGGGACGTCGAGGGCGGCCGCCGCCGGCTGGCCTTCGACGAGCTGCTGCTCGTGCAGCTCGCGCTGCTGCGCCGGCGCGCCCGGCGCGAGCGCGCGGCGACCGCGCCGGCGCTCGACGGCCCGCGGGAGCTGACCGCGCGCTGGCTCGAGGACGGCCTGCCGTTCCCGCTCACCGGCGACCAGGCCAACGCGCTCGCAGACATCGAGGACGACCTCGCACAAAGCCATCCGATGCAGCGGCTGCTGATGGGCGAGGTCGGCTCCGGTAAGACCGTCGTCGCCCTCTTTGCACTCCTGCGCGCCGTCGAGCAGGGGTGGCAAGGGGCGCTGATGGCCCCGACCGAGACGCTCGCCGAACAGCACTTCGCGACGATCCAGACGCTGATGCCGGGCGAGGCCGTCCCCGCGGCCTTGCTGACCGGCTCCACGACCGCGACCCGCCGCGTCGACGTCCTCGGCAAGCTGGCCTCGGGCGAGCTGAGCCTCGTCGTCGGCACGCACGCGCTGATCGAGCCCGACGTGCGGTTCGCGCGGCTCGCTGTGGCCGTCGTCGACGAGCAGCACCGGTTCGGCGTCCGTCAGCGCGCGGCGCTCGACGCCAAGGGGCCGGTGGGGGTGGGTGGGCAGGGACCGAGTCTCACCCCGCACGTCCTCCACATGACCGCCACCCCGATCCCACGCACGCTCGCGCTCGTCGAGCACGGCGATCTCGACCACACGAGCCTTAAGGAGCTGCCGCGCGGCCGCCGCCCGATCGAGACGCACGTCGCCAGTGGGGAGCGCGAGCGGGAGCGCGCCTACGAGCGGATCCGCGAGGAGCTGCGTGCCGGTCGCCAGGCGTTCGTCGTCTGTCCGCTTGTAGAGGAGTCCGAGACGCTTCAGGCGAAGGCCGCCCGCGCCGAGTTCGAGCGCCTGCGCGACAGCGAGTTCAAGGACTTCCGCGTCGTGCTGATGCACGGCCAGCTGCGTCCCCGCGAGAAGCAGGAGGCGATGGCCGCCTTTGCCGCCGGCGGCGCCGATGTGCTCGTCGCCACCTCGGTGATCGAGGTCGGGATCGACGTGCCGAACGCGACCGTGATGCTGGTCGAGGACGCCGAGCGCTATGGCATCAGCCAGCTCCACCAGCTGCGCGGGCGGATCGGCCGCGGCGAGCACGCGTCGCTGTGCCTGCTGTTCGGCCCGAAGGACTCCGCCCGCCTGAAGGCGCTCGCCGCGCATCGCGACGGCTTCCGGCTCGCGCAGATCGACCTCGAGCTGCGCCGCGAGGGCGAGCTGATCGGCGTGCGCCAGCACGGCGAGGCGCGCTTCCACGTCGCGACGCTGCCGGAGGACGCCGACCTGCTGGAGCGGGCGCATGTCCACGCGGCCGCGCTGCTGCGCACCGACCCGGACCTCGAGGACCCCGAGCACGCGCTGCTGGCCGAGGCGCTCGCAGCCGCCTACGGTCCCGAGGCGCTCGCGCCGATCCCGGCATGAGGATCGTCGCCGGACGCTACGGCGGGCGCCGCCTCACGGCACCCCACGGCGACGCCACCCGCCCCACGAGCGACCGCGTGCGCGAGGCGCTCTTCCAGCGCCTCGGTCCGCTCGACGGCCAGCGCGTGCTCGACCTGTTCGCCGGTTCCGGCGCGCTCGCGCTGGAGGCGCTCTCGCGCGGCGCCGAGCACGCGACGCTCGTCGACTCCGCGGCCGCCGCGATCAAGGCGGTTCGCGCCAACGTCGCTGCGCTCGACCTGCCGGCCGAGCAGGTCGACGTCCGCCGTCAGGACGCGCGCGCGTTCCTCCGCAGCGCACGTACGGCCCGTCACGAATACGATCTCGTGCTGGTCGACCCTCCATATCGACTCGCGGCCGAGCTGGGACGCGAGCTGTCGCCTCTGATCGCGGGGGTGCTCGCCGCCGGCGGGCGCGTCGTGAGCGAGAGTGACCGGCGCACCCCGCTCGACCTCGACCCGGACCTTCCGCTGACCGACGAACGCCGCTACGGCGACACCCTGATCCGAACCCATGAGCGAACTGAGTAACCGCATCGCCGTCTGCCCGGGCTCCTACGACCCGATCACGAACGGCCACCTCGACGTCATCGGCCGCACCTCGAAGCTGTTCGAGGAGGTTGTGGTTGCGGTCGTGAACGTGCCGGTGCGCAAGAGCAAGACGCTGTTCTCGACCAAGGAGCGCATCAGCTTCGTGGAGCGCGCCACCGCGCACATGGGCAACGTCCGCGCGGAGCCGTTCAGCAACCTCGTCGTCGAGTTTGCTCAGAGCGTGAGAGCCCGCGCGATCGTGAAGGGCCTGCGCGCGATCTCCGACTTCGAGTACGAGCTGGAGATGCATCAGCTCAACCGCCGCGAGGCCCCCGAGATCGAGTCGATCTACCTGATGGCGTCGTCGCAGTACAGTTTCTTGCGTTCCAGCGGCGTCAAGGAGCTTGCGACGTTCGGCGGGAACATCGACGATCTCGTCCCCGACTACGTTGCAGCCCGCTTGAAGGAAGAGCTCGGCCGCTGACGAAACAGAGGTTCCGATGGACGTCCTGGTTCTGATCGACAAGCTGGACGACACAGTCCACAACGCCAAGCCCGTTCCGCTGACGGATCAGGTGCGTGTCGACAAAGAGGAGATCTACGACATCCTCGATCAGATGCGCGCCACGATCCCCGAGGAGATCAAGCAGGCGCGCTGGATCGTCAAGGAGCGTCAGGAGATGCTCGCCGAGGCCAAGCGCGAGGCTGAGCGGATCGTCAGAGAGGCGCGCGAGCGCCAAGAGCGGCTGATCTCCGAGGAGGAGGTCACCAAGCAGGCCGAGCGCGCCGCCGAGGACATCATCGAGGACGCCCGCGCCCGCGAGCGCGAGATCCGCCTCGGCGCGGAGGACTACGCCGACGAGATCCTCAACACGCTCGAGGTCAACCTTTCGAAGTTCATCGCGGCCGTGCAGCGTGGTCGTGAACGGTTGCAGGGTAAGGACGAGCCCGCCGAAGTCTCGTAGCGCGGCTGCTCGGCTGAGCCCGAGCGCCGCTGCGGGCGGGTCCTGACGACTCCGGGCGCGCGCACACCGGCCTCGCGGCCGGCGCACGTGCGTCCTCATCGCCACCCGCCCGATCGGCGTCGCAGCCATCCGCCGGCGCTCTGGCTGTGGCTGCAAGCTCGCTTGCACGCTGTCCGACCCGCGCACCACGCTGGCTGCGTGACCCTCGTTGCCCTTCTGATCGGTCTCGTGCTTGGCGTGGCGCTTGCGCTGCTCGCCGCTCGGCGCCGCCCACCCACGCCTCAGTACGACCCGATCCACGACGCGCTCGCGCGCATGGACGTGCAGCTCCAGCGCCTCGAGCGTGACCGCCAGCAGTCCCGCGGGGCGCTTGACGAGCAGCTGCGCGCGCTCGCGAGTGGCCAGGATCGCCTGCGCACCGAGACGGGCGCGCTCGTCGCGGCGCTGCGCCAGCCGCAGACGCGCGGGCGGTGGGGCGAGCTGCAGCTGAGACGCGTAGTCGAGCTGGCCGGGATGACGGCGGACTGCGACTTCGTCGAGCAACCGTCGCTCGCCACCGGCGACGGCCTGCTGCGACCCGACCTCGTCGTCCAGCTGCCCGGGGGCAAGCAGGTGATCGTCGACGCGAAGGCGCCGCTGAACGCGTTCCTCGACGCGTACGAGGCAAGCGACGAGACGGCTCGCACGGCGGCGCTCGCCGCGCACGCGCGGCTGCTGCGCGAGCACGTGCGGCGGCTGTCGGCGAAGGCGTACTGGGATCAGTTCGAGACGGCGCCCGACTTCGTCTTCCTGTTCCTGCCGGGCGAGCACTTCTACGGCGCGGCGCTGGAGGCGGACCCGTCGCTGCTGGAGGAAGGGGTGCGACAGAGCGTGCTGATCGCGACGCCGACGACGCTGATCGCGTTGCTGCGTGCGGTCGCGTACGGCTGGCAGCAGGAGCGCGTCGCCGAGGACGCGCGCGCCGTCGCGCAGCTCGGGCGCGAGCTGCACCGACGGCTGGAGACGTTCGCGGAGCACCTCCAGCGAGTCGGGACGCGGCTGCGCGGCACGGTGGGCGCCTACAACGACGCCGTCGGATCGTTCGAGCACCGCGTGCTGCCGGGGGCCCGGCGGCTCGCCGAGCACGGCGTCGTCTCGACCGAGCGCGAGCTGGCGGCGCTCGAACGCGTCGAGCCCACGGTTCGCGAGCTTGTCGACCGTGCGTCCGGCGGCGACGCACCGGACCCCGGTCACGCGCCTGCGCCGATCTCGTAGGGTTCGAGCGCCCGTTCGAGCGCTCCCCAGACATCGCCATCCACGCCTCCAACGACCTCCCGACGACCCGTCTCGGCAGCGTGCTGGCCGACGCCGGCGGCCTGCGCGCCCCGCGCGAGCGCGCGGCGCAGATCCGCGCCGAGCTGCTCGACGGGCTGACGGCCGGCGCGCACGAGCTGGAGCAGACCCGCTCGGGCTACGAGACGCCGGTGCCCGTCGCGCTGGCTGCGTTCGGCGAGGCGCTGCTGGCGATGGCGCCCGTCGACCCCGCGCTGCGAGCCGACCCAAACGCCGCCAACGACCGCGCCTGGACGCTCGTCGCCGTGCTCGTCGGCGCGCTCGTCGAAGGCGCCGCCGCGATGGCAGCCGGCGCATCGCAGGACCTGCAGCTGCGCGCCGGCGAGTGGGAAGGCTGGCTCACGCTCGCGTTCCCCGTCTCCGCCGAAGACGTGCTCACGGCCGTCGAGCTGGCCGTCGAGTCGTTCGAGGAGGCGGTCACCGACGTCGATCGCCTGAAGGCCCGCGCCTATGCGGTCCCGACGATCGCGCTCGGCGACGTCGGCGAGCTGCGGCGTCCGATCGGGGAGCTGCACCCGCTGCGGATCGCCGAGGCGGTCGCCCGCTTCGGCGGCCGGCCCGCCGACGCGCGCTCGATCGAGCAGCACGAGGAGGCGGTCCTCACGGTGCTCGACCCGACGCCGGAGGTCACACGCCCGCACGAGGAGGCGGATCCGTCGCTGCGCGTCGCGCGCCGCATGCTCCAGCGCCTGATGGGGATGGGGAAGTGGGGCGGCTACCACACGGAGATCGCCCATCTCGCGCGGGGCTTCGCCGGCCATGACCGCGCGCTCGCGCTGGCGATCGGCGAGCGGCTCGTGAATGTCGGCCTGCTCGTCGAGAAGCAGAGCGTCCACCAGCGGCATGTGCGGCTCAACCCGCGACGCGTCGCCGAGATCCACGCGCTCGTCGACCGCGGCGAGCTTCCGCGGGGCCTCGAGCTGCCCTGAGGCGCGGCTCGCAAACGCCCCGCGGGGCCCGGCGGGGCGCTCTCACCGCACGCGTGTCACCGTGACTGGCACGTCACCGTTCACGATCGTGCTTGGATACCGCCTTCATGGCCGGACCCACCGACCGCATCCTCCACCACGCCCGCGTCGTCAGGACACTCGTCGACGCCGGCCTGATCGCTCCGATCCGCCCCGACCGCCTCGCGCACGTCGGCCGCTCGCTGGTGCGCTGGGGGACGACCTCCGCCGGCGCGGTCGCCGTCGCCGCCGCGCGGGCACCGCACCAGCCGGCCGTGATCGACGAGCTCGGCACGCTCAGCTACGGCGAGCTGAGCCGCCGCGCGAACGCGCTTGCCAGCTCGCTCGCCGCGAACGGCATCCGTCCCGGCGACGGGGTCGCCCTGATGTGCCGCAACCACCGCGGCTTCATGGATGCGAGCGTCGCCCTGTCCCGGCTCGGCGCGCACGCGCTCTACCTCAACACGATGTTCGCCGCGCCCCAGCTGGCCGACGTCGTCGCCCGCGAGGGCGCGAAGGCGATCATCTACGACGAGGAGTTCGCCGCTCTGCTCGGCGAGGTGAGAGGGATCGACAAGCGCTTCGTCGCCTGGCGTGATCGGGCGGATGCCGATCAGGGCGAAAGCGCCGCCGGGGACCCACTGCTCGAGGACCTGATCGCCGCCGGCGACTCGGCCGGCGTCCCCGCGCCCGACGAGCCGGGCCGCGTCGTGATCCTCACCTCCGGCACGACCGGCACGCCGAAGGGCGCCCGCCGCAGCAGCGCGGGCCTCAGCTCGGCGGCGGCGCTGCTGTCGAAGATCCCGCTCAGAGCGCGCGAGACGACGATGATCGCCGCGCCGCTGTTCCACTCGTGGGGCCTCGCGCACTACACGCTCGGCGTGCCGCTGTCCTCGACGTTCGTGCTGCGCCGTCGGTTCGAGCCCGAGGGCACGCTGCGCGCCGTCGCGCGTCACAGAGCCACTGCGCTCGTCGTCGTGCCGGTGATGCTCCAGCGGATCCTCGAGCTGCCGCAGGAGACGCTCGACCGCTACGACACCTCCTCGCTGAGAGTGATCGCCGTCAGCGGCTCGGCGCTGCCCGGTCCGCTCGCGACGCGCGTGATGGACCAGTTCGGCGACGTGCTTTACAACCTCTACGGCTCGACCGAGGTCGCGTGGGCGACGATCGCCACGCCCGAGGACCTGCGCGCCGCGCCGGGCTGCGCCGGCAGACCGCCGCTCGGCACGATCGTGAAGCTGTTCGACAAGGAGGGCCGGGAGGTTCGCGCCGGCGAGACCGGCCGCATCTTCGTCGCCAGCGGCTTCCCGTTCGAGGGTTACACCGGCGGCGAGACCAAGGCGACGATCGGCGACCTGATGTCCTCCGGCGACGTCGGCCACTTCGACGCCGCCGGGCGCCTCTTCATCGACGGCCGCGACGACGACATGATCATCTCCGGCGGCGAGAATCTCTTCCCGTCCGAGGTCGAGGACCTGCTCGCCGGCCACTCGGCCGTCCGGGAGGTCGCCGTCGTCGGCGTCGACGACGAGGACTGGGGCCAGCGGCTGAAGGCCGTCGTCGCCCTGCAGGAGGGCGAGAGCGCCACAGACGACGAGCTCAAGGACTACGTCAAGAGAAACCTCGCCGCCTTCAAGGTCCCGCGCGAGATCGTCTTCGTGGACGCGCTGCCGCGCAACGCCACGGGCAAAGTCCTCAAGCGCGACCTCGCCTGACGGCGCCGCCTCGCTACCCTGGCGGGGAAATGCCTCCTCGCGCCGACACCTTCGACCTTGCCCCGCTGAAGCTCACCGCCGGCGAGGGGCGCTCGATCGAGTTCGAAGTGGCGCTCCAGCCGTTCGAGCTCGGCGGCGAGCGCTATGAGGTGATGCCGGCCGCGATCCCGCTGCGGCTCGACGTCTCGCGCACGATGCACTCCGGCTGGGCACTGCGCCTGCGCTTCGAAGTCGCGCTTGACGGGCCGTGCATGCGCTGCCTCGAGCAGGCCGCGCCGCGCTTCGCGATCGACGCGCGCGAGTTCGACCAGCCCGGCAGCGGGGAGGAGCTCGAAAGCCCGTATATCGTCGACCAGGAGGTCGACCTCGGCGCGTGGGCCCGCGACGCGCTCGCGCTCGCACTGCCGACGCAGCTGCTGTGCCGCAGGGACTGCGCCGGCCTCTGCGCCGTCTGCGGTGAGAATCTCAACGCCGCCGGACCCGACCACCAGCACGAGGCGGAGCCCGACCCGCGCTGGGCGAAGCTGCGCGAGCTGGAGCTTTAGCGGCCGACACGACACCCCACGCACGTCTGGCGGCGCCGGACACTGCGCGGATGCTGCGTCCTCGGTCGTCGCAATAGCGCTGCTATTGCTTCCTCCCTGCGTCCTCGCCCCGCTTGGTCCGGCATCCGCCAGCCGCACGCGCGGGTGTCGCGTCGGCCGCTGTAGTACGCTCCACCACCTAATGGCCGTCCCGAAGCAGAAGCAATCCCACGCGCGCACGAACAAGCGCCGCTCGCAGCACAAGATCTCGGCGCCGTCGATCCACGAGTGCCCGCAGTGCCACAGCCCGCGGATGCCGCACCGGGTCTGCCCGACGTGCGGCACGTACGCCGGGCGTGACGTGGTCGCCGCCTCCGGCGACGACGCCTGATCCCGACGCGCCCGCTCGTGCCGCCGATCACGGTCGCCGTGGACGCGAACGGCGCGGACCTCGGCCCGGCGGAGGTCGCCGCCGGCGCTGCGATCGCCGCGGAGCAGGGCGTCCGGGTGCTGCTGTTCGGCCCGAAGGGCGCCATCGGCCCGACGCCCGGCGGCGTCGAGGTCGTCGACGCGCCCGTCTCGATCGCGAAGGCGCCTGACCCGGCGCTCGCGGTCCGCTCCACGCCTGACGCCTCGATCGTGCTCGCGACGAAGGCCGTTGCAGACGGCCGCGCCGACGCGCTCGTCTCCGGTGGCTCGACGGGGGCCGCGCTCGCCGCCGGCCTCTTCCACGTCAAGCGCGCCCGCGGCATCCACCGCCCCGCGCTCGCGATCGCGATGCCGGTTCCCGGCGCGCGCGTGCTGCTGCTCGACGTCGGCGCCAGCGTCGAGGTGCGCCCCGAGCACCTCGTGCAGTTCGCTTACATGGGGGCTGCCTTCGCGCAGGCCGTGCTCGGCGTCGAGCGTCCGCGCGTCGCGCTGCTCTCCAACGGCGAGGAGCCCGAGCGCGGCACGCCGGACGTGATCGCCGCCCACCAGCGGCTCGCCGAGACCGGGGGGCGCCTCAACTTCGTCGGCAACGTCGAGGGCACGCAGATCACCGAGGGCGTCGCGGACGTCGTCGTGATGGACGGCTTCACCGGCAACATCACGATCAAGCTGATGGAGGGCGTCTCCGGCAAGCTGATGCGCACGATCCGCGACGTCGCGATGGCGAGCCCACGCGGGCGCCTCGGCGGACTGCTGCTGCGCGGTGCGCTGCGCGGCCTGCGCGACGACATCGATCCGGAGCTCGCGGGCGGCGCCTACATGCTCGGACTGCGCCGCACCGGCATCGTCGCGCACGGCCGCTTCACCCGCACCGGCTTCGCCCGTGCGATCGACGTCGCGGCGCGCGGGGTGCGCGAGGACGTCGTCGGCCGCACGCTCGCCGAGCTCGAGGAGGCGGGGGCGTTGCGGCAGGCTCCGTCGTCCGGGGCGCCGGCTAGCGTGCCGGCGCAATGACCCGCGAGCAGGTCCTCGAGCGCGTGCGCGCGCACCTCGCCGACGAGCTGGCGATCGACCCGGCGGGGATCGCCGAGTCGACCCGCTTTCGCGAGGATCTCGAGGCGGACTCGCTCGATCTCTACACGCTCGTGCAGGAGTTGGAGGACCAGTACTCGGTCCAAATCTCCGACGAGCAGGCGGCGAAGATCCTCACGGTCGGCCAGGCGGTCGACTTCGTGCTCAAATCGACCGTCGAGATCGCTGCCGACAACCGCGAGCCGGGGCCCTGACCGCTGAGCGCCCTCGCGGACCTGCTCGACCGGCTGCCGGACGACCTCGCTCGGCAGGTGGTCACGCATTCGTCGTGGACGGAGCGTCGTTCGGACTCGTACGAGCGCCTCGCCTTCCTCGGCGACAGCGTGCTCTCGCTCGCGGTCACAACCCATCTGTATCCGCGGCTGGAGGCGGAGCGCTTCGGCGCCGGCCGGCTCACGAAGATCCGCGCGCAGGCGGTCTCCGGCCGCTCCTGCATGACGGTCGCGGAGCGGATCGGGATGCCGGAGCGGCTGCGCGCCGCGGCACCCGATGGCACCGGACAGAACGCCGACGCCCTTGTGCGCACCGAGCGGGTCCTCGCATCCGTGATCGAGTCAGTGATCGGGGCCTGCTACCTCGCCTTCGGCTACGAGACGACGGCCGCTGCGGTCGTCGAGGCGTTCGCACCGCAGATCGAGGAGGCGCTCGACCATCCGGTCGACTTCAAGTCGGCGCTGCAGGAGCGGCTCGCGCGCCGCGGCGAGCTGGTCGCGTACGCGGTGACGGAGGAGGAGGGCCCGCCGCACGACCGCATCTTCACGGTCGAGGCGCGCGTCGGCGACATCGCCGTCGGACAGGGGCAGGGACGTTCGAAGAAGGACGCCGAGCAAGAGGCCGCTCGCATCGCCCTCGAAGCCATGGGAGAGTAGGAGTCTCGCAATGCACCTGAAGTCCCTCACCCTCAAGGGCTTCAAGTCGTTCCCCGACCGCACGAAGCTCGCCTTCGGCGACGGCGTCAGCGTGGTCGTCGGTCCGAACGGCTCCGGCAAGTCCAATGTCACGGACGCCGTCCTGTGGGCGCTCGGCGAGCAGTCGCCGCTGGCCGTGCGCGGCCAGACGATGCAGGACGTGATCTTCGGCGGCGGCCACGGCCGCAAGGCCAGCCAGGAGGCCGAAGTCGAGCTGATCCTCGACAACAGCGACGGCACGCTCGGGCTCGACTTCTCCGAGATCTCGATCCTGCGCCGGCTCGACCGCTCCGGCGACGGCGAGTATCGGCTCAACGGCGCCCGCTGCCGCCTCGTCGACGTGCTGGAGCTGCTGTCCGACACCGGCCTCGGCAAGGAGGCGCACTCGGTCGTCTCACAGGGCCGCGTCGAGGCGATCGTCACTTCCAAGCCGCGCGATCGCCGCCTGCTGATCGAGGAGGCCGCCGGCCTCGGCAAGCACCGCAAGCGTCGCCGCCGCGCGCAGCTCAAGCTCGCGCGAACGCAGGACAACCTCGATCGCGCGCTCGACGTCGAGCGCGAGGCGCGCTCGCGCCTGCGTCCGCTCAAGCGCCAGGCCGAAGCGGCCGAGCTGCACGCGCGGCTGGAGCGCCAGTCGCTCGAAGCGCGCTGGGAGTTGGGCCGCGACGCGCTGCGCGCGAGCGGCGCCGAGCTGCAGCAGGCGGAGGCGGCGGCCGTCGCCGCCCGCGAGCGCAGCGCGGAGGCGGAGCAGGCGCTCGCGGCTGTCGCAAGACGCCGCGAGGCCGCCGAGGAGGCGTTGCAGCAGCGCAGTGAGCAGCGCGAGCAGCTGTCCGAGCGCGCCTACGGTGCGCGCTCCGCCGGCGAGCGCGTCGGCATGCGGCTCGAAGCGGCTCGCACCACGGTCGGTTCGCTCGGCGAGCGGATACTCCGTCACCAGGTCGAGCTCGACGCGCTGCGCGAGCAGGCCGCCGCCGACGTCCCCGACGCCGAGGCGGACGAGCGCGTCGCCGCGCTGGAGAAGGAGCGGACGGCGCTCGAACAGGACCAGAGAGCCGCGCTGGAGCGGGAGCTCGCCGAACTGGAGGAGCGCCGCACCGCGGCTGCGGCGGAAGCCGAGCGCCTGCGCGGCGACGTCGAGGCTGCCGGCGCCGAGCTGGCGAAGGCCGAGGAGCAGGCCGAGGCGGCGCGGGCGAGACGCCGCGAGGCGGAGCGCACCGTCGAGGCAGCGCGTCGCGAGGCGGCGCGCGTCGGCGGCGAGCTGGCCGCCGCGAACCACTTCCTGCGCGCGCACGCCGGCGCACCCGGCGGGGCGCCGGCGCTCGCCGACGCCCTCGACGTCGACGGCGGCTACGAGCTCGCGCTCGCCGCCGCGCTCGACGGGCGCCTGCGCGCCGCCGTGGTCGCCGACCGCGCCGCCGGCGCGGAGCTGTTGGAACGCGCCGGGCGCGACGGTGGTAGCGCGCTCGTCAGCGGCACGGGCAGCGCGCCGGCCGCCGCGTCCAAGCCGCCCACACCCGACGCGGAGCGCCTGCTCGATCACGTCCGCGGCCCGGCCGACACGCTCGCGCTTGCATCCGCCCTGCTGGCCGACACGTGGGTCGTTGGCGACGTCGCCGATGTCCGCGAGGACTTCCACGGCACCGCGGTCACGCAGGCGGGGCGCGTCTGGATCGGCGCCTGGCGCGAGCTGCGCCAGGTCCCGGCCGGCGGCGAGGAGCGCGTGCTGGCCGAGCGCAACCGTCGCGACAAGCTGATCGGCGAGAGCGAGGCGGCCGCGCGCGCCGAGCACGAGGCGCAGCAGCAGGTCGAGGGGCTGCTCGCGGCCATGACCGCTGCCGACGGGGCCCGCGACGAAGCCGAGACGTCGATGCGCGCCGCCGTTCGCACGCACGACGAGGCGGCCGAGCAGGAGCGCCGCGTCGCGCGTCTGATCGAGCAGCGCCGCAGCACCGATGACGAAGGTCCGGGAGCCGTGCGCCGAGCGCAGATCGAGGCCGAGCTGACGACCGAGCGCCGTCTCGCCGACCGCGCCGAGCGCGACCGCGCCGAGCGAGCCGACCGGATCGCACAGGCCGAGGCACGGCTGGAGCGCGAGCGCGCGCTGGTCCCGGACGCCGAGCGGCTCGTCACGGTCTTGGCCGAGGCCGCGAGCGCCATCGCCGCGCGCCTCGAGGTCTTCGACGCCGAGCTGGCCGGGCACCGCCAAGCCGGCGAGCACGTCGCCGTCGAGCTGCGCGCCTGCGCGCGCGAGGAGGCGGAGCTGCACGGCCGCCTCAAGCGTGACGGCGAGGCTGTCACCGGCGCCGAGGTGCGCGCGCAGCAGGCGCGCGACCGGATGGCGGAGGCCGACGCGGAGCTGAGAGCGCTCGCCGAGCCGCTCGGGCTCGAACCGACCCCGGCGGAGCAGCCGCTGCCCGACGAGGAGCGCACCCAGCTCGCCGACCGCATCGCCCGTCTCCAGCGCCGCCGCGAGCAGCTTGGCCCGGTCAACCCGCTCGCGCAGGACGAGTACGAGGAGGCGGTCGCGCACGTCGAGGAGCTCGAGCGCCAGCGCGCAGACCTCGAAGCCGCGCTGCGCGAGCTCAACACGCTTATCAGAGACACCGACCGCCAGATCCGCGAGACGTTCGAGGAGACCTTTAACGCCGCCGCCAAGAACTTCGAGGAGCTCTCCGAGCAGCTGTTCCCTGGCGGCCGCGGGCGGCTGCGGCTCGTGCGCGAGGACGCCGGCCCGCGGCCGGTCATCGGCGGTGAGAAGGTCGACGCCGACCCCGAGGCCGCCGCCAACGCCGAGGACGCAGACGCCGCCGCCGACGCGGAGGAGCGCGAGGAGGACGACCTGCTCGGCGTCGAGATCGAGATCACGCCCGCCGGCAAGTCGATGAAGCGCCTTTCGCTGCTCTCAGGCGGCGAGAAGTCGATGACCGCGCTCGCCTTCCTGTTCTCCGTCTTCCTCGCGCGGCCGTGCCCGTTCTACATCCTCGACGAGGTCGAGGCCGCGCTCGACGACCTCAACATCGACCGCTTCCTCACGCTCCTGCGCAAGTACGCCGAGCGTGCCCAATTCATCGTCGTCACCCACCAGAAGCGCACGATGGAGGCCGCCGACAGCCTCTACGGCGTCTCGATGGGCGGCGACGGCATCTCGAAGATCATCAGCCGCAGACTCCCGCCCGCGCAAGCGGCGGAGGCCGAAACGGCTGCCGAGGTCGCCTGACGAAGCCGGCTGGCTCGACCGGGCAACGCTCTAAAGTAATGAGCATGAACAGCCTCGGCGCGCCGGAGCGGCTTGTGCCGCTGCAGAAGGTCTGTCCGCGTTGTTCGACGATCAGCCAGACGGACGCGCAGAGCTGTCCGCATTGCGGCAAGGACTACCGTCGCCGCAGCCTGCCGATGACCGTTCTCGTCACTCTCTGCTGTGGCTGTGCGTTGGTTGGATGGTGCTCAGCTGGCTGGCCATGGCGTTGATCAGCGCCGGCACCGGCTAGCCGGTCTTAACGGTCTCAGTCGAGCCGCTTCTCGAACCAGTGGGTCGCCGTGGGCGACGCGTTGTAGTCCGCGATCTCTGCGTAGCCGGCCGCCTCGTAGAGCAGCAGTGCCTCGGGCTGCGCGGCGTTCGTGTCGAGCCGCACCCGCTCGTGCCCCAGTTCCCGCGCGCACGCCTCCAGGTCGTCGAGCAGCTGGCGCGCATGCCCCTGCCGCCGGGCGCCCGGTGCCACGTACATCCGCTTGACCTCGCCGAGGCCCGG
Organism: Conexibacter sp.; assembly: GCA_045805465.1. GTDB lineage: Bacteria > Actinomycetota > Thermoleophilia > Solirubrobacterales > Solirubrobacteraceae > Conexibacter. The sequence continues at coordinate 20,333 of JBJMLB010000007.1, read as the reverse complement.
AGCAAGGGTCCGCAGCCCTCCGCAGGCGACCGGGACGTCATCCTCCAGCGCGACAAGGAACGTCCCACCTGGCGGTTCCATCTCGTGGACCTCGACGCGCCTGCCGCCGCTGCCGGCGGGCGGGTCCAGCGGCGAGAACGGGCGGCCGCGCGCGAGCAGCTCCGCGTTGTAGTCCGCCAGCAGCCGCGCCGCCTCCGGCGCATCGGGGCTCATGCGGCGGATCGCGATGGGCGGGGAGGACACGCTGGTATCGTCGCCGATCGCGATGGCACGTGACTGGACGGATCTCTTCATCACGCGCGAGGGGGGCGTTGCGACCGCGGAGGCGGACACCCCCGAGCGCCAAGAGCAGCGCCGCGGCTTCTTCAGACGCCTGCGCGAGAACATGCGCAAGACGCGCGAGGCGCTCACGAGCGAGCTGCAGGCGACGCTGTTCGAGAACCTCGACGAGGAGACGTGGGAGCGGCTCGAGGAGGCGCTCATCATGGCCGACGTCGGCGCGCGCACGACCGCCGAGATCGTCGAGCAGCTCGAGCACGAGGCCCAAGCCGGCGACCTCGTCGGCGGCGAGCAGCTCAGTGCCCGCCTCGTCGAGCTGCTCGCGGACGCCGCCAAGACGGGGGAGGACCGCATCGACCTCACCCCGAGCCCGACCGTCGTGCTGATGGTCGGCGTCAACGGGACCGGCAAGACGACCTCGCTCGGCAAGCTCGCCTGGCACCTGCGCAAGGAGCTGGGCCAGACGGTCGTGCTCGGCGCCGCGGACACGTTCCGCGCCGCCGCCGTCGAGCAGCTCGAGGTGTGGGCGCAGCGCGCCGACGTCGCGTTCGTCAAGGGCGCGCCCGACTCCGATCCGGGCGCCGTCGCCTACGACGCCGTCCAGACGGGCATGCGCGACGGCGCCGACGTCGTGCTCGTCGACACCGCCGGCCGTCTGCACACGCAGGACAACCTGATGGCGGAGCTCTCCAAAGTCCGTCGCGTCATCTCCAAGCAGCTGCCCGACGCACCCCACGAGATCCTTCTCACGGTCGACGCCACCACCGGCCAGAACGGTCTGCGCCAGGCGAAGCTGTTCGCCGAGGCCGTCGACGTCTCGGGCATCGTCCTGACGAAGCTCGACGGCACCGCAAAGGGCGGCATCGCGCTCGCGATCGCGCGCGAGCTGAACATCCCGGTCAAGCTGATCGGCATCGGCGAGCAGCTCGAGGACCTGCGTCCGTTCGACGCCGACGAGTTCGCCCGCGCGCTGCTGGGCTGAGAACCGCTGGGAACCTGTCCATCGCGCCGCTCCCCGCCCGGCCGCGGCGGTAAGCTCGCGGGCAGATGGACGCCTGGGTTATCTGGATCCTCGTCGCCGTCGCGTTCGGCATCGGGGAGATGCTGACTACGACCTTCGTGCTCGCCCCCTTCAGCGTCGGAGCGCTCATGGCGGCGTTCATCGCCGCGATCGGCGGCGGGGCGGTCGTCTCGTGGTCCGCGTTCATCCTCATCTCGGTGCTGACGCTGTGGGTCGTGCGCCCGATCGCGCGTGCGCACATGAGAACGCCGCCGCAGCTGCGCACCGGCACCGCCGCGCTCGTCGGACGCCGCGCGATCGTGCTCGAGCGGATCGCGAACGACGAGGGCGTCGGCTGCGTGAGAATCGACGGCGAGGTGTGGACCGCGCGCGCCTACGACGACGACAGCGTCATCGAGGCCGGCACGCACGTCCAGGTCATCGAGATCCGGGGCGCCACGGCGCTCGTGAGCGAATGATGGTTGATTCCACGATCTCGCGGCGCGAGGGTCACGCTGGGCGGCGCTGGGTGCCACGCGGCGTCTCGCCAATGCCACCAGCATTGGCTTCGCCACCGCGCGTCACCCAGCATCCACCCATCGCGTCCCTCGCATCCACGATCTCGTGGAATCAACCATCTAGAGAGGACCCACGTCAATGGCCGCACTGATCGTGCTCGTCGTCGTCGCCTTCTTCGTGCTGATCGTCGCGATCCGCACCGTCCGCATCATTCCGCAGGCGCGCGCGGGCGTCGTGGAGCGCCTCGGCCGCTACAGCCGCACGCTGACGCCCGGCCTGACGATCGTCGTGCCGTTCATCGACCGCGTCCGACCGCTCGTCGACCTGCGCGAGCAGGTCGTCACCTTCCAGCCGCAGCCGGTCATCACCGAGGACAACCTCGTCGTGCAGATCGACACGGTCCTCTACTTCACGATCACCGAGCCGAAGTCGGTCACCTACGAGGTCGCGAACCCGCTCCAGGCGATCGAGCAGTTGACCGTGACCACACTGCGCAACGTGATCGGCGGCATGACGCTCGAGCAGGCGCTGACCAGCCGCGACGACATCAACTCGCAGCTGCGCGTCGTGCTCGACGAGGCGACCGGCCGCTGGGGGATCCGCATCAACCGCGTGGAGCTGAAGTCGATCGACCCGCCCGGCACGATCCAGGAGGCGATGGAGAAGCAGATGCGCGCCGAGCGCGATCGCCGCGCCGCGATCCTCACCGCCGAGGGCTTCAAGCAGTCGCAGATCCTCACCGCCGAGGGCGAGCAGCAGGCGGCGGTGCTCCGCGCGACCGGCGAGCGCCAGGCGGCGATCCTCAGAGCGGAGGGCGAGGCCAGAGCGATCCAGACGGTGTTCCAGGCGATCCACGAGGGCCGGCCCGACGCCGAGCTGCTCAGCTACCAGTATCTGCAGGCGCTGCCGAAGCTCGCGCAGGGCGAGGGCGCCACCGTCTACGTGATCCCCGCCGAGCTGACGCGCGCGCTCGGGTCGATCGGCGAGGCGTTCGGCAGAGGCAGAGCGTCCGGCGAGGCCCCGCTGCCTCCCGCGCCGCCGCAGTCGTGAGCCGGACGCCCTCCCGCTAACCTCGTCCGTCGATGTTCGACACGCTCGCCGAGAAGCTGCAGGCCACGCTCGCCGACGTCCGCGGGCGCGGCACGCTGACCGAGGACGACGTCAACGCCGCGATGCGCGAGATCCGCCTCGCGCTGCTCGAGGCCGACGTCAACTTCAAGGTCGTCAAGTCGTTCACGAGCGCGGTCAAGGACCGCGCCCTCGGCAGCGACGTGATCGGCCAGTTCAACCCCGGCCAACAGGTCGTCAAGATCGTCAACGAGGAGCTGTCCGAGCTGATGGGCGGCGAGGCACAGGAGCTGGCGTTCTCCTCGAGCCCGCCGACGGTGATTCTGATGGCCGGCCTGCAGGGCTCCGGCAAGACGACGGCGTGCGCGAAGCTCGCCCGCTATCTCAAGGAGCAGCACGGCTCCTCCGTCGCCGTCGCCGCCTGCGACGTCTACCGCCCCGCCGCCGTCGACCAGCTGATCAAGGTCGCCGGGCAGGTCGGCGCCGACGTCTACGAGAGAGGCACGGACGCGAATCCCGTCGAGATCGCGAAGTGGGCTCGCGAGCGCGCCGAGCGCGAGGGCAAGGACGTGCTGATCGTCGACACGAGCGGCCGCCTGCACGTCGACGAGGAGCTCATGCAGGAGCTCGCCGAGATCAAGCGGGTCACGAAGCCGACGAACGTGCTGCTCGTCGTCGACGCGATGACCGGCCAGGACGCCGTCAACGTCGCCGAGCAGTTCGCCGAGACCGCCCAGTTCGACGGCGTCGTGATGAGCAAGCTCGACGGCGACGCGCGTGGCGGCGCCGCATTGAGCGTCAAGGCCGTCACCGGCAAGCCGATTCTGTTCGCCTCCACCGGCGAGAAGCTCGACCAGTTCGAGCGCTTCCACCCGGACCGCATGGCGCAGCGCATCCTCGGCATGGGCGACGTGATGTCGCTGATCGAGAAGGCCGAGCAGCAGTTCGACGAGGACCAGGCGAAGGAGCTGGAGCGCAAGATCCGCAAGTCGGAGTTCGGTCTCGACGACTTCCTCGACCAGCTCCGGCAGATCCGCAAGCTCGGGCCGCTGCAGAACCTGCTCGGCATGCTTCCGGGGCTCGGCGGCCACCAGCTGTCGAGAATGAAGGTCGACGAGCGCGAGTTCGACCGCATCCAGGCGATCATCCTGTCGATGACCGCGGAGGAGCGGCGCAACCCCGACGTCATCAAGGGCTCCCGCCGGATCCGCATCGCGAGAGGCTCCGGCACCAACGTGCAGGCCGTGAAGGCGCTGATCAGACAGTTCGCCCAGATGCAGAAGGTCATGAAGGCGGTCTCGCAGGGCAAGACGCCCGACATCGGGGCACTGATGCGACAGGGCCGCTAAGCTCCCTCGTCGGTCTTCACCGAAACTTCTGAAAGGGAACCGTGGCAGTACGACTCCGTCTGACCCGCGTTGGCGGGCGAAAGAACCCGATCTGGCGCGTCGTCGCCGCCGATCAGCGCTCCAAGCGCGACGGCCGCGTGCTCGAGACGATCGGGCACTACAACGCCCAGACGCAGCCGTCGACGATCGTGCTCGACGAGGAGCGCGTGCGCCACTGGCTCGCCCGCGGCGCCCAGCCGTCGGAGACCGTCAGCAAGCTGCTCAAGACGCAGGGCATCACCGGCCCCGCGGGTAGCTAGCGAATCGTCGCTCCCATGAAGGAGCTGCTCGAGTACCTCGCCCGCGGGCTCGTCGACGAGCCCGGCGAGGTCACCGTCGAGGAGTTCGAAGAGGACGACGGAACGCTCGTGCTCGAGCTGTCGGTCGGCGAGGACGACTACGGCAAGGTGATCGGCCGCGGCGGCCGCACCGCCAACGCGCTGCGTCTGGTCGTGAAGGCCGCAGCGGTGAAGGAAGACCGCCGCGTCCTCGTCGACATCATCGACTGACGCCGATCCCGTGTCCGACACGGACGACGCCGAACTGCTGCACGCCGGACGCGTCGGCAGACCGCACGGCCTCGACGGCAGCTTCCACGTCACCCAGCCGCGCGCCGCGCTGCTCGACGCCGGCCGCGTCCTGCGCGTCGGCGACCGCGAGGACGAGATCGTCCGCCGCGCCGGCACCGACGCCCGCCCGATTGTGCGGCTTGCGAGCTGCACGACCCGGACCCAGGTCGAGGCGCTGCGAGGGACCGACCTGCTCGTCCCGCGCGCCGAGGCGCCGGAGCTGGAGGAGGACGAGTGGTGGCCCGAGCAGCTCGAGGGCTGCACGGTTCACGACGGAGAACACGAGGTCGGCGTCGTGCGGGAGCTGCGCGCGCTGCCCTCCTGCGAGGTCCTCCACGTCGCGCGGGACGGCCGCGAGGAGCTGCTCGTCCCGCTGATCGGCGACGCGGTCCGCTCGGTCGACGTCGAGGCGAAGCGGATCGACGTCGACTTGGAGTTCCTGGGCGAGGCCTAGACGGCGATGCAGATCGACGTCTTCACGCTGTTCCCCGAGGCGTTCGACTGGTTCCGCTCGCAGCGCCACGTCACGAACGCGCTCGCCGAAGGCGACGTGCTCGACTGCGTGAACTACCGCGACACGACGCCGCTGACCGGCGGCCAGGTCGACGACATGCCGTTCGGCGGCGGCGCGGGCATGGTCCTGCGCGTCGACGTCGTCGAGGCCGCGTTGCGCGCCCGCTACGACGCCGACCCCGTGGAGCTGCGCAACCGCCGGCGCGTCATCGCCCTCGCGCCGAACGGCCGCCTGCTCGACGACAGGCTTGTCGAGGAGCTCGTCGCCGAGCCCGCGCTCACGCTGCTGTGCGGGCGCTACGAGGGCTTCGACGAGCGGATCGTCGACCACTTCGCGACGGAGGCGGTCTCGATCGGCCGCTACGTCCTCGCGGGCGGGGAGCTGGCGGCGATGGTGCTCGCGGACGCGGTGTTGCGCAAGCTCCCCGGCGCACTCGGCCACGCCGAGTCCGCGCACGAGGAGTCCTACAGCGCAGCGCTCGACGGCGCGCCCGAGTATCCGCACTACACGCGGCCGGCCGAGTGGCGCGGTTGGAACGTGCCCGAGGTGCTGCTGTCCGGGCACCACGCGCGGGTGCGCGAGTGGCGGCGCGAGCAGAGCCGCCTGCGCGCCGAGGCCGAGCGCCGCCGTCACGACGACTCCCGCTGAGCGTCTCCGCTACCATTGCGCAGCCGGCGGCCAAGTGGCCGCCACTTCTTCGCCATGAGCACTGTCATTGAAAGCCTCGAGCGCGAGCAACTGCGCCGCATTCCGTCCTTCGACGCGGGCGACCGCGTCCGCGTTCACTTCCAGGTGATCGAGGGCACGCGTCGCCGTACGCAGGTCTTCGAGGGCGTCGTCATCAAGCGCCAGGGCCACGGCGTGCGCGAGACCTTCACGGTCCGCAAGCAGTCGTTCGGCGTCGGTGTCGAGCGCACGTTCCCGCTGCACTCGCCGAAGATCGAGAAGATCGAAGTGGCGTCGCGCGGCGAGGTCCGGCGCGCGAAGCTCTACTACCTGCGCGGCCGCGTCGGCAAGCGTGCCCGCGTCCGCGAGCGCCGTTCGATCGGTCCCGAGGAAGTCATCAGACGCGAGCTGCTGCACGCGCCCGGGGCGGACGAGCCGGACACCGCCGAGGTCCCGGATGCCGAGGCGCTCGCGCCCGACGCGGCGACCGAGGCTCCAGAGACCGAGGCACCTGCCGCCGAGGCTGACGTGCCCGCCGCCGCCGCCGACGCGCCGGCCGCCGAGGCTGACGCGCCCGCCGAGGCCAAGGCCGAGGCGCCCGCCGCCGAGGCGCCGGACCCGGCCGAGGCGTCCGACTCACCCGACGAGTGAGGGGCAAGTCGGGCGCTGGCTCCTTGCTGGAGCTCGTGCTCGTCGTCGTCGTCGCGTTGGGCATCGCACTCGTCGTCCAGGCGTTCGTCGTCAAGCCCTATCGGATCCCGAGCGGCTCGATGGAGCCGACACTCGCGGTCGGGGAGCGCGTGATCGTCAATCGCATCGGCAGCCGCTTCGCCGGCCCCGGCGTTGGCGACATCGTCGTCTTCCACCCGCCTCACGGCGCCGACGTCAACGAATGCGGAGACCCCGGCCAGGGCCCCTTCTACGAGGGGCCGCAGAGCCGCGTGCCGTGTGACAGACCGACGGCCACACGCTCCGAGCAGAACTTCATCAAGCGGGTCGTCGGGCTTCCCGGCGACCGCATCGCCGTCCACGACGGGCACGTCATCCGGAATGGCAGACAGCAGAGAGAACCGTTCATCCGCGCCTGCGGCGGCGGTCCAGACTGCAACCTCGGCACGATCACGGTGCCGCAGGACCACTACTTCATGATGGGCGACAACCGGGGCGCGTCCGACGACAGCCGCTACTGGGGCCCCGTTCCGCGCGACTGGATCATCGGCGACGCGTTCGTCAGCTACTGGCCGCCGAAGCACGTCGGCCTGCTCTGAGACGCGTCACCTCGCAGCCCCTCCGGCGCTCGGCGGCACACGTCGTCTCCACCTCGCGGTAGAACTTCGTTCCGTGAGCGCGACCGTCAGCCCTCCGCGTAGACGCAGAGCGAGAGCCCGTCCTGCGCGCAAGCTGTTCGCGTTCGACCGTGCGCTCGGCGCGCGGTTCGTCGCCGGCGCCGACGAGGCCGGTCGCGGCTGCCTTGCGGGCCCGCTCGTCGCGGCGGCGGTGCTGTTCGACTACGAGCGGCTGCGTCCGTCCGACGTGCGCGCGCTGGCAGCTCTCAACGACTCCAAGCAGCAGACGGAGGCACGGCGCGAGGAGCTGTATCCGCTGATCCTGCGTGCCGCCGCCGACATCGCAGTCGTCTCGCGCTGTGCGCCGGGGATCGACCGCCGTGGCCTTCACAAGACGAACCTCGCGGCGTTGCGCGACGCACTCGCCCGCGTCGCGCGCGACGGCTGCGTATGCCTCAGCGACGGCTTCCCGGTCGCGAGCGTCGGCCACGAACAGCGCGCCGTCGTCGGAGGGGATGCGAGGAGCGCCGCGATCGCGGCTGCCTCGGTGATCGCGAAGGTCACGCGCGACCGCTACATGCGCCGAGCCGACACCCTCCATCCCGGCTGGGAGTTCGCCGGCCACGTGGGCTACGCCACGCCGGAGCACCGCGCGGCGATCGAACGCCTCGGCGTCTCGCCGCTGCACCGCATGTCGTTCCAGAGCACCGCCTACCAGCAGCTGTCTCTGTAGCGCCACAGAGACGGCGTCGCCGGTGGGTCAGAACGCACCCTCGAGGTGCTCCAGCGCGACCAGCCGGCCGTAGGCGTCGATCGTGACGCCGATCGCATCGAAGCGCAGCTCGGGCGTGCGCGGACGCTCGCGTCGCTCCAGCAGCCACGCGGCGGCCATGCGCCGCAGTCGGCGGCACTGCGCCTCGCGCAACCCGTCGAACGGTCCACTGGAGCCAACGCGCCGGGTCTTCACCTCGCAGAAGACGATGCGCTGATCGTCCGCGGCGATCAAGTCGATCTCACCCCAGCGCGTGCGGTGGTTGCGTTCGACGATCGCAAAGCCGCGCCGCTCGAGATGTTCGGCGGCCAGCTGCTCTCCGACGCGTCCGAGGCGATGGCGCAGGTCGTTCGACACGTGTCGGAACGCTAGGCGGGAGTGCACGCAGGTACTCGCGCAGTTTGCATCGATTTGCAGGTATTTCGGCGAGGTTAGGAGCGATTGAGAATCGTTGCGAACCGTGCGTGTGCTGTAACCCCCGCGCTCATAGCTTGGCGACCGTGTTCGCCCGCGTCGTCACCTTCGCCATCGACGGCGTCGATCCGCGCCCGGTTTGGGTCGAGGTCGACATTCGGCCCGGCCTGCCGACGTTCCGCGTCGTCGGCCTCGCCGACGCGGCCGTGCGCGAGGCCCGCGAGCGCGTCCGTGCCGCGATCCTCAACTCCGGCTTCGAGTTCCCGGCGCGGCGCATCACCGCGAACCTCGCCCCAGCCGACCTGCGCAAGATCGGTCCGGGCTTCGATGCCGCGCTCGCCGTCGGCCTGCTCGCCGCGAGCGGCCAGTGCTCGGCCGACGCACTCAATCGCTGGGCCGTCTTCGGCGAGCTGTCGCTGACCGGCGCGGTGCGGCCCTGCCGCGGCGTGCTCGTAGTCGCCGAAGGAGCGTGCCGTGCCGGCGTTTCCGGTCTCGTCGTCGCGCGCGAACGCGCTGGAGAGGCTGCGCTTGTCGAGGGCATCGAGGTCGCGGGCGTCGACGACCTTCGCGGCATCGCAGCACTGCTCGACGGCGGCGCGGTACCGCCGCCGCCTGCGCCCGTACCTAAGTCGCCTTCCGCCGCAGCGGCACCGGACGCGCCTGACCTGGCCGACGTGCGGGGGCACGAGCTGCCGCTTCGCGCGCTCGAGATCGCCGCGGCCGGTGGTCACAACCTGCTCTTGGAGGGACCGCCGGGCAGCGGTAAGACGATGCTCGCGCGACGGCTGCCCGGGCTGCTGCCATCGCTGACGCGCGCCGAGGCGCTCGAGGTCACGCGGATCTACAGCGTCGCGGGCATCGGTCACTCGGGCGGCCTTGTGGTGAACCGGCCATTTCGCGCACCGCACCACACCGTCTCGCCGGCCGGACTGGTGGGTGGCGGACGACCGCCGGCCCCGGGGGAGGCGACGCTCGCCCATCACGGCGTCCTCTTCCTCGATGAGTTGTCCGAGTTCTCGCGTCCGAGCCTGGAGGCCTTGCGGCAGCCGATCGAGGACGGCGAGATCGTGGTCGTTCGCGGACAGCAGGCACTGCGCTTTCCCACGCGCTTCATGCTCGTGGCCGCGACGAATCCGTGTCCATGCGGGTTTGCCGGGAGCGAGCGGGCGTGTCGCTGCGGCGAGCAGGAGCTGGCCCGTCACCGTCGCCGCCTGAGCGGACCGTTGCTCGACCGCATCGACTTGCTGGTCACCGTCGCACGACCCAGCGCGGTCGCTCTCGCCGACCCGCCGGCGACCTCGTCAGAGGCAGTGCGGCGGCGCGTGCTCGTTGCACGCGAGCGCCAGAACGCCCGGCTGGCCGACACGTCGGTGCATACGAACGCGCAGCTCGACGCCCGCCTGCTGCGCGCGCACGTCCAGCTCGGTGCCGCGGCGCGGCGCACGCTCGCGCAGGCGTACGACCGCGGCGGGCTCAGCGCACGCGGTCACGACCGCGTACTGCGAGTAGCCCGCACGATCGCCGACCTGGCAGACCGCGACGCGGTCGAGCTCGGTGACGTGCTCCAGGCCCTCGCGCTGCGAACGCGCGGGACGACCGACGACGCGGTCGCTGCATGACGGATTCCTCAGGCGGCGCGCCGACGCCGCCATGTCGGGCTTGCCTGCGCCGCTCCTGGCTGATCGCGCGGCTGAGCGGACACATCGAGCTCGCATGGAGCGCCCGCCGCGGCAGTGCGGGACTACTGGCACTCGACGACCACGCGCTTATCGCATCGCTCGCAGGCGATCGTCGCGATGCGGTGCGGGCGGAATACGCCCGCTTCGACGACGACGCTGCCCGGAGTCGCTGCGCGGCGAGCGGAGTGACCGCGCTGTGTCGCTGTGACCCACGGTGCCCATCCCAGCTCGACGACTTGCCCGACCCACCCGCAGTCCTGTACATCCGCGGCGATTTGGCCCGGTTCGAGCACGCCATGGCCGCCGACCGCGTGGCGATGGTCGGTGCGCGTCGGGCGACCGAGTACGGCCTGCAGCAGGCGCGTGGCATTGGGCGCGGACTGGCCGCTGCCGGGCTGACGGTGGTCAGCGGCATGGCGCTCGGTGTGGATGCCGCCGCGCACGTCGGCGCGCTCGATGTCGGAGGCTTGACGCTCGCCGTCCTGGCGTGCGGTCCCGAGCAGCCCTACCCGACGAGCAAGCGGCACCTGCACGCGCGCATCGTCGCCACGGGCGCCGTGGTCTCAGAGCTGCCACCTGGCACGCCGATACGCCGCTGGGCCTTTCCTGCGCGCAACCGCATCATCGCCGCGCTCGCCCAGGCTACGGTCGTGGTCGAGGCGGGGGAGCGATCCGGATCTCTCATCACCGCGGGGCAGGCGGCTGATCTCGGTCGTGAGGTTGCGGCGGTGCCCGGGCTCGTGACCGCACCGCTGGCCACGGGTACGAATGCGCTGATCGCCGACGGCGCCCAGCTCGTCCGCGGCGCGCACGACGTGCTTGAGCTGCTGTTCGGTGCCGCCGCTCCGGCGCTGCTGACGGCGGGGCCGGACGAACGGCTCGTAGGAATCGAGCCGGATCTGCGTGCACTGCTCGGGCGGGTCGGCGGTGGCTGCGACACCGTCGCGGCGCTGGCGAGCGGCGGGACGGACGTCGACGCCGTGCTTGCCGGGCTCGCGCAACTCGAGCTGCGCGGCCTCGTACGGCGGGGGGCCGGTGGGCGCTACACGGCCACCGCTTAGACCGCGCGCTCCCGTCCGGCAGCACGGGCGACCGCCGGGCGGCAAGCGTCGTCGAGGTCGACGCGCCGAGGCAGGCGGTCGGCACGGTCGGGCACGCTCTAATCTGCGCGCCGTGACGACGCCCGATCCCCGCCTTCCGGCCGTGCTCTCAATCGCGGGCTCCGACTCGGGTGGCGGAGCCGGCATCCAGGCCGACCTGAAGGCGTTCGCGGCCTGCGGCGTGCACGGCATGACCGCGATCACGGCGATCACCGCGCAGAACACGGTCGGCGTGGACGCCGTGGGAGCGATCGATCCGGAGCTGATCGTCGCGCAGGTGCACGCCGTGCAGCGCGACATCGGTGTGGACGCGGTCAAGATCGGGATGCTCGGGACCGTCGACGTGATTCTCGCAGTCGAGCGAGCGCTCGACGAGCTGGGTCCGGCCACACCCGTCGTGCTCGATCCGGTGATGGTCTCGGAGTCCGGCGCGGAGCTGCTGGCACGGGGGGCGCGGGCGGCGCTCGTCGAGCGGCTGCTGCCGCGCGTCACGGTCGCGACGCCGAACCTGCCGGAGGCGCGCGCGATCGCTGCGGGGCGCCAGGCCGATTCAGCATCGGCGGACGCGGCCGCCGAGGCCGAGCGGGCGGACGCTCCGGCGCTCGCCCGCACCATCCACGCGCTGGGGCCCAGATGCGTAGTCGTGACCGGAGGGCATCGGGAGCAAGCGGTCGACGTCTTCTACGACGGCGAGGTGCTCGTCGAGATCACCGGCGAGCGCTTTGCGGACGGCGCCGCGCACGGGTCCGGCTGCACGCACTCCTCGGTCCTGGCCGCGCACCTCGCACATGGCTTCACGCCGCTCGAAGCGGCCCGCGCGGCGAAGGCCCGAGCCTCTGCGGCCGTCCGCGACGGCCTGCGTGAGATCGGGCAGGGACCCGGCCCGGTCGACGTCCTCGGCATCCGCGCGCGCCGACCCCGTCGCGACACGCCGACGGCGTAGCCGCGGCCGCCGCCGCGCCGCACCCCCGCTGCGGCACATAACCCTCTGCCATAATCGGCACATGAAGTTCCTGCGCATGAAGCCTGGACATGGCGAGGTGCTGATCGCCGAGGGGGACGTCGAGGTCCGCCAGGACGAGGAGCGCCTCGTCGAGGAGTTCCGCCGCCAGCTCGACGCCGGCATGTGGGCCGCCGTGCCGCTCAGCGGCGAGGGCCGCCGCACCGCGCAGCTCGCGCACAGTTTCTCCGACGTCCCGCGCGACGCCGAGCGCGTGATCTTCTTCCCGCGCGCCGCAGGCGGGAGCTGAACATGCGAGCAGCCGGGTAGGGGACCCGTCGTGCAGCTCGCGCTCACCGCCACCGCGCTCGTCGTCGTCGCGCTCCTGTGGGAGGTCGTCGCGCCGCGGCTCGGCGAGGCGCTCTCGCGTCATCGTGCGCGCCGGCAGCTCGTGCCGACCCCGGACTACGACCCCGGCCGCGAGCGGCGTGCTGAGGCGCGCGCCCGCCAGCTGTTGAAGTCGTGCGTCAACGACGAGGAATGGGCGATGTATCGCGACCTCGGCTTCATCCGCGTGTGGGGCATGCAGGCAGAGCGCCCGGGGGAGCACCCGGCGGCCGCCGGCACGCCGTACGCCTATCTCGTCTACCCGCACAAGCCGGTCCTCGCCTACCTGCCGCAGACCGGGCGGCTGCTGAACGAGTACTGCGTCGCCTTCCCGGACGAGACGCGGCCGTACGGCAGCGCGCGCCTGCCGGACTCCGACGACGTGCTGGCGAAGTGGATGGCGCTCACCGGCGACGAGCGACGGCTGATCGAGACCGCCAATCTCCATCTGCCAGGCCGCCAACTGGACCCGCGGCAGGTCAAGCGCGACCTGTGGCGCTTGCGCCAGTGGGAGCGCGAGCGCGCCAAGGCGGCGGCGGAGACGACGCACGACGGGACGGCGCGGGGCGGTACGGTCCCCGCCCCATGAGCGAACCGGCGACCTTCGACGTCAAGCACCGCAGCCGCGCTCTCACCGAGGGACCCGCGCGCGCCGCCGCGCGCGCCTACCTGCACGGAATCGGCTACTCGGCCGAGGACCTCGCGAAGCCGATCGTCGGCGTGGCGCACTCGTGGATCGAGACAATGCCGTGCAACTTCAACAACCGCGTGCTCGCGGCGAGAGTGAAGGAGGGCATCCGCGCGGCCGGCGGCACGCCGATGGAGCTCAACACGATCGCGATCTCGGACGGGATCACGATGGGCACCTCGGGGATGCGCGCCTCGCTCGTCTCGCGCGAGCTGATCGCGGACTCGATCGAGCTGGTCGCGAGCGCCCATCACTTCGACGCGCTCGTCGTCATCAGCGGCTGCGACAAGACGATCCCCGGCACGGTGATGGCGCTCGCCCGTCTGAACATCCCGGGCCTGATGCTCTACGGCGGCTCGATCCGGCCGGGTCGATACAAGGGCGCCGAGGTGACGATCCAGCAGGTGTTCGAGGCCGTCGGCGCGTTCGCCGCCGGCAAGATCACCGAGGACGAGCTGCACGAGCTGGAGGAGGTCGCCTCGCCCGGCGCCGGCGCCTGCGGTGGCCAGTTCACCGCCAACACGATGGCGATGGCGTTCGAGGTGCTCGGGATCTCGCCCGCCGGCTCCTCGATGGTGCCGGCCGAGGACGGCAGAAAGCTGGCCGTCGCGCACCAGTGCGGCGAGATGGTGATGGACGTGCTGCGGCGCGGTCAGCGCCCGAGCGACGTGATCACGAAGCCTGCCCTCGTGAACGCGATCGCGGCGGTCGCGATGAGCGGCGGCTCGACGAACGCAGTGCTGCACCTGCTCGCGGTCGCGCAGGAGATCGGCGTGCCGCTGACGATCGACGAGTTCGACGCGATCAGCGAGCGCACGCCGTTGCTGTGCGACCTGCAGCCCGGCGGGAGATATGCCGCGACGGACCTGTATGAGGCTGGCGGCGTCCCGCTCGTGCTCAAGCGCCTCGTCGAGGTCGGCGGCCTCGACCGCGACGCGATCACCGTCACCGGCCGCACGATCGGCGAGCACGCAGACGAGGCGGCCGAGACGCCCGGCCAAGACGTCGTGCGCCCCCTGAGCGATCCGATTAAGCGAAGCGGCGGCTTCGCGATCCTGCGCGGCAACGTCTCGCCGGATGGCTGCGTCGTCAAGCTTGCTGGCCACGAGCGACGCCGCCACGTCGGTCCAGCGCGGGTGTTCGACGGCGAGGAGGCGGCGATGGCCGCGGTCCTGGACCATGAGATCCAAGCGGACGACGTCGTCGTGATCCGCAACGAGGGTCCAGCCGGCGGTCCCGGGATGCGCGAGATGCTTGCGGTCACCGCGGCGATCCAGGGCGAGGGGTTGGGGGAGAGCGTGGCGCTCATCACCGACGGCCGCTTCTCCGGTGCCACGCACGGCTTCATGGCCGCCCATGTCGCCCCGGAGGCCGTCAAGGGCGGCCCGATCGGCGCACTGCGCGACGGCGACGAGATCACGATTGACGTCGACGGCCGGCGGATCGACGTCGCGCTCTCGGACGAGCAGATCGCCGCCCGGCTGCGCGACTACAGGCCGGCGCCGCGCGCTGACGAGCACGTCGACGTCGCGATCCGGAAGTACGCCAAGCTCGTCGGCAGCGCCGCCGAGGGCGCGATCACGCGCTGAGCGCGTCGCCGGCCGCGGCCGGCTCTGCCGGCCCCGACGTCTGCGGCTGCTCGCCGAGGAAGCTCTCCAACAGCGCGTTGAACCGCTCCGGGCGCTCGAGCATCGCGACGTGGCCCGTGTCGGGCCAGACCTCGACGCGCACGTCGGGGATCAGCTCGCCGAACCGCTTTGAGTCGCGGACGGGGATCACGTGGTCGTCCTCGCCCCAGACGACGAACGTCGGGCAGGCGATCTGGGGCAGCCGCTCGCTGATGCGGTGCATCAGAACCGCCTCGAGCGCGGGCACGAAGCCCGGCTTGCCGGCTCCCTCCATCAGCTCGTGCGCAAGTGGTGCGGACAGCCGCTCCGGATGGCGCACAACAAAGCTCAAGGCGATGCGCCGCGTTCCGGGGCGCGTCGCGAGCGAGGCGTGACGGGCGGCGGTGCGCGTCATGATCGCCGCGAGGACGCGGCCACCGGTCATCACGGCGTTGCGCTGGACCAGCTCGGCGGAGATGCCCGCGGCGGAGACGAGCATCAGCCGCTCGACGCGCTGCGGCGAGGCGATCGCCAGCTCGGAGGCGATGTGGCCGCCCATCGAGTTGCCGACGACCGCAGCGGCGCTGATCGAGAGCTCGTCGCATACTCGCTCGAGGAAACGCGCATAGCCGGCGATCGAGATCGGCTCGCGCGGCATCGGCGAGGCGCCGAAGCCGGGCAGGTCGACTGCGATCACGCGATGCGTGCGCGCGAAGTGGGGAATGTTCTCGAGCCAGTTCTGCCAGCAGCCGGAGAGGCCGTGGACGAACAGCAGCGGCGGCCCGGAGCCGAGCTCGACCACGTTGGCCGGCACGCCGTCGACGTCGATCCAGCGCTGGTGCGCCGACCAGTCGATGTCCAGCCAGGCGGACGTGCCCTGGGCGCCATCGCCATCGCGGAAGGGTCGGATGTCCCTGGCCACGCGGCCCTCTACCCTGTGGCGCACATGCGCATCGCGATCGACATCGACTCGACATTGCACCACTACTGGGAGCTGTTCGCGCTGCTTGCGCAGCGGCGCTTCGGTGTCACGCTCGCCTACGACGAGCAGGTGGCGTGGGACATCGTCCAGCTGCGCCGCGAGCAGGTGGCGGCGCTCGTCGCCGAGAGTCATCGACGCGAGCACGTGCTGGGCGCCGCACCGTACGCGGGCGCCGTCGAGACGGTCGCCGGCTGGAAAGAGGCCGGGCACTTCATCCACATCACGAGCCATCGCTCGACGGATGCGCACGACGCCACGGCCGCCTGGCTCGAGCAGATCGCCCTGCCGTACGACGACCTGCACTGCTCGTGGGACAAGATCTCGCGCTGCACGGAGATCGAGATCGACGTGCTGATCGACGACAGCCCGCAGAACATCCTGCGCGCGCAGGAGGTCGGGATCGTCCCCGCGACGCTCTCCCATCCGTGGAACCGCGAGCTGTGCCAAGAGGAGGGCGTGATCTGCGCCGCCGACTGGCCGGAGCTGGCGGAGCGGCTCGCACCGCTGCTCGCCGCGCCTCTGCGCGCACGCTAGCTCGAACGGTCGTCTGCGCGCGTGCCAGATCGCGTGCAGCGCTTTTCTGAACGTCCGGGCCCTGCGTAGAATCGGGCAGGAGGCGCTGTGCGCAGTCGTGGACTCCTCATCGGGATGGGAATTGCGGCCGTGGTGCTGATCGCGGCCGTGAGCGCATGGGCGTACGACCACGGCAGGCGCGACACGATCGCCGAGGGCGTCCGCGTCGGCGGCGTGGACGTCGGCGGGATGAGTGCCGACCAGGCGCGCACCAAGCTGCGCGAGCAGCTCCTCACGCGGCTCCAGCGGCCGGTGGTCGCAACCTACGAGGGCAGACGGGTTGTGCTGTCAGCCCGGCGCGCCGGCGTAGCGGTGAACGTCGAGCAGGCGGTCGACGACGCCGTAGCGCGCAGTCGCACCGGGTTCTTCGTCTCACGCCTCGCGCGCGAGGTGACGGGCGGCAGCGTCTCTGCCGACGTCCAGCCGCGCGTCGTCTACTCCAGACTCGCGGTCGCGCACTTCGTCGCGCAGGTCGGTGACGGCTTCGACCGGCCGGCGCGCGACGCGAGCATCGACTTCTCGCCGACCTCGCTCGAGCCGGTGACCGGACAGGACGGGGCGACGGTCGAGCGGCGCCCGCTGCGGCGCGCGATCGTGCGTGCGCTCACGGACCCCGGCGCGTCGCACGCGGTCGCGGTGCGTGCGCGCGTCACGAGACCGAAGGTCACGACCGCCCAGCTGGCGGCGAAGTATCCCGTCGTCATCACCGTCGACCGGACGAGCTACCGCCTGCGCCTGTGGAAGCACCTGAAGCTCGACAAGACCTACACGATCGCCGTCGGGATGGCGGGGCTCGAGACGCCGTCGGGCGTGTACACGATCAACGACAAGCAGATTGACCCGTACTGGCACGTGCCGAACAGCGCCTGGGCCGGTGATCTCGCGGGCCAGGTGATCCCGCCCGGCCCCTCGAACCCGATCAAGGCTCGCTGGATGGGCATCTACGCGGGGGCCGGGATCCACGGCACGACCGACGTCGGCTCGCTCGGCAGCGCCGCCTCACACGGTTGCATCCGCATGGCGATTCCCGACGTGATCGACCTCTACGACCGCACGCCGGTGGGCACGACCGTCTACATCGCCTGACCTGGCGCCACGGGACCGCTCCGCAGCTCCTCGAGCGTGACCTCCTCCCATCCGCCTTGCAGCAAAGAGGCATGGTGCTCACCGTGGCGAATAGCGAGTGCACCGATGAAGACGCCCCGTTCCCGCTTCCGCAGCACCGCGTACCACATGGTGGTCGCGTCGTCGCTGCCCTGGATCCGCAGCCATGGGCGCGCCGGCTCCTCGGCCGCGGGCACGAGGCCCGTCTCGATCAGCTGCCGTCGCGTCGCGACCTGACCCGTGCCGGTGTCGATGAAGAAGACGGCCACAGCGGCCCAGCGTAGCGACGAGCAGCCGCGCGAGGACGGCTGGCGCCGCGCGCTCGTGCTGCTGGAACAAGACCTGCGCCGTCGTGGAGCCGCCGAGAAGACGCGACATGCGTACGCCGTCGACGCACGGCAGTTCGCGCTGTGGGCGACCGCCCAGCGGCTTGCGCCGGAGGCGGTGACGCCACGGCTGCTGCGGCGCTACGCCGCCGGGCTCACCGAGGCGGGGCAGGCCCCGAGCACCGTCGCGCGCAAGCTCGCGTCGATGCGGGCGCTGTTCCGCACCCTCGTCGAGCATGGGCTGCTGGAACAGAACCCGGCCGACCTGCTGTCCGCGCCGCGTCGCGGCGAACGGCTGCCCCGAGTCCTGAAGGCCGCCGAGGTGGCTGCGCTGCTCGACCGCATTCCGGCGGACACCGCGCTCGCACTGCGCGACCGAGCGCTGTTCGAGCTGGCGTACGCGTCCGGCCTGCGCGCCGAGGAGCTCGTGAACCTCGACCTCGGCGCGATCGACTTCGACAGCGAGCAGGTGCGCGTGGAGGGGAAGGGCGACAAGACGCGCTTCGTCCCCACCGGAGAGCCCGCGCTGCGGGCGATCAACCGCTATCTGACGCGCGCACGCCCGGCCTTGCTGACGGCCGACGCGACGCAGGCGCTGTTCCTTTCGAAGTCCGGCCGGCGCCTGTCGACGTCAGACGTCCGACGCCGGCTGCGGGTGTGGGCGCGGCAGGCCGTGGGCGCAGCCGGCGCCTCGCCGCACGCGCTGCGCCACTCCTTCGCGACGCACCTGCTGGACGGCGGCGCCGACCTTCGCTCGATCCAGGAGCTGCTCGGCCACGCCTCGATCTCTACGACGCAGGTCTACACTCGGGTAGAGTCCGCGCGGTTGAGATCGGCCTATGCACGCAGCCATCCGCGGGCCTAGGGAGGCGGCGCTGGAAACCAACGTCAAAGCGATCGAGCTCAAGGACCTCTGGCGCCGCTACAAAGCGAGCGGCGACGGACGGGCCCGCGAGCGGCTGGTGGTCGCTTATTCCCCCCTTGTGAAGTACGTCGCCGGCCGCATGGCCTCGGGTCTGCCTGCTCATGTCGAGGAAGCGGACCTGATCTCCTACGGCCTGATCGGGCTGATCTCCGCGATCGAGCGTTTCGACCTCGGCCGCGAGATCAAGTTCGAGACGTACGCGATCCCGCGTATCCGCGGCGCGATCATCGACGAGCTGCGCTCGCTCGACTGGGTCCCGCGCAGCGTGCGCGCGCGTGCCCGTGAGATAGAGCGTGCGAACGCGAAGCTGGAACACAAGCTGCAGCGCGCGCCGACGGACGAGGAGATGGCGAACGAGCTCGACATGTCGATGGACGAGTTCCAGGACGCGCTGATCCAGATCTCGAACTCGACGATCGCCGCGCTCGACGAGCTGTGGACGGTGTCGGACTCCAGCGGCGACCAGATCTCGCTGCTCGACACGATCCACGACCCGGATGCGCCCGATCCCGAGAAGATCGTCGACGCGAGCGAGCTGAAGGATCGCGTCGCGGAGGCGATCGCGCGCCTGCCCGAACGCGAGAAGCTCGTGATCGCGCTCTACTACTACGAGAACCTGACGCTGCGCGAGATCGGCGAAGTGCTCGGCGTGACCGAGTCGCGCATCTCGCAGCTGCACACGAAGGCCGTCCTGCGCCTGCGCTCGCGTCTCGGCGAGAACGGCGACGCAGACCTGCGATAGCGGGTTCACTGGTCGCGACGCGCGGCCGGGGCATACCTGGCATGCCCGGCGGCCCCCTTTCGGGTGCCGGCGGGGCCAGGTATGGTCGGATCTCCAGCTCACGAGAGGAGACCGGCATGCACACGTCCGCCGACCGGATTCGCAACGTCGCCCTCGTCGGACACCGCGGCAGCGGCAAGACGTCGCTGCACGAGGCGCTGCTCTACACGGCTGGAGCCGTCAGCCGCCTCGGACGCGTGACGGAGGGGACGACGGTCTCCGACGCGGACGCGGACGAGAAGGCGCGTCAGATGTCGATCTCGGCGGCGCTGACGTCGTTCGAGTGGCAGGAACGCAGGGTCAACCTGCTCGACACGCCCGGCGAGCCGAGCTTCGTGGCCGACGCGCTCGGTGCGCTGCGCGTGTGCGAGTCGGCGATCTTCGTCGTCAACGCCGTGATGGGCGTCGAGGTCTCGACGACGCGACTGTGGCAGCGCGCGGCCGAGCTGGACCTCGCGCGGTTGCTGTTCGTGAACATGCTCGACCGCGAGCGAGCCGACTTCTTCCGCACGCTTGAGGGCCTGAAGGCGGCGTTCGGGCCGCACGTCGTCGCGACGGAGATCCCGATTGGCTCAGAGCAGGACGTCACCGGCGTGATCGACCTCGTCGACATGAAGGCCTACGCCTACGACGGCGACGGGCGCGACAACTGCAGGGAGATCCCGATCCCGGACGAGCTCGTCGATCAGGCACAGGAGTACCGCGAGAAGCTGATGGACGAGGTCGCGGAGAACTCCGACGCGCTGATGGAGCGCTACCTGGAGGG
>JBJMLB010000006.1:0-10467 GCA_045805465.1 Conexibacter sp. | reverse complement strand
TCCGGCACCAAGGGCCCGCAGGTCATTCTGTCGCGCCGCGACCCAGAGCTGATCAAGTCGCTGTTCGAGCTCGAGGTCCCGGAGATCGCCGACGGCCTCGTGGAGATCACGAACGTCGCGCGCGAGCCGGGCTACCGCTCCAAGATCGCGGTCGTCTCGCACGCCGACGGGGTCGATCCGGTCGGCGCCTGCGTCGGCCCGCGCGGTTCGCGGGTGCGCATGGTCGTCTCCGAGCTGCGCGGCGAGAAGATCGACATCATCCCCTACAACGAAGAGCCCGCCCGCTTCGTCGCCAAGGCGCTCTCGCCCGCGCGCGTACGGGAGGTGCTGGTCGATGACGAAGCCAAGCAGGCGACGGTCATCGTCCCCGACGACCAGCTGTCGCTGGCGATCGGCCGCGAGGGTCAGAACGCGCGCCTCGCCGCGCGACTGACCGGCTGGCGAATCGACATCCGCTCCGAGACCGAGTTCGCGCAGGAGGAGGCCGAGCACGGCTACGAGGAGGAAGACGCCGTGCAGGGTCGCTGCGCCGCGATCCTCTCGAACGGACGTCGCTGCCCGAACGCCGCGCTGCCGAACTCGCGCTACTGCGGTCTCGACACGCACCAGGCGCTCAACGACGTCGAGGGCGACGAGATCGCCGCACTCGACGGAGCGTCAGAGAACGGCGCCTCGGCCGACGCAGGCGCGGAGGCGCCTGCGGACGGCCCGGAGATCGCCGTGGACGAGCCGGTCGCCGGCGAGCCCGCGGCCGAGGAGCCGGTCGCGACCGAGGTCGTGACAAGCGAGGAGCCGACCGACGACGGCGCCGCCGTCGAGGCGCCGAGCGAGACCGAGGTCGCCGTCGCCGAGCAGCCTGCGGGCGACGACGACGCCGGCGAGGACGCGGCCTCATAGGCGGCGAGCCGCAACGGCGCTGCGTCGGCTGCGGCCGAACGGCGCCGAAGCCATCACTGCTGCGCTGGATCGCCGTCGACCAGGCCGTCGTCGCCGACCCGGCCGCCCGTCTGGAGGGCCGTGGGGCCTACACCTGCCGCACGCGCGACTGCTTCGAGCGGGCCGCGCGCCGCGGCGGCTTCAACCGCGCGTTTCGGCGCGCGGTAACCGCGCCGCTCAGCGGCGAGAACGTACACTTGGACGAGACATGAGCAAGAAGCGCGTCAACGACATCGCGAAAGAGCAGAGAATGTCCGTCAAGGACCTTCTGCTCAAGCTGCAGGCCGCCGGCATCGACGCCGCGGCTCCCTCCGCAACGGTCGACGAGGCTCTTGCGCTGAGAGCGCTGGGGCAGAACGGCGCCGGTGGAGAGGCGCCTCAGGCGGCGAGAGCAGACGGCGACGGCGCGAGACAGCGCCCCACGCGCGACTCGCTCCAGGGCGAGCGCGCCCCCGGCGCCGCCGGGGGGCGTCGCCGCGTCGTGATCGACTCCCAGGCCTCGCGCCGCGCACCCGGCGGCGGTCCCGGCGGGGGGCCCAACCAACCCCCGCGCCGTCAGCGTCGCGGTCGCCGTCGGCGCGGCACCTATGAGGAGCCGGCTCCGCTGGAGACGCGGCAGCCGAGCGGCCCCGCGCATGTCCGCGTCAACTCGGGCTCCACCGTCAAGGACATCGCGGAGTACCTCGACGTGCCGGTCCCCGAGATCATCAAGAGACTGATGGCGCTCGGCGAGATGGCGACGCTCACGCAGACGCTTTCCGACGAGGCGATCGAGCTGCTCGCGACCGAGTTCGGCAAGACTGCCGAGATCGTTCATGCGGCCGACGACGTCGATGCCGAGCCCGTCTACGAGGACGCCGACGACACGATGGTCGAGCGCCCGCCGGTCGTGACGATCATGGGCCACGTCGACCACGGCAAGACGTCGCTGCTCGACGCGATCCGCGATACCGAGGTGACCGCCGGCGAGGCCGGCGGCATCACCCAGCACATCGGCGCCTACCAGGTGCATCACGGCGACAGAATCGTCACGTTCCTCGACACGCCGGGCCACGAGGCGTTCACCGCCATGCGCGCCCGCGGCGCCAAGGTCACGGACATCGCCGTGATCGTCGTGGCCGCCGACGACGGCGTGAAGCCGCAGACGCAGGAGGCCGTCGACCACGCGAAGGCCGCCGAGGTCCCGATCCTGGTCGCCGTCAACAAGATCGACAAGGAGGGCGCGCAGCCGGACCGCGTCCGCACCGAGATGACGCAGCTCGGCCTGCAGCCGGTCGAGTGGGGTGGCGACACCGAGTTCGTCGACGTCTCGGCGAAGACGAAGGACGGCCTCGACAACCTGCTCGACACGATCCTCGTCATGTCCGAGGTCGAGGAGCTCAAGGCCAACAAGGACACCGAGGCCTCCGGCGCGATCGTCGAGTCGAAGCTCGACCCCGGCCGCGGCGCGGTCGTGACGGTCCTGATCCAGCGCGGCACGCTGCGCGTCGGCGACGCGCTGTTCGCCGGCCCGCACTGGGGCAAGGTGCGCGCGATGAACGACTTCCTCGGCAACCGCGTCAAGAAGGCAGAGCCGGGCGAGCCGGTCGAGATTCTCGGCTTCGACTCCGTCCCGGAGGCGGGCGAGTTCGTGCGCGTCGTCGAGAACGACCGCAAGGCGCGGCAGCTCGCCGGCGAGCGGGCGAACCGCCTCAAGACCGAGCAGCTCGCGCGCCGCTCCGGCAAGCGCATCACGCTCGAGGACATCTTCAAGAGCGAGCTGCAGGACCTCAACCTCGTCCTCAAGGCCGACGTGGCCGGCTCGCTCGAGGCGATCGAGGACGAGATCGCCAAGCTGCCGCAGTCGGAGATCTCGGTCAACGTGATCCACCGCGGCGTCGGCGGCGTCAACGAGTCCGACGTGATGCTCGCCGCCGCATCCAACGCGGTCGTGCTGGCGTTCAACGTCCGCCCCGTCGGCGACGCGCGCCAGGTGGCCGATCGCGAGGGCGTCGAGATCCGTTCCTACGCCGTCATCTACCGCGCCATCGAGGAGCTGCGCGCCGCGATGGAGGGAATGCTGGAGCCCGAGGAGGTCGAGGACCAGACGGCGACCGTCGAGGTCCGCCAGATCTTCCGCGCCTCCAGAATCGGCACGATCGCCGGCTCCTACGTGACGGACGGCAGAATCGTGCGCGGCGCCAGAGTACGGCTGGTGCGCGAGGGCACGGTCGTGTGGGACGGCGAGATCCAGAGCCTGCGCCGCTTCAACGAGGACGCGAGAGAGGTCGCCTCCGGCTTCGAGTGCGGCATCGTGCTGAGAGACTTCGCCGACGTCAAGGAGGGCGACGTGCTCGAGGCGTACGCGACGCGGAAGGTCGAGCGCGAGCTCGCCTAGCGGCCGTGGCGGAGGCGGGCGGCTTCGTCGCCGTGCTCGTGATCGACGTGCACTTCCCCGACGCCGGGAGCCTGAAGGGCAAGCGCAAGGAGCTGTCGTCGCTGAAAGCGCAGCTCCAGACGCGGCTCGGGCTTGCCGTCGCGGAGACCGGACATCAAGACCTGTGGCAACGCAGCACCGTGACGGCCGCGCTCGTGAGCGGCGACCTGTCGACGCTCACCACCGCCGTGGAGCGCGTCGAGCGGTGGCTGGAAGAGCGGCTCCCGCAGGGCGTGCGCGTCGAGCGGTTCGTGGTTTCCGTGGAGGATCTGCGGGGATGACCCGATGCTCACCAATAAAGGCGCCGGAGTACGCCGATCCGATGCGAGGACTAGGATGAGTGGCAGTCGCATGCGTCGTGTCGATGAGGCGGTTCGGGCCGTTCTCAGCGATGTCATCACCCAAGAGCTCAAGGACCCGCGCGTCGGGTTCGTCACCGTGACCGCCGTCAAGACAAGCCCTGATCTGCGCCACGCTCGCGTGTACGTGAGCGTCCTCGGTGACGAGGAGGTGCGGGCCGACAGTCTCCTCGGGCTCAACTCCGCCCACGGCTTCCTGCAGAAGCGAGTCGCCTCCGAGCTGCGGCTCAAGCACACGCCGACGATCGACTTCGTCTACGACGAGACGATCGACCACGGGATGCGCATCACCGAGATCCTCGGCGAGCACGAGCCGGCGGCCGAGCGTGACGAGCACGAGGAGGCCGAGTGACCGCCACCGAGCGCGGCAAGCGCGCGACGCGCGCGGAGGTGCTCGCCGAACTGCAGGGCGCCGAGCGCTTCCTGCTCGTGACGCACGAGCACCCGGACGGCGACGCGCTCGGGTCGCTGCTGGCGATGCACGAGATCCTGCGCGCGCTCGGTAAGGACTCAACGATGTTCATGGCGGCCGACGAGTTCCCGCTGCCGCACGAGTACCGCTTCTTCGACTTCGACGGCCTCGTCAGCGCGCCGCCGGCGGACGTCGGCGAGCGCACGGTCGTGTTCCTCGACTGCGGCAACGTCGACCGCAACCCGGCCGACGCGCTCGACGTCGAGGACGCGCACATCGTCAACCTCGATCACCACCACGACAACACGCACTTCGGCTCGGTGAACCACGTCGTGCCCGAGGCCTCGTGCACCGCGGAGATCGTGTGGGACCTGATGCACGGGCTCGGCGTCACGCCGACGGTGAAGATCGCCGAGGCGCTCTACGTCGGGCTGGTCACGGACACCGGCAAGTTCATGTACGAGAACACCGGCACGCGCGCGCACGTGATGGCCGCCGAGCTGATCGAAGCGGGCGTCGATGTGCACGACGTCTACCACCGCATCTACGAGGGCGTGCCGTACGCGAAGGTGGCGCTGCTGGCCTGCGCGCTCGGGCAGATCGAGCGTCACGACGGTGGCCGCCTCACGCTGACGCGGCTCAGCCGCGAGGACTTCGCGGCCGCCGGCGCCGAAGAGAACTTCTCCGAGGGCGTCGTCGACCATCTGCGCGCGATCGAGGGCACCGCGGTCGCGGCGCTCGTGCGCGACCGCCTCGGCGCGCCTGACCCCGCCCAGCGCAAGGTCTCGCTGCGCGCGAGCGACGACCGCGTCGACGTCTCCGCGATCGCCCGCGCACAGGGCGGCGGCGGTCACCGCCAGGCCGCCGGCTTCTCGACGACGCTGCCGTGGGACGAGCTCGTCGCGTTCCTGCGCGAGCAAGTCGCCGCGCAGTTGTAGCCTGCCGTCCCCGTGGACGGCGTCATCCTGTTCGACAAGCCCGCAGGCGTGACCTCGCACGACGTCGTGGCCCAGACCCGGCGCCGACTGGGGAAGGGCACGAAGGTCGGCCACGCCGGCACGCTCGACCCCTTCGCCACTGGCCTGCTGCTCGTGCTCGTCGGGCGCGCGACGCGCGCGCAGCGCTTTCTGATGGCGCTCCCGAAGGCGTACGAGACGGTCGCGCGCTTCGGCGCGACGTCGACGACCGGCGACCGCGACGGCGAGATCGTCGAGACGGGTCGTGTGCCGGACGGCGACCTCCCGCTGCCGACCGGCGTCATCCGCCAGCGCCCGCCGGCCTACTCGGCTATCCGGGTCGACGGGGTGCGCGCGTACAAGCGGGCCCGCAAGGGGGAGGAGGTCGAGCTGCCGGAGCGCGAGGTGAGCGTCTACGCGTTCGACGAGCTCGCGCGCGACGGCGCCCGCCGCACGTTCGCGATCCGCTGTTCGTCCGGCACCTACGTGCGCTCGCTCGTCGCCGACCTCGGCGACGCGTATTGCGAGCAGCTGCGCCGCACGGCGATCGGAGGGTTCCAGATCGCGGACGCCGACCCCGAGCGGATCGTGCCGCTGAACGACGCGCTCGCGTTCCTGCCGGAGGTCCCGCTGGCGGCCGATGATGCACGCCGCGCGTCGCACGGCGTGGCCGTTGCCGACCCGGCGGTCGGCGAGCGGCCGGTCGATACGACCGTGCGCCTCACCGATCCCGACGGCCTGATCGCGCTCGCGGAGCCCCGCACGGCGCCCGACGGCGAGCACCTGCTGAAGCCCGTCGTCGGCCTGCGCGGCTGACAGATACGCTTCCGCGCCATGCGGATCACCCTCCTGCCGGACGTGGAGCAGCGCCCGCGACGCGTCGCCGTCGGCGAGTTCGACGGCGTCCACCTCGGTCATCGTGCCGTGATCCAAGGCAGCGACACCGTGCTCACGTTCGAGCCGCATCCGCTCGCGGTCATCAAGCCGGAGGCGGCGCCGAAGCTGCTGACCACGCTCGAGCGCAAAGCCCAGCTCGTCGCCGAGCTCGGCGTGGAGGAGCTGGTCGTGATCCCGTTCGACCAGGCGTTCGCCCAGCGCAGCGCGGACGACTTCGTCGAGCACGTGCTCGTCGAGATGCTCCAGGCGACGCACGTCTCGGTCGGGGAGAACTTCCGCTTCGGACACCGCGCGAGCGGCGACACGGCGCTGCTGCGGGCCGACGAGCGCTTCGAGACGCGCGTCGTCCCGCTCGTCGAAGCACACGGCGAGGTCGTCTCCTCGTCCCACATCCGCGGCCTCGTGCTGGCCGGCGAGGTGGACCTCGCCGAGCGCTTCCTCGGTGCGCCCTTCACGATGGAGGGTGAGGTGGTCTCGGGCGACAGACGCGGCCGCGAGCTCGGCTTCCCGACGGCGAACCTCGTGCCTGACCCGGCGTTGATCCAGCCCGGCCACGGCATCTACGCCGCCCGCGCGTCGTTCGGCGACGAGACCCGCGTCGCCGCCGTGAACGTGGGGGTGCGTCCGACCTTCAAGACGGATCTCGTGGTGCTCGTCGAGGCTTACCTGCTCGACTGGCAGGGCGACCTGTACGGGCAGCGGCTGAAGCTGGAGTACGTCGCGCGGCTGCGCGGCGAGCGGCGCTTCGAGTCGGTCGACGCCCTCATCGAGCAGATGCACGCGGACGTCGCCGCCACACGGGAGATCTGCGGGTGAGCGGCAGCCCGCTCAACCCGCGTTCTGCTACGGTTCCCCGCCGATGAGCACCCTTACGAGCGAGCGCAAGCAGGAGCTGGTCTCCAAGTTCGGCAAGGGCGACGCGGACACCGGCTCGGCCGAGGTCCAGATCGCCATGCTGACCGAGCGGATCAACGACCTGACCGAGCATCTGCGCACCCACAAGAAGGACCACCACTCACGTCGCGGCCTGCTCATGCTCGTCGGCCGGCGCCGTCGCTTCCTGAACTACCTGGAGCGCAAGGACCTCGAGGGGTACCGCGCGCTCATCAGAGAGCTCGGCCTGCGCAAGTGAGCGTCGTCGAGCCCGGCACTCCGGCGCCCGACTTCAAGCTTCGCCGCGAGGACTACAGACGCTTCACGCGCGAGGATCTGCTCGGCAGAACGACGGTCCTCGTCTTCTACCCCTTCGCGTTCAGCGCCGTCTGCACCGATCAGCTCAACCTCTACGAGGAAGTGCTGGATCAGTTCGCCGCGCAGGGCGCGACGCTCTACGGCGTCTCGTGCGACGCGACTGAGGCGCAGCGGGCGTTCAAGCAGAAGCTCGGCATCTCGATCGAGCAGTTGTCCGACTGGGAGCCGAAGGGCGCCACGTGCAGAGCGTTCGGCGTCTACCACGAGAAGGGCGGCATGCCGCAGCGCGCACTCGTGATGATCGGACCCGACGGCGTCGTGCAGTGGAGCTGGGAGGGCGAGCACCCGGGCGTCCTGCCCGGCGCGAACCTGATCTTCGACGCGCTCGCCGCGCGCTGAGCGCCGGCGGTCGCCCGTGAGCGACCTCGGCAGCGCGCCGCTCCCCCCGCTGGGTGCGGAGGACCATCTGCTCGGCCCGCCCGGCGCCGACACCACGATCGTCGTCTACGCCGACTACGAATGCCCGTACTGCGCAGTCCTGCACGAGCGGCTGCGTGCCGGCAGCGCCCGCTGGGCCTTCCGGCACTTCCCCGTCAGATCGAAGCATCCGCGTGCCTGGGCGGCCGCCTGCGCAGCTGAGGCGGCGGCCCTGCAAGGCGCCTTCGAGCCGATGCACCTGTCGCTGTTCGGCGATCAGGCGCGGCTGGAGGATCCGCACCTGTGGGAGCGCGCCGAGCGGCTCGGCCTCGACCTCGCGCGCTTCGACGATGACCGCCGCTCGGAGGCCGTCACGGCGCGCGTGCGCCGCGACTTCGAGAGCGGGATCCGCGCGGGCGTCGTGACGACGCCGACCGCGTTCGTCGACGGGGTGGCGCGCAGCGGCCCCGATGCACTCGGCTGAGCGCCAATTGCGCGCGCATGCAGGGAGTCCGGATGCAGTTCGCGGGTGGATCGCTACGATTGACGGGTTCGGATACAGAAAAGACTCGAGATGCACTCCGCCGACCGACGGGCGGAGCTCAAAAGGAGCACACATATATGTCTGACGCCGTTACGCGCGTCGCCGTGGAGATCGCGGGCAAGGAGATCTCCTTCGAAACCGGCAAGATGGCCAAGCAGGCCTCCGGTTCAGTAGTCGTTCAGGCCGGGGAGACGATGGTCCTCGGCACCGCCACCGCGGGCAACCTCCGCGACGTGGACTTCCTTCCGCTCACCGTCGACATCGAGGAGCGGATGTACGCCGCGGGCAAGATCCCCGGCTCGTTCTTCAAGCGCGAGGGCCGCGCCGGCGAGAAGGGCACGCTCACCGCGCGCCTGATCGATCGCCCCATCCGCCCGCTGTTCCCGAAGGGCTGGCGCTACGAGACGCAGCTCGTCTCGATCCCGCTCTCGGTCGACCACGTGAACCCGTACGACATCCTCGCGATGAACGGCGCATCCGCCGCGCTGATGGTGTCGGACATCCCGTTCCCGACGCCCGTCGGCGCCGTCCGCATCGGCAAGATCGACGGCAACTTCGTCGTCAACCCCGACGAGGAGGACCTGCTCGAGAACACCGACCTCGATCTGATCGTGGCCGGCACCGAGGAGGCCATCCTGATGGTCGAGGCGGGCGCCAACGAGATTCCCGAGGCGGAGATCCTCGACGCGCTCGACATCGCGCACGACGCGATCAAGAAGCTCTGCAAGGTCCAGTGGGAGCTGCAGAAGAAGGCCGGCAAGGCCAAGAAGGACGTCGTCGTCCCGCAGGTCGACGAGAGACTGTTCAAGCAGATCCAGAGATCCCACGGCAGAAAGCTCGACAGAGCGACGTCCGTGCAGGACAAGCTGGATCGCCAGGACGCGACCAAGGCCGTTGAGGTCGAGGTGCTCGAGAAGTACGCGCCCGACGCCGAGGACACGCTGACGCGCATGGAGGTCCAGCGCGCGTTCGACAAGCTCGAGAAGACGCTCGTGCGCGAGCGCATCGCGATCAAGAAGGTCCGTCCCGACGGCCGCAGAGCCGACGAGATCCGTCCGATCTCGATCGACGTCTCGGTCGCTCCGCGCACGCACGGCTCCGCGCTCTTCACGCGCGGCCAGACACAGGCGTTCAGCGTCGCGGCGCTCGGCACCACGCGCGAGGAGATGCGCCTCGACAACCTCGGCCTCGAGACGTCCAAGCGCTACTTCCACCACTACAACTTCCCGCCGTTCTCGGTCGGGGAGGCGGGCTTCATGCGGGGTCCCAAGCGCCGCGACATCGGCCACGGTGCGCTCGCTGAGCGCGCGCTGGTCCCGATGATCCCGTCGCAGGAGGAGTTTCCCTACGTCATCCGCGTCGTCTCGGACATCTTCGAGTCGAACGGGTCGTCGTCGATGGCCTCCGTCTGCGGTTCGTCGCTGTCGCTGATGGACGCGGGCGTGCCGATCAAGCGGCCGGTCGCCGGCATCGCGATGGGCCTCATCAAGGAGGGCGACGACTACATCGTCCTGTCCGACATCGCCGGCGTCGAGGACCACCTCGGCGACATGGACTTCAAGGTCGCCGGCACCTCGGAAGGCATCACCGCCCTCCAGATGGACATCAAGATCACCGGTGTCTCGTTCGACATCCTGCGCGACGCGCTCTCGCAGGCCAAGGAGGGACGTACGTTCATCCTCGGCAAGATGGCCGAGGTCATCACCGAGCCGCGCGAGGAGCTCTCGAAGTGGGCGCCGCGCATCTCCACGATCAAGATCGATCCGGAGAAGATCGGCCTCCTCATCGGCAAGGGCGGCGAGACGATTCGCGCCCTGTGCGACGAGTTCGAGTCTCAGATCGACGTCAACGACGAGGGTCAGGTCCTCATCTACGCGCAGAACGGCGAGCTGGGCGATGCCCTGGCCGACCGCATCCGCTCGATGACGAAGGAGGTCGAGATCGGCGACTCGTTCGCCGGCAAGGTCGTCAAGACGACGACGTTCGGCGCCTTCGTGGAGCTCGCGAAGGGCACGGACGGCCTGCTGCACATCTCGAACATCTCGCCCGGCAGACGCGTCGACACGGTTGAGGAGGTCCTCAACAGAGGCGACGAGATCCAGGTGCGCGTGGTCGAGGTCGAC
Source organism: Conexibacter sp. (assembly GCA_045805465.1). Lineage (GTDB taxonomy): Bacteria > Actinomycetota > Thermoleophilia > Solirubrobacterales > Solirubrobacteraceae > Conexibacter. The sequence continues at coordinate 216 of JBJMLB010000006.1, read as the reverse complement.
CGCGAGCGCGGCCGCATCGGCCTGCGCCTCGCCGACGACCCGGACATCGCGGGCAAGTCGGTCGAGGAGCTCGCGAGCGTCAGCGGCGGTGGCGGCGGCGGCGACCGTCCGCCGCGCTCCGGTGGCGGCGATCGCGGCGGCGACCGGGGCCCGCGTGGCCGCGGCCGCAGCGGTGGCGACCGCAACGGGCGTGGCGGCGACCGCGAGCGCCCGCGG
>JBJMLB010000005.1:0-73682 GCA_045805465.1 Conexibacter sp. | reverse complement strand
CACTCTATCCCTACACGACCCTCTTCACAACTTGGCGGCCCCGGCGGTCGTGGCGGCGGTCCCGGTGGGCCTGGCGGTCGCGGTGGCGGTCCAGGCGGTCGTGGCGGCGGTCCGGGCGGCGGGCGTGGGCCCGGCGGCCCCGGTCGCAGTGGGCCCCGTGCTCCTGAGGTGACTCGCTGATGCTGTCTCCCAAGCGTGTGAAGTTCCGCAAGCAGCACCGCGGCCGTCGCCGCGGGCTCTCGCGTGGACAGGTCAAGGTCCAGTTCGGCGAGTACGGCCTCAAGGCGCTCGACGAGGGGTGGCTGACGAACCGTCAGATCGAGGCTGCTCGTATCGCGATGACGCGCAAGATCAAGCGTGGCGGCAAGGTCTGGATAAACGTCTATCCCGACAAGCCGTACACGAAGAAGCCGGCCGAGACGCGCATGGGCTCCGGCAAGGGCTCGCCCGAAGGGTGGGTCGCCGTCGTCAAGCCCGGTCGCGTGATGTTCGAGCTGGCCGGCGTGCCGGAGCCGCTCGCTCGCGAGGCGATGCGTCTCGCGGGGCACAAGCTCCCGGTCAAGACCAGATTCGTGATGCGGGAGGACGGGTGATGGCTGGTACGAAGGCGATTGAGCTTCGCGACATGGACGACACCGTCCTCGTCGAGCATCTGCGCACCGCGCGGCGCGAGCTGTTCGGGCTGCGCTTCCAGCACGCCACGGGCGAGCTGGAGAACACCTCGCGCCTGCACGACGCGAAGCGCGACGTGGCGCGTGCGCTGACGGTGCTGCGTGAGCGCGAGATCGATGTCAACAAGGAACTGAGCCGGTAACCGATGGCCGACGAAGAGCAGAACGAGAACGTCGAGGAGACGACCGCGCCGGCCGAGGCCGTGGCGCCTGAGGCCGCCCAGACGGAGGCCAGCGAGGCTCCGGCTGCTGCCGAGGCGAGCGACGACGCCCCGAAGCCGACGCCGGCTGCCGGTGCCAGCCCGAAGGAGCAGCGCCGCCAGGCACGCGCCGAGCGCGTCGCCAAGGAGGCCGGCTCGCGCCCGACGCGCACCCCCGAGGAGCGCCAGGCCGAGCGTGACGCCGCCCGCAAGGTTCGCGCCGGCGCGCGTCGCACGGCGCGAGCGAAGTCGCGTGAGAAGGCGGCTGCCGTGCGAGCGGCTGCGCCCGCAGAGCCGACGCCGCCGCGCGAGCACGGCGAAGGTCGTCAGAAGGAGCGTCAGGGCGTCGTCGTCTCCGACAAGGCCGACAAGACGATCACCGTCCGCGTCGACACCGCCCGTCAGCATCGTCGCTACCACAAGATCGTGCGCAGCTCGACGACGCTGCACGCGCACGACGAGAGCAACGACGCGCACATCGGCGACACCGTCGTCGTGCGCGAGTCGCGTCCGCTGTCGCGCCTCAAGCGCTGGCGCCTCGTCGAGGTCGTGGAGCGCGCCCGATGATCCAGAACGAGACGCGCCTGAAGGTCGCCGACAACACGGGCGCCCGCGAGATCCTCTGCATCCGCGTGCGCGGCGGCTCCCGCCGGCGCTACGCCGGCGTCGGCGACGTGATCGTCGCCACCGTCAAGCAGGCGGCCCCACAGGGCTCGGTCAAGAAGGGCGAGGTCGTCACCGCCGTCGTCGTGCGCACGAAGAAGTCCTACGGGCGCGAGGATGGCACCTACATCGGCTTCGACGAGAACGCGGCTGTGATCATCGACGCGCAGAACAACCCGCGCGGGACGCGCATCTTCGGTCCTGTCGCGCGCGAGCTGCGCGAGCGCAACTTCATGAAGATCGTCTCGCTGGCGCCGGAGGTCCTCTGATGCCCGCCCGCATTCGCAGAGACGACGAGGTAATCGTGATCTCCGGCAAGGACCGCGGCAAGACGGGTCGCGTCCTGCGCGTCGACGCCCCGAAGGAGAAGGTCTTCGTCGAAGGCCTCAACATCGTCAAGCGCCACCAGCGCCCGACGCCCGGCCGGCCCGACGCGGTCGCCGGCGTGATCGAGCGCGAGGGGCCGATCCACATGTCCAACGTGATGCTGCTCGACCCCAAGGACGGAAAGCCGACCCGCGTCGGCATCGAGGTCCGCGAGGGAAGACGCTTCCGCATCGCCCGCCGCTCCGGCACGAGCATCGACTGAGCTTCCACATGTCCGCACGACTCAAGACCAAATACGCCGACGAGATCCGCCCCGCGCTGATCGAGCAGTTCGGCTACTCCACGCCCATGCAGGCACCGAAGATCGAGAAGATCACCGTGAACATGGGCGTCGGCGAGGCGAAGACCGACTCGAGACTGTTGCAGGAGGCGACGACGCAGCTGGCCCGCATCACGGGTCAGCAGCCGAGCATCCGCAGATCGCGCAAGTCGATCGCCAACTTCAAGCTGCGCGAAGGGATGGCCGTCGGCGTCAGCGTCACGCTGCGCGGCGAGCGCGCCTACGAGTTCCTCGACCGTCTGCTGTCGATCGCGATCCCGCGGATCCGCGACTTCCGCGGCCTGAGCCCGCGCTCGTTCGACGGCCGCGGCAACTACAACATGGGCGTCAAGGAGCAGATCATCTTCCCGGAGATCGACTACGACAAGGTCGATCAGGTTCGGGGGCTCGACATCGCGATCACGACGAGCGCCAGATCGGACGAGGAGTCCTTCGCGCTGCTCCAGGCGTTCGGGATGCCCTTCTCGAGAGACCGCCGCGGCGCGCCCGGCGCGGCGACCAACGGAAACTAAGGAACCGCTATGGCCAAGACCTCATTGCGCGTCCGCCAGCAGCGGACCCCCAGATATAGAACCCGCAGATACACGCGCTGCCGCCGCTGCGGCCGGCCGCGCTCCGTGTTCAGAAAGTTCGGGCTGTGCCGTATCTGCCTGCGCGAGCTCGCGCACAACGGCTACATCCCCGGCATGACGAAGAGCTCTTGGTGATCGCATGTCGATGACTGATCCCATCGCCGACTTCCTCACGCGCGTGCGCAACGGCGCGCACGCGTCGAAGGAGGTCGTACCGATCCCCTCCTCGAAGCTCAAGAAGGAGCTTGCTCGCATCCTCAAGGAGCAGGGCTACATCGAGGGCTGGGAGGTCGAGGCGCCCAACGCGGACCATCCTGGCGAGCTCATCAACGTGAGACTCAAGTACTCCGGCAACCGCAAGCCGGTCATCCAGGGCATCCAGCGGGTGTCCCGTCCCGGCCAGCGGACTTACGTCGACCACTCCCACATCCCGAAGATCCAGGGTGGGATGGGCACGGCGATCATCTCGACGTCCCACGGCGTCATGACCGGCCACGAGGCGCGCAGAGCGGGCCTCGGCGGCGAGGTCGTGGCGAAAGTCTGGTGAGCCGGTCATGAGTCGCATCGGCCGCAAGCCCATCCCCGTGCCCGCCGGCGTCAGCGTCGCGATCGAGCCCGAGCGAGTCATCGTCAACGGCCCGCGCGGCGAGCTGTCCGAGCGCATCCATCGCGACATCACCGTCGCGCAGGATGGCGAGGATCTCGTCGTCACGCGCCCGACCGACCGCGGCGAGCACCGTGCGCTTCACGGCCTCACGCGCTCGCTCGTGGCGAACATGGTCGAGGGCGTCACCTCCGGCTTCGAGAAGCGCCTCGAGATCCAGGGCGTCGGCTACCGCGCCCAGCTCAAGGGCAAGGACCTCGAGCTGGCGCTCGGCTACTCTCACCCGGTGCCGATCAAGGCGCCGGACGGGATCGAGTTCGAGGTGCCGCAGCCGACGCGCATCGTCGTCCGCGGGATCTCCAAGCAGCTCGTCGGCGAGACCGCCGCAAACATCCGCAAGCAGCGCAAGCCGGAGCCCTACAAGGGCAAGGGCATTCGCTACGAGGGCGAGTACGTCGCCCGGAAGGTCGGGAAGCGCGCATGACCGTTCTCACTGCTCCTGCGCGGCGCCTCAAGCGCCGCCGTCGCGTCCGCGCGAAGATCAACGGCACGGCCGAGCGGCCGCGCATCTCGGTGTTCCGCAGCAACCGCGGGATCAGCGCTCAGCTGATCGACGACGCCGCCGGTCGCACGCTCGCCGCGGTCAACTGGACCGAGGCGGAGTTGCGCGGCCTCTCGCGCGCCGATCAGCCGAAGCGGGTCGGTGAGCTGCTCGCCGAGCGCGCCAAGGCGGCCGGCGTCACGGAGGCCGTTTTCGACCGCGGCGGCTACCAATACCACGGCCGCGTGCGCGCGCTCGCGGAGGGCGCCCGCGAGGGCGGCCTCGCCTTCTAACCACCGACCGACCAGCCCCGAACCGCTACCCTCAGGACTTCATGGCACTCGCACTTGACCGTTCCGTATCCGCCGCCGGGCTCGACCTGCAAGAGCGCGTCGTCGAGATCAATCGCGTCGCCAAGGTCGTCAAGGGCGGCCGCCGCTTCTCGTTCACCGCCCTCGTGGTGGTCGGCGACGAGCGGGAGATCGTCGGCGTCGGCTACGGCAAGGCCAACGAGGTCCCCGTCGCGATCCAGAAGGGCGTGGAGCGCGCGAAGAAGAACCTCATCCGCGTGCCCAAGCACGGCTCCACGATCACCCATCAGACGCTCGGGATCTTCGGCTCCGGCCGCGTGCTGCTGAAGCCGGCCTCGCCCGGTACCGGCGTTATCGCGGGCGGCGGCGTGCGCGCGGTGCTGGAGCTGGCGGGGATCCACGACATCCTCTCCAAGAGCCTCGGCACGCAGAACCCGATCAACCTCGTGAAGGCGACGATGGCGGGCCTCGAGGGCCTGCGCCGTCCGGAGGAGGTCGCCGACCTGCGCGGCATCTCGATCGACGCCGTGCTCGGCCTCGACCCGAATCGCAACGCCGCCACGGCCGAGCTGACCGCTGGGGGCGGGGACGCACCGGCTGAAGGCGAGCCCGCCGAGCCGGTCGTCGTCGGCGCGACCGACGCGGAGGACGCGTCGTGAGCACGCTGAAGATCACGCAGGTCAAGTCGCGCAACGGCTCCGACAAGAGACAGCTGGACACGCTTCGCTCGATCGGCCTGCGCAAGATCGGCCACACGGTCGAGCAGAGAGACACGCCTGCCCTGCGCGGCATGGTCCATTCGGTCCGTCATCTCGTGAAGGTCGAGGAGGCCGCATGAGCCCTGCAGCGAGAGCGAAGGCCGAGGAGACCGCCGAGGAGCGGATCGGCCTGCACAACTTGAGACCCGCCCCAGGCAGCCGGCGGCCGCGCAAGCGCGTCGGCCGCGGCGAGGGCTCCGGCACCGGCAAGACGGCCGGTCGCGGCCAGAAGGGCGCGGGCTCGCGCTCCGGCGCGAAGGACCGCGCCCGCTTCGAGGGCGGCCAGATGCCGATCCACATGCGGATGCGCAAGCTCCGCGGCCCGCACATGAAGAAGTCGATGCCGTTCGAGCCGTTCCGGACGCACACGCAGCCGGTCAACCTGCTCGACCTCGAGGCGCGCTTCGACTCCGGCGCGGACGTCACGCTCGAGGCACTCAACGCAAAGAACTTGGCTACGCGCAGAGGCATCCCGGTGAAGGTGCTCGCGAAGGGCGAGATCACCAAGCCGATGACCGTCCACGCCCACGCCTTCAGTGCGGCCGCGCGCGAGCGCATCGAGGCCGCCGGGGGAACCTGCCAGACACTCGAGTAGGGGGTACTCGAGCATGCTCGCGACGATCCTGAGCGCCTTCACAGTCGCGGACATCCGCAAGAAGCTCGCGTTCACCGCTGCGCTGCTGGGCCTCTACCGGCTCGGCGCTCACATACCCGCGCCGGGCATCAACACCGAGGCGGTCCAGCAGCTTCAGGAGAACTTCTCCAACGGCGGGATCCTCAACCTGCTCAACACCTTCTCCGGCGGGAGCCTGGCGCGGGTGGCGCTGTTCGCGCTCGGGATCATGCCGTACATCACAGCCTCGATCATCATGCAGCTGCTGACGGTCGTCGTGCCGTCGCTCGAACAGCTGCAGAGAGAGGGCGAGATCGGCACGCAGCGGATCACGCAGTACACGCGCTACCTGACGGTCGGACTCGCCGGCGCGCAGGCCATAGCGTACGTGTTCCTCTTCCGCTCGCTCCAGGCTCAGGCCGGGCTGCCGGTCGTCACGAACTTCGGCCTGCCGAAGCTCACGCTGATCGCCGTCTCGCTGACCGCCGGCTGCATGCTCGTCATGTGGATGGGCGAGCTGATCACCCAGCGCGGCATCGGCAACGGCATCTCGCTGATGATCTTCGCCTCGATCGTCTCACGGCTCCCGCAAGGCCTGCAGGCGTGGTGGACGAGCCCGGACCCCGTCTTCAAGGTGATGATGCCGTTCCTCGCCCTCGGCGTGATCGCCGCGGTCGTGTTCGTGCAGGAGGGCCAGCGCCGCATCCCGGTGCAGTACGCCCGCCGCGTCATCGGGCAGCGGATGACGCAGGGCGGCCAGACCTATCTGCCGCTGCGGGTGAACATGGCCGGCGTGATCCCGGTCATCTTCGCGGCGAGCCTCATGGCCTTCCCGCCCACGGTCGGCACGCTCATCAACACGCCGTGGGCGAGAGACGTCGCCAACTTCTTCAACCCGGGCGGCGCGGCGTACCTGATCGGCGAGACGGTCCTGATCATCGCCTTCACGTACTTCTATACGGCCGTCACGTTCAACCCGATCGAGCAGGCCGACAACCTCAAGCGCTACGGCGGCTTCATCCCCGGCGTGCGCCCGGGACGGCCGACGGCGGAGTTCCTGGACCGCATCCTCGCCCGCCTGACGTTCCCGGGCGCGCTGTTCCTGGCCGCGGTCGCGGCGCTGCCGACGCTGCTGATCAACTCGACCGGCGCCAACTTCTTCTTCGGCGGCACGTCGCTGCTGATCGTCGTGGCGGTCGCGCTCGACACGATGAAGCAGCTGGAGGCGCAGCTGATGATGCGAAACTACGAGGGCTTCCTGAAGTAGCTGCGCCGGGCGTGCGCCGGGCGCAGCCTCGGCGCGGGTGGCGCGCCGAAGCGCGTGGATGACCGCAAGCCCCCTGGTCTAGTACGTTTCGCCCTTCGTGAGTGAGCTGAATCTCATCCTCTTCGGGCCGCCGGGCGCCGGCAAGGGCACGCAGGCCGCCCGCCTGCAGGAAGACTTCCGGTTGCCGTACGTGGCGACCGGCGACATCCTGCGCGCGGCGGTGAAGGACGGCACCCAGCTGGGCCTGAAGGCGAAGGGCTTCATGGACGCCGGCGAGCTCGTCCCCGACGAGCTCGTGATCGACCTGATCGTCGACCGCATCGGCGCCGACGACGCGCGCGACGGCTTCATCCTCGACGGCTTCCCGCGCACGCGCGCGCAGGCCGATGCGCTCGCCGAGGCGTTCGACGAGCTCGGCCGCCGCATCACGGCGGTGCTGCTGTTCGACGTGCCCGACGAGGAGCTCGTGCGGCGCATCTCCGGTCGGCGCGTGAGCGTCAAGACCGGGCGCGTGTACCACGTCGAGTCTGACCCGCCGAAGCACGAAGGTCGCTGCGACGTCGACGGCTCGCGCCTCGTCCAGCGCGACGACGACAAGCCGGAGGTCGTCGAGAAACGGCTCGAGGTCTACCACGACGAGACCGAGCCGCTCGTGGCCTACTACGACGAGCGCGGCCTGCTGCGCCGCATCGACGGTACGCGACCCCCGACCGAGGTCCACGACCACGTCCGCGCGGTGCTCGCGACGCTGCGCCTCGAAGACACGCTGTGATCGTCAAGAAGACGCCAGAGCAGATCGACAAGATGGCGGCGGCGGGGGACGTCCTCGTTCGCACGCTCGAGCTGGTGGAGGGGAAGATCCGGCCGGGCATCACGACGTGGGAGCTCGACGACGCGGCCGAGCGCTTCATCCGCTCGCAGGGCGCGACGCCGGCCTTCAAGGGCTACCGCGGCTTCCCCGGCTCGATCTGCGCCTCGCCGAACGCGATGGTCGTCCATGGGATCCCGGGCAGATACAGACTGGAGCGCGGCGACGTCCTGTCGGTCGACGTGGGCGTCGTGCTCGACGGCTGGGTCGCGGACGCCGCGCGCACCTTCCCGGTCGGCCCGATCACGCCGGTCGCGCAGAAGCTGCTCGACACCACCGAAGGGTCGCTGTTCGCCGCGGTGCCCCAGTGCGTCGCCGGCAACCGCCTCGGCGACGTCTCCCACGCCATCCAGCAGCATGTCGAGGCCGAGGGCTTCTCGATCATCCGCTCGCTCGTGGGGCACGGCATCGGACGCGACATGCACGAGGACCCGCAGATCCCCAACTACGGTCCGCCAGGGCGCGGCCCGCGGCTGGAGGAGGGGATGGTGCTCGCGATCGAGCCGATGGTCACGGCCGGGCGCCACCAGGTGCGGATGGCCGACGACCACTGGTCGATCTTCACGCAGGACGGCTCGCTGGCGGCCCATTTCGAGTTCACGATCGCGATCACGGCCGACGGGCCGCGCGTGCTGACGCCGTGGCACGAGCACGGCCGTCGCGCCGTCGCGTAGTACGCCGCGCTTTGCGTTCCTGCTTTGCTACTCTTCATCGTCGCGCTCGGAGCCGCTTGGCTCCGGCTGCGCGTGAAGTCCTCGACGTGGTAGCGGCCGCCGCCCCGGCAGCCAGAGCCGAGTCGACTGGAACCAGCCGAAAGGGATCATGAAGGTACGACCGTCGGTCAAGCCGATGTGCGAGAAGTGCAAGATCATCCGCCGCCACGGGCGCGTGCTGGTCATCTGCTCGAATCCCCGCCACAAGCAGCGGCAGGGGTAGGGCGCACGCATGGCTCGCATAGCAGGCATCAACATCCCGCTGAACAAGCGCGTCGAGATCGGTCTGACGTACATCTACGGGATCGGCCGGTCGCAGTCGAACAAGCTTCTGTCCGAGCTGAGCATCTCGCCGGACACCTACGTGCGCGACCTCACCGAGGACGAGGTCAGCAAGCTCCGTGACCAGATCGACAGAGATCTCATCGTCGAGGGCGACCTGCGCCGCGAGCGTTCGCAGAACGTCAAGCGCCTGATGGAGATCGGCTGCTACCGCGGCCTGCGCCATCGCCGCGGCCTGACGGTGCGCGGTCAGAGAACGAAGACCAACGCCCGCACGCGCAAGGGTCCCAAGCGCATGCAGGTCGCCGGCAAGAAGAAGGCGGGGAAGAAGTAAGTGAGCCCAGCACCGAAGCGCCCGCAGCGCGGCCGCCGCAGAGTCCGCAAGAACATCCCGGTCGGCCAGGCGCACATCAAGACCAGCTTCAACAACACGATCGTCTCGCTGACCGACCGCGAGGGGAACGTGATCGCGTGGGAGTCCGCCGGCGGCGCCGGCTTCAAGGGCTCGCGCAAGTCCACCCCCTTCGCCGCGCAGGTGACTGCCGACGCGGCCGCCCGCAAGGGCATCGAGCACGGCCTGCAGAAGGTCGAGGTCTTCGTCAAAGGTCCCGGCTCCGGCCGCGAGACCGCGATCCGCTCGCTCCAGGCCGCCGGCCTCGAGGTGACGGCGGTTCGTGACGTGACCCCGCAGGCCCACAACGGCTGCCGTCCGCGCAAGCGGCGGCGCGTCTAGGGGAGTCGCCGCAATGGCACGAGACACCAGCCCGCAGTGCAAGCAGTGCCGGCGGGAGGGCCAGAAGCTCTTCCTCAAGGGCGAGCGCTGCCTCACCGACAAGTGCGGCGTCGAGCGTCGCGCGTACCCGCCGGGCGATCACGGCCGCGGGCGTCAGAGACAGAGCGAGTACCGCGTCCAGCTGCGCGAGAAGCAGAAGGCGCGCCGCTACTACGGCGTCCTCGAGCGTCAGTTCCGCGCGTACTACGAGAAGGCCAGCCGTCAGCCGGGCATCACCGGCGAGAACCTGCTGCGCATGCTCGAGTGCCGCTTCGACAACGTGCTCGTGCGCCTCGGGTTCGCCGCGTCGCGCCGCCAGGCGCGCCAGCTGATCCGGCACGGACACTGGACGATCAACGGCCGCCGCGTCGACATTCCGAGCTACTCGCTGCGCGACGGCGACGTGATCGCCGTCAAGGCCTCCAGCGGTGCCTCGCAGGTGATCCGCGAGGCGACGGAGCTGACCGGTCAGGTGCCGGCGTGGCTGCAGGCGGACCACGACGCGCTGACGGCGAAGGTGCTGCGCAAGCCCGAGCGGCGCGAGATCGCCGCACCGGTGCTGGAGCAGCTCATCGTCGAGCTCTACTCGAAGTAATCCCCGCCCGCCCGCGCGACGCCGGCCGCACCGCCGCGGCCGCACGACGCGCCCATGACCGCCCCCGGGCGGCGCTCATGACACGACGACGTTAGGACCGACCCCGATGCTCGATTTCCAAGTCCCCCGAATCACGACCGAGACCGTCGAGGAGAACCGCGGTTCCTTCACGATCGAGCCGCTGGACCGCGGCTTCGGCTACACGTTCGGCAACTCGCTGCGCCGCGTGCTGCTGAGCTCGCTCGCAGGGGCGGCCGTCACGAGCGTCCGCATCGAGGGCGTTGCGCACGAGTTCTCGACGATCCCCGGGGTCAAGGAGGACGTGACCGACATCGTCCTCAACCTCAAGGGCATCGTCTGCCGGATGCACTCCGATGCGACGGAGATCGAGGCGCCGCTCGTCGTCACGGGCCCGGGGGAGATCACGGCGAAGGACATCGACCTGCCCTCCGGCGTCGAGATCCTCAACCCGGACGCGCACGTCGCGACGCTCGAGAGAAGAACCAAGCTCGAGGTCTACCTGACGATCGGCCGCGGCCGCGGCTACCGCCCGGCGGAGGAGAACAAGTCCGCCGACCAGCCAATCGGCGTGATCCCGATCGACTCGATCTTCTCGCCCGTGCGCCGCGTCGCCTACGCCGTCGAGCAGGCGCGCGTCGGCCAGAAGACGGACTTCGACAAGCTGACGCTCGACATCGAGACCGACGGCTCCATCGAGCCGACCGCGGCGCTGACCGAGGCGGCCGAGATCCTGATCTCGCAGCTGGCGATCTTCACCGACGCGGACCGCGTCGTCGAGCTGCGCGACACGGGTGGTCTCGGCGCGCTCGAGCCGGGCCTCGTCGGCGGCCCGGGCGGCGTCGGCGGCAACGCCGGTGGACCGGGCGGTCGTCCCGCGAACGCGATGGACGACATCCTGATCGAGGAGCTTGAGCTGGGCGTGCGCTCGTACAACTGCCTCAAGCGCGCGGGCATCCAGACCGTCGGCGACCTCATCTCGAAGACCGAGAACGAGCTGAACGCGATCCCGAACTTCGGCAAGAAGTCGATCGACGAGGTCATCGAGACGCTCGAGGGCCGCGGCCTCTCGCTGCGCAACGACTGACGCTCCGGTACCCTCTCCGAGCCCATGCGCCATCAACGCAACCGCTATCAGCTCTCGCGCAGCGCCTCGCATCGCAAGGCGCTGCTGCAGAACCTCTGCAAGGAGGTCATCGAGCATGAGCGCATCAGAACGTCCGAGACGAAGGCGAAGGCCGTCAAGCCCGAGCTGGAGAAGCTGATCACGCTCGCCAAGCGCGGCGACCTGCATGCCCGCCGGCAGGCGCTGTCGGCGCTCGGGCAGGACAAGTTCAGCGTGTACAAGCTGTTCGAGGAGATCGCTCCGCGCTACGCGGAGCGTCCGGGTGGCTACACCCGCATCCTCAAGCTCGGTCCGCGTCGCTCCGACGCGACCGAGATGGTCTTCCTCGAGCTGGTCTAGCGTCACGGCGCCGATCTGGTGCCGTGACCGCTGCACTCGTCACCAAGTTGACGCTCGAGTACGAAGGCGGTGCCTTCGCGGGGTGGGCGCGGCAGCCCGGCAGACGCACTGTCGAGGCGGAGCTGGAGCGGGCGCTCGCGGTCGTGCTGCGGCGCGAGCGGGTCCCGTTGATCGTCGCTGGCCGCACCGACGCAGGGGTTCACGCCTGGGCGCAGGTGGCGAGCTATCAGGGCCCGCCGGTGCCGCCGCACAAGCTGAACGCGCTGCTGCCGGACGATCTCGCCGTGCTGGCGAGCGAGCCGGCGCCGCCCGGCTTCAGCGCGCGCCACGACGCGACGAGCCGTGCCTACTGCTATCGCCTGCTGGTGCGCCGGACGCGTAGCCCGTTCGAGCGCGGACACGCCCTGTGGTGGTCGTATCCGTTCGATCGCGAGGGACTCGACGCGTGTGCGGCCGCGCTGGTGGGCACGCACGACTTCAGCGCCTTCACCCCCACGGAGACGGAGCACGTGCGCTTCGAGCGGGACGTGCGCTCGGCGGCGTGGAGACCCGATTTCGCCCACCGTGACGTGCTCGCGTTCTGGATCGAGGCCGACTCGTTCATGCGCAACATGAACCGCGTGCTCGTCGGGACGATGCTCGAAGTCGCCGACGGGCGGCGCTCGGTCGAGGACTTCGTCGCGCTGCTCGACGGCGCGCCCCGCTCACGCGCGGGCAAGACCGCGCTGCCGCACGGTCTCCATCTGGTGGGCGTCGGCTACGACGGCCGGGCCGTCCTCGGGGAGGGCCCTTTCCGGGCGCCCGACTACCATCCCTGACCGATGCGGGTCCTCCTCACGAACGACGACGGGATCGCGGCCGAGGGCCTCCAGGCGCTGCGGCGCGCGCTGCTGGACGTACCCGGGGTCGAGCTGGCCGTAGTCGCGCCGGACGGCAACCGCTCCGCGACCGCGCGCTCGATCACGACGCGCCGGCCGCTGTGGGTCGAGCGGGTCGACTTCGACGACGGCACGCACGGCTTCGCGACCGACGGCACGCCGGTCGACTGCGTGCGGCTCACGAAGCTCGGGCTGATCGAGGACTTCGCGCCCGAGATCGTCGTCTCCGGCATCAACCACGGGCTCAACCTCGGCGACGACATCACCTACTCGGGAACGGTCGCGGCGGCGTTCGAGGCGCTGCTGCTCGAGTTGCCGGGGATCGCTGTCTCGCAGCAGTCGCAGGCGCGCGAGCTGGACTTCCGCCTCGGGCGCACGTTCGACTTCGAGCTCGCGGCGGCGTTCACCGCGCGGATCGTCGGCGAGCTCGACGAGGTGCCGCTCGCCGCCGGGACGCTGCTGAACGTCAACGTGCCCGGTGGGGAGCCGAAGGGCGTCGAGGTGGCGCGACTCGGCAAGCGGATCTACGAGGACGTGCTGGAGCTCCAGGACGAGGAGCATCCGAACCGCCGCCTGTTCCGCATCTACGGCGACGCGGTCCAGACGGGCGACGAGCCCGGCACCGACATCGCGGCGATCGCCGACGGCCGCATCGCCGTCACGCCGATCCACTTCGACCTCACGCACCGCGACGGGATCGGCGCGCTCGAGCAGCACGACCTCGCGCGGCTGATCGCGCCGGCCGCGCGCGAGGTGGAGTGAGCCCGGCGAGGCGCAGCGAACCGGCGGCCGGCGGGGGCGGCGCCGCGGCCGAGGAGCCGGCCGCGCACGCGGCGGAACTGCGCAGAGCGCTGGCCTACCACGGCCATCGCTACTACGTCCTCGACGACCCGGTCATCGGCGACGACAGATACGACGCGCTGCTCGACGAGCTGCGCGCGATCGAGGCGGCGCATCCCGAGCTGCTGACGCCCGACTCGCCGACGCAGCGCGTCGGCGGCGAGCCGGTCTCGCAGCTGGAGAAGGTCCACCACCTGCAGCCGATGCTGTCGCTCGCCAACGCGCGCAGCGACGAGGAGCTGCAGGGCTGGATCGAGCGCATGCGCGGCCACCTGGCCCGCGAGGGGATCGAGAACCCGGTGTTCGAGTACGTCGTCGAGCCGAAGGTCGACGGGCTCGCGATCTCGCTGCTCTACGAGGACGGCGTGCTCGTGCGTGGCGCGACGCGCGGCAACGGAGAGGTCGGCGAGGACGTCACGCACAACCTGCGGACCGTCGGGTCGATCCCGCTGTCGATCGAGGACGCGCCGAGACGCGTCGAGGTGCGCGGCGAGATCTACATCTCGCTCGCCGACTTCGAGCAGGTCAACCTGAAGCGCGCCGAGGCGGGGCTCTCGACCTTCATGAACCCGCGCAACTCGGCGGCGGGGGCGATCCGGCAGCTCGACCCGAGGCAGTCGGCCGAGCGGCCGCTGTCGATGTGGGCCTACGGCATCGGCGTCTCCGACGGGCTGGGGGTCGCGAGCCACTGGGAGGCGCTGGAGTGGCTCAGAGCGCACGGCTTCCGCGTCAACCCCGACATCGCGAAGCTTGACGGCGACGCCGAGGTGATCGAGCGCTGCCGCGACTGGGAGCGTCGCCGCGGCGGGCTCGCGTTCGAGATCGACGGCGCCGTCGTGAAGGTGAACGACTACGAGCTGCAGCGGCGCCTGGGCGTCGTGGGGCGCGACCCGCGCTGGGCGATCGCGTGGAAGTTCCCGCCGACGACGGCCGTCACGAGACTGCTGGACGTGAAGTGGAGCGTCGGCAAGTTCGGCTCGCTGCACCCGTTCGCCGAGCTGGAGCCAGTCCACGTCGGCGGCGTGACGGTGAAGCAGGCGACGCTGCACAACGAGGAGGACCTCGCGCGCAAGGACGTGCGCCCCGGCGACGACGTGATCGTGCTGCGCGCCGGCGACGTGATCCCGCAGGTCGTCTCGCCCGCGCCCCACGTCGTCGAGCGCGCGGACCGCGGGCCGGCGCCGCTGCCGCCGGCCAGATGCCCGATCTGCGACACGCCGACGCACAAGCCCGACGACGGCGTCTTCACGCACTGCCCGAACCTCGCGTGCCCGGGGCGCCGCTGGCAGCTGCTGAGTCACTTCGTCTCGCGCGGGGCGATGGACGTCGACGGGATCGGCGAGAAGCAGGTGACGATGCTGATGGAGCGCGGCCTCGTGAGAACCGCGGCCGACTTCTACCGGCTGACGGAGGCGCAGCTGGTCGAGCTGGACCGCTTCGGCGAGGTCTCGGCGCGCAACGCCGTCGCGGCGATCGAGGCGTCGAAGCAGCGGCCGTTCGGTCGTGTGCTGTTCGCGATCGGGATCGAGGGGATCGGCTTGATCACCGGGCGCAACCTGGCGCAGCGCTTCCGCTCGGTCGAGGCGCTGATGGCGGCGAGCGCCGAGCAGATCGCCGACACGCCGGGGATCGGGCCGATCGTCGGGCGGCAGATCCACGACCAGTTGCAGGGCGAGTCGACGCGGGCGCTGATCGCCGATTTGCGCGAGCTGGGCCTGCGCCTGGAGGAGGAGGGCCCTCCGCCCGAGGAGGGACCGCTGAACGGTATGACGGTCGTGCTGACGGGCACGCTGCCGACGCTCACGCGCGAGCAGGCGACCGAGCAGATCCTCGCCGCCGGCGGGCGCGTGACGACGTCGGTGTCGAGAAGAACGGACTACGTCGTGGCGGGGGAGGCCGCGGGATCGAAGCTGGAGAAGGCCGAGCGCCTCAGAGTGCCGGTGCTCGACGAGGACGGGCTCGAGGCGCTGCTGCGCGGCGAGGTGGGCGCCGTCGAGGCGGGCAGCGTCGACGACGACGGCGACGAGTCCCAGCAACCTCCGGCCTGATCGCTCGTATGAACGGCATGGCGCAGACGACGACGACCGCGCGGAAGGAGCGGATCGCCGACCGCTGGCGCCGCCTGCCCGACCGCTGGCGCGCTGTGCTGCTGCTCGCGCTGCCGTTCCTGGCGGGCACGATCGCACTGCGCGGGCTGACGCGCACGATGCCGACGTTCCACGCCGGCGACGAGGTCGACTACCACCTGCCGACGATCGTCAAGTTCGCGCACGAGCTGCCGGGCGTCGACCTCGTCCACTACGCGGCGGCGCAGACGCCGCTGTTCCACCTGCTCGTGGCGGCTTGGAGCGAGGTCGTGGGGCTCGAGCTGTGGCGCCTGCGGGTGGTCGAGGTGCTGATCTCCTACGGCGTCGCGCTTGTGCTCTACCGGCTGCTGCGCCGCCATGCAGGGCTGGGGCTGGGGCCGGCGGTGCTGCTCGCGGCGCTGTTCGCCTGCTCGCCCTACGTGTTCGGTCAGTCGTTCATCCTCGTGACGGACAACCTCGCGCTGCTGTTCGGAATGGTGGCGATCGAGCGGCTGCTGGCGTTCGACCGCGGCGGCGGGCTGACGGCGTTCGCGGTCGCATGCGGGGCGATCGGGCTCGCGGTGCTGACGCGACAGAGCAGCGGCTGGCTCGCGGTGCCGGCGTTCCTGGTGCTGGTGCTGCACGAGCCGCGCGACCTGCGGCTGGTGGCGCGGGGGACCGCGCTGCTCGGCCTCGCGCTGGTGCCGTTCGGGCTGTTGGCGCTGTCGTGGCACGGGCTGGTGCCCCCGACCGCGGATCCGGCCTCGTGCGGGCTGTGCGCGCCCGCCGAGGGCCGGCTCGGCTGGGCGGGCGACTCGCGGCTGCGCGCGCCGCTGTACGCGATCGCGATCGCCGGCGTGTACGGCACGTTGCTGCACGGACCGGCGCTGTGGGACGAGCTGCGCCGCGGCGGGATGCGGCGCCGGCGGCTGCCGCTGGTCGCAGCGGCGGGCGGAGTCGCGGTGCTGCTGATCGTCCCGCTCGCCTACCACACCGGCGATGAGGGCTGGATCTGGCGCGTCGCGCGCAGCGGGCCGCAGCCGCTGGGCACCGCCTGGCCGTTCTGGCTGCTCGTGCCGCTCGGCTGCGCGGTGCTGGCGATGGTCGCGCGGCGCTGCGGCCCGCGCTCCCTGCCGGTGCTGCTGCTCGGCTGCTTCCTCGTCGCGCAGCTCGCGACGCGGCTCGCCTACCAGAAGTACTTCGACCCGATCGTGCTGCTGACGCTGCTGCTCGCGCTGCGGCCCGAGCAGCTGCGCGACCGTCGCGTGCTGGCGGGCGTGGGGGCGATCGCGCTGCTGTCGGCCGGCTTCGTGTTCGCGTTCGTGACCGGCGCGATCCAGTACGAGTCCTGAGCCCTCAGGGAGCGACGGTGGGCGAGGCCCCGCCGCCGCCCGGCGGGCTCGGTGCGGGCGTCGTCGGCGTCGTTGGGGTCACGACGGGCGTCGTGACGGTCGGCGTGCCGCCCGGGCGCGAGCGCGCGAGCGCGACGACCAGGCGGTCCTCGGCGGCCTTCGCGGTCGGCGTGTAGATGCCGTTCTCGATGAACGCGAACGCGACCACGTGGCCGTTGAGCGTGCGGCAGTAGCCGGCCAGAGCCGAGACGTCGGACAACGTCCCGGTCTTCGCCTGGCAGCGGTCCTGCGCGGTGGTGCGGCGCATGCGGTCGGCGAGCGTGCCGGAGCGGCCGGCGACCGGCAGCGCGGCGCGCAGGAACGTGTTCGCGCGCAGCGCGCTCAGCAGCGTGACGACCTGCCGCGGCGAGGTGCGGTCGACGCGCGAGAGGCCCGACCCGTCCGCGATCTGGGGGCGCACGCCGTAGCTGCCGATCGTGCGCTTGACGACGGCCACGCCGGCGGTCGTCGCGCCGGCGCTGCCGAAGCGCGCGCCGACATCCTTCAGCAGCATCTCGGCGAACAGGTTGTCGGACGGCACGAGCGTGAGGCGCACGAGCGTCGCCATCGTCGGCGAGTCGACGGTCGCGATCTCCTCCGCGTCGGCCGGTGCCGTCCCGATTGCGGCGGACTGCGGCACGCGCACCCGCGAGCGGCGCAGCTCGAGCGTGAGTTGCTGGGCGGCGAACTTGGCCGGCTGCGCCTGCAGCGCGCTGCCGTCCTCGCGCGCGAGGCCGCGGTTGAACAGGAGGCCGCCGAGCGGGCCGCCGATGTCGAGGTCGAGCGCGTAGCCGCTCGACGGCCCGCCGCGCAGGCCGTCGAGCCACGATTCGTCGCCGCGAACCCGTCCGGTCACGCGCAGGATGCCGGCGGCGCGCACGCGTGCGGCGAGCGTCGAGACGGTGGCGCCGAGGCCGTACGCGAGCCGGGTGAAGGTGGCGCTGCCGAAGGTCGGGTCGCCGCCCCCGCGCAGGTAGAGGTCGCCGTGCCAGGTGCCGGCGTCGTCGAGCGTTCCGACCCCCAGCACACGCGTCTGCAGGGTCGCGTCTGGGCCGAAGCGAACCAGCGCGGTCGAGGTCGTGTAGAGCTTCTCGACGGAAGCCGGGATGCGCGGCGTGTCGGCGCGCACCGCCGCGAGCGTGCGCCCGGTGGTCGTGTCGAGCACGTAGCCGCCCGAACCGCCGCCCGCGCGGGCGAGGCCGCTGGAGACGAGGCCGTCGAGCGGCGCGGCTGCGGCCGATCCGGCGCTCGCGAGCATCAGCAGCGCGAGGAGCGCGATCGGCAGCAGTACGGAACGGCGCATGCGGTTCACAACAGCGCGCCGGAGTGGAAGTCGCGGTCGGATACGCCCGAACGGCGCCGTACAATCAGTGGTCATGGGCAAAGTCGTCAGCTTGGAGACCTCCGCCAGAGCGCGGAGAACCGCGACATCGTCGCACGGTGGCCGGGCGGCGCCGCGCCCACGCAAGCCCTCGAAGACCGCGCTGGTGCTGGGCGGCGGCGGGTTCACCGGCGCCGTCTACGAGATCGGCGCGCTGCGCGCGCTCGACCTGCTGTCGGTCAACCGCTCGGTGACCGACTTCGACGTCTACGTCGGTACGAGCGCCGGTTCGTTCGTCGCCGCGATGACGGCCAACGGCGTCTCCCCCGAGGAGATGATGCGCGTGCTCGACCGGCAGGCGCCGACGCCGTTCCCGGAGATCGCGCTCGGCACGCTGCTGTCGCTCAACCTGCGCGAGATGGCCGGCAAGGCCGCGGCCTTCCCGTGGCGGCTCGCGAAGCTCGGCTACACGCTCGCGCAGCACGTCGGGCAGGTCTCCGCGCTCGACGTCGTGCTCGGGATCGCCGAGGGGCTGCCGTCCGGGATGTACTCCGGCCGTGGCATCGAGGACTACGTGCAGCGTGTGCTCGCGGACGACGGGCGCACCGACGACTTCCGTCAGCTCGAGCGCGAGCTCTACATCACCGCGACCGACCTCGACACCTGCGAGCGCGTCGTCTTCGGCACCGACGGCTTCGACGACGTGCCAATCTCCACCGCCGTGCGCGCCTCGACCGCACTGCCGATGGTCTACGAGCCGGTGTGCGTCGGCGACCGCGAGCTGGTCGACGGTGGGCTGATCTCCACGACGAACCTCGACCTCGCCGTCGAGGCGGGGGCAAGACTCGTGGTCGTCGTCAACCCTCTCGTGCCGTACGTGAACGAGGCGCGGTGCGACAACCCACTGCACCCGCGCGTCTCCGACATGGGCTTCCCGCAGATCGGCTACCAGGCGTTCAAGCTGATGACCTACCAGCGGCTGCACGACATCCGCACGCGGTGGGAGGAGCGCTACCCGGGTGTCGACATCGTGCTGGTCGAGCCTGACGCCTCCGACGAGCTGATGTTCCGCACCAGCGTGATGGACTACGGCTCGCGCGTGCGGATCGCCAGCCACGGCTTCCGCTCGGTGACCGTGAAGCTCGCCGAGGACTATCCCCACCTCAAGCAGGTCGCCGCGCGCCACGGGATTGAGATCTCCGCCACGCGCGTGCGCAAGGTCGTCAAGCATTTCGCCGCCGAGCCCGAGCAGACGGCGCGCTGGCGCAAGATCCTCGAGCAGACGACGGGCGCGCTGGTGCGCCAGTCGGCGTCGGAGTAGTCGTTCAGTCCGCGCCGAGCGCGGTGCGCAGCGCCTCGAGCAGGCGGTCCGTGGCGGCGGGGCTCTGCAGCGTCACCCGCACGTGGTGTTCGTCGCCGACGCTCGTGCCGCTCTGCACGAGCACGCCGCTGCGCTGCAGCCGCATCGCCAGCTCGCCGCCCGTCAGGCCGGTCGGGCGCACCCACAGCACGTTCGCCTCGCTCGGGGCTGCGTCGACCGGCAGATCGTGCAGCGCGTCGAGCAGTCGCTCGCGCTCGGCCGCGACGGCGGCGCGCCGCTGCGCGAGCTGACCGTCGCATCTCCTGAGCGCCTCGAGCGCGCCGATCTGGGCCGGAAGGCCGATCCCCAGCTCGGGCGCGAGGCGCGCCAGCAGCTCCTCGGAGCCCGGACCGCCGAGCGCGTAGCCGACGCGCATGCCGGCGAGGCCGTAGATCTTCGAGAACGTGCGGAAGATCAGCAGGCGGGGGTACTCGTCGAGCAGTGCGGTTGTCGCGGAGCCGTTGGCGGCCTCGCCGCGCTCGGCGGTGACGAAGTCCGCGAGCGCCTCGTCGAGCAGCAGCGAGACGTGCTCGGGCAGGGCGTCGAGCAGCTCGCGCAGGGCGGCGCTCGTGAGGTGCTCGCCCGTCGGGTCGTTCGGGTCGCAGAGCGCGATCGCGCGCGTGGCCGGCGTGACGGCCGCAAGCAACCGATGGACGTCGTGCCCGTTCGGGACCGGCACGGCGCGCGCGCCAGCGCGCTGCGCCATCACCGGATAGAGCCCGTAGGACGGCCACGGGGTCAGCAGCTCCTCGCCGGGTCCGAGCAGCGCACGGGCGGCGGACGCGAGCAGCGGTCCGGCGCCGTGCCCGACGACGACGCGGTCGGGCTCCACGCCGTTGCGCCGGCCGAGCTCGCGGCGCACCTCCTCGGCGGTCGGGTCGGGCTGGACGTTGAGCGCGCCGCGCGCCGCGTACGTGATGGCGTTGACGACGTCAGGGTGCGGCAGCTCGTGCCACGTCGTGCGGGAGAGGTCAAGCTGGTCGATCCGCGCGAGTGCGCGACGGCGCTGCTCGTCCGCCTGTTCGCGCAGCTGGGTGCTGATCTCCTCGTCGCTCATGCCGGCGAACTGCCGGTAGTAGTCGAGCAGGCCCATCGCGAAGGGCGGCGTCAGCCGCCCAGCATGCTCTGCGCGTCGAAGCCGGACATCGAGGCGCCGCTGAAGAACAGGAACCAGATGCCGAAGATCGGCAGCCCGACCATGCAGCAGATCATGAAGATGCGTCCGATCATGCCCTCGCGCTGGTCGTGCCCGGCCGCGCGGCGCACGAGGATCCAGGCGTAGTCGAGGCGCTTGAGCGCCATCAGACCTAGCATCAGTCCGCCGATCATCGTCGCGAACGCGACCGTGAGGCCGCCGAAGATGGAGTCGGTCAGGTACTGCGTGCGCCCGCCGAGCCACAGGCAGGCGAGCGGCAGCGGCCCCCAGAAGCACAGGTTCACGACGACCATCGCCGCGAGCAGCCCGGCGGCGATCAGGCCATCGAAGCGTTGCCGTCTGTTGTCGCCGCGTTTCGGTGGCGTGCGGAACTGCACCGGGCGCGTCCCGGGGCGCCGGGTGACAAACAGGCCGCCTGTGTCGCTTGGGTCGGTGCGCATGCGTCCTCCGAGAGGGTAAACCCTGTGCTGGGCGATTTGCGGCGTTTCAGACCCTGAGACGCACCCTGATATTCAGCTCGCGTAGAGCTCGTCGAACAGGGCTCTGTACTTCTCGTTGACGACATTGCGCTTGACCTTCAGCGTGGGCGTCAGCTCACCCGTCTCCTGAGAGAGATCGTGGCCGAGGATCGCGATCTTCTTGACCTTCTCGACCTGCGCGTACTTCTCGTTCGCCCTGTCGAGGTGCGCCTCCACGAGCGCGTGGACATCGGGATGCCTGGCGAGACTCTCCAGGTCCTCGGGCAGGCCCTGCTGCTGCGCCCACGGGAGGATCTCCTCGGCGTCGAGCGTGATGAGCATCACCGGATACGGGCGGCGGTCGCCGTACATGACCGCCTGCGAGACCCAGCGGCACTGCTTCATGTCGTTCTCGACGTTCGCGGGGGTCAGGTTCTTGCCACCCGCGGTGATGATGATGTCCTTCTTGCGGCCGGTGATCGTCAGGAAGCCGTCGTCGTCGATCGAGCCGAGGTCGCCGGTGTGCAGCCAGCCGTCCGTGACGGCGCCGAACGACGCGTCGGCGTTGTTGTGGTAGCCGGCGAAGATGTTCTCGCCTTTGATCAGGACCTCGCCGTCCTCGGCGATTCTCAGCTCGACGCCGGGGAACGGGCGTCCGACCGTGCCGAACTTGTAGGCGTCGAGCGACTGGAACGTCGCTGCGGTCGCCGTCTCGGTCATGCCGTACCCCTCGAACACCGGCACGCCGCACGCAAAGAAGAACTCGAGGATCTCCTTCGAGATCGGCGCGGCGCCGGAGATCGCCTGGCGCATTCTGCCGCCGAACGCCGCCCGGACCTTGGAGAACAGCTCCTCCTCGGCGCGCGCGAAGTGCTGCTGCAGCTCCTCCGGCACCGGCTGACCGACGAGCTCCAGCTCCCGCACCGCGATCCCGACTCTGACCGCCTTCGCGATCAGCTCCGGGTCGCCGTTGGACGTGACGAGCGTGTAGATCTTCTCGAAGATTCGTGGGACCGACGGGAAGTTCGTCGGGTGAACCTCGTTGAGCTCGACGACGATCTGCTGCGGGTCGTTGGACCAGTACGCGAGCGTCGCGCCGACGTCGAAGCTCAACAACTGGATCAGCAGCGCGAACGAGTGCGCGAGCGGCAGGTAGAGGTAGGTGACCTCGTCGCTGTCGACGGCCCGGGTCGACTGCGCCATCGTGAGGATCGCGCGGTAGTTGCCGTGGGTGAGGACGCAGCCCTTCGGCGGGCCGGTCGTGCCCGAGGTGTAGATGATCGTGAAGGGGTCGTCGTGCTCGATCGCGTCGATGCGGCGATCGAGCTCAGTGCGGTCGCCGTGGGCTCCACGGGCGCGCAGGTCGGCGAGCGGGATCGCCTCGTCGGGCGCTTCGCCTGGATCGATCACGATCACATGCTCGAGCGCCGGCAGTCTCGCGCGGACCTCGGCTATCTTTGCCACCTGCGTGGCGTCCTCGCAGATCACGACGCGGGCGCCGGAGTCGAACAGCACCCACTCGCACTCCTCGGGCGCGTTCGTCGGGTAGATCGGGACGACGCAGGCGCCCGCCTCGGTCGCGCCGAAGTCGCAGTACGTCCACTCCGGGCGGGTGCGGCAGAGGATCGAGACGCCGTCGCCCGGCGCGATGCCGAGATCGACGAGGCCCAGCCCGATCTCCTGCGCGATCATCGCCACCTCCGCGACGGTGACGTCCTGCCAAGCCCCGTCCTGCTTGTGCTTCACGGCGACCCGGTCGCCGTAGCGCTCAGCCGCCAGCGGCAGCAGATCGGCGATCGTCTTCGAGCCGGTCGATGCCTCGGTGCCGCTCGTGGCGCTGGCGTCCATCTCGGGCCGTCCTCCTCGTGCTGGAAATGCAGAGGTTTTCGATTCTAGGCACGAGGATCCGGCGGCGCGCGGGTTGACGCGCGGGGTTGCGCCCTATCCGGTGGCGCGGAGCGGCGGAAGGGCCGCCATCGCCGGATGCTGCTGGCTGAGGCTCGTCATGAACAGGGTCTTGTCGATCCGTCCGTGGAAGATCGGGACGCCCATCTCGACGCATTTGCTGATGACGTCGCGGCGTTCGAGTCCGGCCTCTTGCGCCAACTCGGTGGGCGTCAGGTGAATGGCCATTGGAACGAAACCTCCTCTTGGGGAAGACCGCTACTTATGCCACTTATACCGCCGCTCCTGGACGGAGTGCAACGGTGCAGGTGCGTTGCCGTGCAGTTTCGTCAGGTCTGCGGCGGTCTACGGTCCGCTTTCGCGCCAGGTCCGCTCTGGGCGGGTCGGCACTCAGACCGGGTTCGGAATGTCGACGAACACGTGGCGGACGCCGAAGCGCTCCGCGACGAGCTCGCCGAGGCGGCGGATCCCGAACGTCTCGGTCGCGTAGTGGCCCGCCGCGACGAAGTGGATGCCGCTCTCGCGCGCCTGCGCCATCACGTGCTCCTTCGGCTCGCCGGTGAGGAAGGCGTCGAGCTGCAGGTCGATCGCCTCGGAGAGCGAGTTGCCGGCCGCGCCGGAGACGATCCCCAGCGTGCGGATGCGCTCCGGCCCGGCGTCGAAGACGAGCGGTTCGCGGTCGGTGACCTGTCTGACGCGCGCGAACAGGTCGGCGGCGGGGATGCCGTCGCCGTCGAACGTGGCGATCACGCCGATCGCCTCCCCCTTGACGGGGAAGGCGCGCGCGTGGCCGGCCGCGCCGAGTCGCGTCGCGAGGATGGCGTTGTTGCCGTGCTCGGGATGCGCGTCGAGCGGCAGGTGATATCCGGCGAGCGCGACGTCATTGGCGAGCAGCAGTCTCAGGCGGGCGGCCTGCGCGGTGCCGATGCGGCGCGGCTCGAAGTCCCACAGGATGCCGTGGTGGGCGAGGACGAGCTGAGCGTCCTCCTGGAGCGCACGCTCGAACAGCCGGGTCTGAGCCGAGACGCCGGTGACGACGGTCGCGACCTGTCGCGCGCCGGGAACCTGGAGTCCGTTCGGGCCGAGGTCGGCGAAGTGGTCGATCTCGAGCAGTTCGTCGAGGAAGGCGATGATGTCGGCGGTCGCGACGGGCATGCGGGCGGCGCCAACGTACCATCGCGCCGTCGCTGTGGAATACTGGACAGCTCAGTCGGGGCGTGGCGCAGCCTGGTAGCGCGCACCGTTCGGGTCGGTGAGGTCCCGAGTTCAAATCTCGGCGCCCCGATAGTGCGAAACCCCTGCGGAAGCGGGGGTTTCGTCGTTCTGTGTCCGCCGCTCAGTGCTCCGGCTTGCAGTCGATCCACTCGTGGTAGGCGGAGAGCGTCACGCGAAAGTGTTGGAGGAACCCTTCGAGGCCGAGGAGTTGAAAGCCGAAGGGCCATGGGTCGCAGAACCACACCGGCGCCTCCCATGCATGTACGTGGTCGCCTGAGCCGACGCGCATGAGCACGCGGGCGGGCGCGCCGGTGACGATCGTGCCGCCGACCGCGAAGCGCTCGGCGAGGTCGTCGTCCGGCTGGATGCCGGCGGCGGTTGCGAGGTCGCGGGAGAAGCGTGTTCGCAGTGCACCCGTGTCGACGAGCGAGGCGAGCGGGACGGCGTCGATGCCTTCGAGCCATACGTCGACCGTCGGTCGTGAGGTGAGTTGCCCGCCGCCGGCGGCGGGCAACTGGCGGAATGGGAATCTCACGCGGGTGCGGAGCCGCCCGCGGCGGCCTCGGTCTCGGGGACGCGGAACATCGAGTCTGCCGTCTGGTCGTGCTGGGACAGCCACGCCAGCACGGCCGCAGGATTGTCGGCCGCGACGAGCACGTCGTTGTCCTTGACGGCGACCCACTCGCCGATGTGCGGACGCAGCGCCTCGACCGGATCCGCGACTGGACACTTCGGTGCGCCGCCCGTGGCTGGGGTGGGGTGCGCGGTGCGTCGCGCGGCGGTGAAGCCGAGCCGGCGCAGGATGCGGCGCGCCTGGTGAGTGGTGAAGTCGGCGCGATCGAGGCCGGTCGCCAGGGCGATGACCTGCTTGGGCGGGTAGCGTCGTCCCTCGATCACGACGTAGTGGTCTCGGACGGGCTCCGGGAGCGCTCGTGCTACCGCGCGCACGACTCGGCGAGGGTCGAGCTCGAACTGCTGCCCGCTGATCTGCACTGCACGCGCCGCCATCACATCTCTCTATTGTATTCTCCGATGTGTCTCTGTCGAGAGTAGCACCAGGGTACCCCGTCCGGCGCCTAACACGAATATATGCAGGTGCGACCCGTGCCTTGCCGTCGGCGCGATCCGCAGGCTGTGACCAGTCACCTCCAGGCGGGAGGACGTGGTGACGGCAGGCGACATCGAGAAGCCGTTGTCGCCATGCCGAGATTCGTTCTCGGCGCGCTCGATCGTCGTGCCCGGCGGTCGCGGTGACACGCCCACCCGTAGGTGGCGTAAGGTGCGCGACGATGCCGGGACGAGCAAGGCTGCTCACGCGGACCCTTCCCCTGGCGCTGGCCGGGGCGCTCGCGCTGGCGCTGGTGCCCGCCGCGGCCTCGGCGGCCGTCTACTGCGTCGCGCCGGCGAGTGGCTGCGCGGACGGCAGCTTCGGCACCGTACAGGCAGCGCTGACGCAGGCGCAGGCGAACGCCGGGTCGGACGAGGTGCGGCTCGGCGCGACGACCTACACGAGCGCCTCGGCGCTGACCTACACCGACGGCGGCTCGACGGCGAACAGCGTGACGATCGCCGGTGCCGGTCGCGCCGCGACGACGCTGACGCGCACGACGGACGGCGGGATCCTCCAGATCACCGGCAACGCGCGCAACACGGTCGGCGACCTGCGCTTCCACATCACGCGCTCGAACTCGTTTGGTCTCATCGGCGGCTCGGCCGACGTCTTCCGAGTGGACGTCGATGCCGATCCCGGCGCCGCGAACCTGGAGGGGATCCAGGTGATACCCGGGTCTGCGCATGACGTCCGCATCTCGATGGCGACGAGCGGTGGCACGCAAGGGTTCGTCGGCGGCGGGCCTGCGAGCACCGACGGGCTGTTCGACTCGACCGTCGCCGCCGACAAGGGTGCGGTCATGTTCGGCGGCACCGTCCGGAGCGTTCGGATCGAGGCGGGGCAGATCGGCGTCCAGCTGCAGAACGGGACGATCGACGATGCGAGCATTCGTCTCCACGGGAGCTCCATCTTCCCCGGCATCGGG
The DNA here is from genome assembly GCA_045805465.1 of Conexibacter sp. GTDB lineage: Bacteria > Actinomycetota > Thermoleophilia > Solirubrobacterales > Solirubrobacteraceae > Conexibacter. Next base: position 47,476 of record JBJMLB010000005.1, on the reverse strand, counting down.
TTGAAGGCCGCGTCGGACTTCGGCCTGTCGAGCGGCGGCTCGCTCGTGGCGCGCCACTTGACGATCGTCGGCGATGGGCAGGCGAGCTCGACCGGCATCTTCGTCGGCGCCACGGCCGACTTCGGCTCCAGCGCCCAGACCGTCGCGCTGCGCAGCTCGATCGTGCGCGGCGTCGCCCACAGCTTCCAGCGCAGCGGCGCGACGCTCGGCATGACCGCGGCCCCCGCGAACCTCACGATCCTTTACAGCGCCTACGACCCGAGCACCGCTACGCAGAGCGGTCCCGGAACCGGCCCTGACCTCACCGATCCGCGCAACGTCAGCGCCGATCCCCGCTTCGTCGACGCCGCAGGCGGCGACCTGCGGCTGCGCGGCGGCTCGCCGGCGATCGACGCGGGGGACCCGGCGGGGCTGTCGGTCGCAGAGCCGCTCACCGACCTGCTCGGAGCGCCGCGCCTCGTCGACGGCAACGGCGACGGCACGGTGCAGCAGGACATGGGCGCGTTCGAGTACCAACGGAGGGCGCCCGCGCTGACGAGCGCGGCCGCCGCGGTGGCGAGCGCGAAGGCCGGCACGCCGGTGACCTTCGCCGCGAGCGCGTCCGATGCGGACGGCGACGACGTCGCGCTCGCGTGGAGCTTCGACGACGGGGCGAGCGCGGCCGGTGCGAGCGTCGCGCATGCCTTCGCGACACCCGGCAAGCACCTGGCGACCGTCACGGCGACCGACTCCGCGGGGCTTACGGCCACCGGGCAGGTCCCCGTGCTGATCGACGGCGGCGCCATCGCCAGGCTCGGCCTCGCGCCGAAGGCGTTCCGCGCGGCGCGCAGCGGGCCCAGCGCGAGCGCTGCGGCGCGCCGCAGAGCGGCAAGAGCGCCGGCGACCGGCACGACCGTCGACTTCGCGCTCGACGCCGCCGGCTCGGTGCGCTTCAGCGTCGAGCGCGTGGGCGGCGGGCGCAAGGTCAGAGGCAGATGCGTCGCCCCGCGTCGCGCCAACCGCAGAGCGAGACGCTGCGTCCGCTACACCCCGGTGAGTGGCTCGTTCGTGCGCTCCGGCGGCGTGGGCGCCAACCGCTTCCACTTCAGCGGGCGGATCGGCGGCAGGCCGCTGAGCGCCGGCAGATACCGGCTCGTCGGCAGTGCCGGCGGCAGCGTGAGGACCGCCTCGTTCGCGATCACGCCTCCGCCGTCGCGTCGCGCTCGCTAGCTGCGGACGGCGGCGAGGCGAGGTGGCGTCGCTGCCCGCCGCGCGTCGCCAGCTCGCGCAGCTTGGCCGCCTCGGCGTCCCAGTCGTAGACGACAGCCGTGTCGGCGATGCGGTCGTAGATCGCCTGGCGGGTGCGGCCGAAGATGATCCCGAGGAAGCCCGCTCCGAGCGTGAGGAAACCGAGCGGGTAGGTGAGCAGGCGGATGAGCGCGTGGCGGCGGTCGAGCGCGGAGCCGTCCGCGCGCACGATCCGCAGGCCCAGCAGGGACATGCCGGGGCTGCGGCCGAAGCCGACCCAGGAGCTGCCCCAGTAGAGCGCTGACCAGAGGAGCGCGCCGACCGCGAAGACGACGCCCTCGACGTTCAGCGTCCACGGCGTCGCGGCGTCGATCGCGAAGCGCAGCAGTGCGATCGCGGCGGTGTAGACGATGCCGATGATGGCTGTGTCAGCGGCATAGGCGAGCAGTCGGCTGATCGGCCCGGCGTAGTGGCCCTGGTGCTGCAATGCGTCCCGGGCGCGGGTCATGCGGTCGGCGGCGCGTCGGGAGGCGGTGGCGGACCTGTCTGCGGCGCGGCGGCCGGTGCGGACGGTGCCGGCGGGACTTCCTCGTCGGGCACGAGCAGCCGCGGTCCGAGCGGCCCTTCGGCGCGGCGGCGCAGCACGCGGTCGACGAGGCGGGTGACGAGCGTGTCGGCGTCGACCGTCTGCGCGCGCGCCGCGTCGAGCGCCTCGCTCGCGAAGCCGCTGGTCGAGCGCGCGACGATCGTGCCGAGCTCGGTCTCCTCGACGATCGCGTCGATGTCGACCTCCTGCACGATCGCGTTGACGTCGATCCGCGCGGCGATCGCGTCCACGTCGATTCGGTCGATCAAGGTGTCGATGTCGACTCCGGCGAGGAACGCGTCGACATCGACCCGCCGCAGCAGGGTGTCGACGTCGGTGCGCCGCAGGAGGGCGTCGAGGTCGATCGTCGCAACGAGCGCGTCCGCGTCGACCCGTCGCACGATCGCGTCGACGTCGATCAGCTCGACGATCGCGGGGACGACCCACTCCAACGCCCGCTGCGCCTGCTCGACCGCACGGTTGCGCGCACGTGCGCCGTCGGCGACCCGAGGACGCGCTGCCGCCGACACCGCGCGGCTTGCCGGCCCGGCGCCGGGCAGCGCTGCCGCGATCCTGCCGCCGAGCCGCAGCGCGCCGAGTCCGGCGCCACCGAGTCTCAGCGCGACACCCACCGTCCGCGTCGTCACGCCGAGCGCGAGATCGGCCGCGACCGCCAGCTCGCGCGGCACGATGCGCGCCCCGCTGAGCGGCACGAGGTCCGTCCCGGGGGCTCCGTGGGACGCGTCGTCGTCCATCGACCTAGCGAATCTACCGCGCGGAGCGACCTGTGAGAGCCGGATCTCCGCGCCACGGCGTGCTCGGCGACGTTTGCGCCGGCCTGTGCGTCATCGTCCCGTGCAACCGAGAGCAAGGAGATGCACAGATGACGGCAAGCCGGATTGTCACGCTGAGCGTGACTGGTGCGCTCGCCCTGGGCATGGCGGCCTGTGGCGGGAGCGGCTCGGACGACGCCGGAGGGTCGACCGCCTCGCCGGCCGCCACGACGGCCGCGGACGCGACGACGACCAGTGCGACGACGACCGAGACGACCACCGCCGCGGACGCGGGCGGCGCCGGCGGCGCCCGCCTCACGCCGCCCGGGACGAAGCTCGGCTTCGGCGAGCAGGCGACGGCCGCGTGGGTTCCGCCGTCGGACTTCTCGGTGACCGGCGCCCAGAAGGGCTACAGGCTCGTGATCTCCGTCGACTCGATCGAGAGAGGCACGATCGACGATCTCAAGAACATCCAGCTCGACGCAGACCAGAGAAGATCCACTCCCTACTACGTCAAGGTTACGGTCAAGGCGCTCGAGGACGTCAAGGTCGGCGCCGACGATCCCGACGTCACCTTCGACGCGATCGACGACCGTGGCCAGGAGCAGGGCAACGTCATCTTCATCGGCGAGTTCCCGCGCTGCGACGACACGCAGGTCCCGAGACCGTTCTCGAGCGGCAAGAGCTTCGAGAGCTGCCTCACCTACCTCGTGCCCGGCGGCGGCTCGATCGACGAGGTCCGCTGGGGCTCCGGCCCGTCGAGAAAAAACGAGAACACGCCGTACTACGACAAGCCGATCGTGTGGAGCGGGAGCTGAGATCATCGCTCGATGGCTGAGCCGTCGAGCGATCCGGTCCGCATCGACAAGTGGCTGTGGGCGGCGCGGCTCGCGAAGACGCGGCCGCTCGCAGCCGAGGCGGTCAAGGGCGGACACGTCGAGGTCAACGGCCGGCGTGTGCCGCCGGGCAGGAGAGTCTCCGTCGGCGACCGCGTGGAGCTGACGATCGGCGGCGTGCCACGCGTCGTGGATGTGCGCGGCCTGGCCGAGCGCCGCGGCCCCGCCAGCGTGGCCGCGACGCTGTACGAGGAGACGCCGGAGAGCGTCGCCGAGCGGGAGCGGCTCGCGCAGCGGCGCCGGCTGGAGCGGGCGATCGGGGACGGCTTCCCCGGCGGACCCGGCGGCGGCGCGCGCCCGACCAAGCGCGACCGCCGCCGGCTCGATGCCGCTAGACCGTCGTCGTTGTCGTCGGGCGACCCTGCGCGCCGTAGGCCGCGAGGCCGTAGATGATGAGCACGTCGATGGCGAAGATCGCCAGCGACAGGAACGGGTAGGCGGGGATCGCCAGCAGGGCGCCGATCGCGCTGAGGCTCGCGGCGAAGATGCCGAAGACCGCGCCGAACACGCCGCCGCGCCAGATCGAGAAGGAGGCGAGCACCTGCAGGATGCCGAGGATCAGCGTGATCCAGCCCCATGTCTTCAGGGAGCTGATGACGAACTCGGTGTGCCCCGCGTAGAACTGGGCGTCGTCAATCGCCCCGATGCCGTAGATGATGTTCAGGATCCCGGCGATCATCAGCATGATCCCTGCGAAGAGGATCCAGCCGCTGCCTTGCTCGTTCACAGTTCCTCCTTTGTTTGACGGCCGCGCCGGAAGAAGGCGCGACGGCACAGCGCCCGCAAGTATCACGCGGCACATGGACGGCACGAAGACCGTCCGCCGAGTTGGGCGCGTTGGCGCTATCGACGACGTGTCGGCCGCGAGCTGCGCAAGGGCGTCGAGCCCCGCTCCTCGCCACTGCAGGTCACGACGTGCCACTGCCGTGGCGGGCGGTGACGAGCCGTCGCGCTCCGGCCGCCGGTAGACGGTGCGCACGGGGGCGTCTGGCTAGCATGGCGGACGTGCCGCCGAGCGTCTCATGGATCTCCTTCACGCCCGTGAAGGGCCTGCGCCTGCGCCAGCTCGAAGAGGCCGAAGTGACGCTGGACGGCGTCCGCGGAGACCGAGCGTTCTTCCTCGTCGGCCGGGACGGGACGATGATGAACGCGAAGCGACTCGGCCCGCTCGTGACGGTCGTGGCGGACCATGACGCCGCGGCCGGGCGGCTCGGGCTGCGCTTCCCAGACGGCCGCGAGGTGGCGGGCAAGGTCGAGCTGGGGGAGCCGCTGGACGTGCGCTTCTTCGGGCTGGCGCTGCGTGCTCGGCCGCTCGGCGGGCCCTTCTCGGCCGCGCTGTCGGAGCACGCCGGCGTGCCGTTGCGGCTCGTCGCCGCGCCGCCGGAGCGACCGGGGGTCGACCGCGGGCGCGACGGCGCCGTCACGCTCCTCTCAGGCGCGTCGCTCGAGCGCCTGCGGGACGAGAGCGGTACCGGCGGCCAGGTCGACGCGCGGCGCTTCCGCATGACCTTCGGCGTCGACGGCGTCGAGGCGCACGCGGAGGACGGCTGGCACGACGTGCGCGTCGGCGAGGCGCTGCTGCGCGTGGCCGGCAACGTCGGGCGCTGCGCGGTCACGACGCGTCACGCCGAGACGGGCGTCGTCGACTTTCCGACGCTGCGCCATCTGGCCGCCTACCGCCGCACCGTCGAGACGACCGAGCCGCTGCCGTTCGGAGTCCACGCGCGGGTGCTGGAGCCGGGGCGCGTGCGTGTCGGCGACGCCGTGACGCCGGTCGCCGACTGAGGCGGGAGCGGAGCGGGTAGTGCTCCCGCCATGCTCATAGCCGCCGTCATCGCCATCTGCATCGTCCTGGCCGTGCTCGCGTTCCTGGTGCCGCGTCTTTCGAGCGGGCCGCAGCGCGGCGTCGACAAGTCGCTCGGCGCCGGCCAGCACGGCGCAGCCCATGCACCGGGAAAGCTCGGGTCGTGGCTCCAGAAGCCGTTCCAGTCCTCGCGCAAGGCGACCAACAGGAGCGCCGCCGCCGGCCGCAAGGGCCGCGGCAAGATGCCGTTCTAGGAGAGTTGGCGAGACCCTCAGGCGGTCTCGCCAACCCGCTTAGGCCGCGAGCCGGGTGGGAAGTCCGACCTCGCCCAGCTCTAAGGGCGCGCGCAGCTGCTCTGCTCCGTCCGGCCGGGCGCCGTAGCCCCAGCCGGCGTGCAGGAAGCGCATGCCGGCGGCGCGCGCGGCGAGCCCGTCGACCTCCATGTCGCCCACGAACACGCTGTGGCGCACGTCTACGCGGGCATCGCTCGCGGCGACCAGCAGCGGGTAGGGCGCCGGCTTGCCGGGGCAGCGCGTTTCCGGCGTCTGCACGGTCGCGAACTCGACGTCGAACTGCGCCAGCGTCCACGCCGTCTGCGAGCGGGCCTTCGAGGTCACGACGCCGAGCTTCACGCCGCGCTTGTCGAGCCGCGCGAGCGCCGTGTGGATCCCCGGGAAGGCCGGCACGCGCGGTGCCTCGCGCAGCGCGGTGGCGCGGAAGACGCGCTCGATCTCGTCGGCCTCGTCGCTCAAGCCAAGCCGCTCGAGGATGTCGCGGAACGGGCGCCCGATCTCGCGGAAGTAGGCCTCGAACGGCGTGCTGACGCCGACGTCGTGCTGGACCGCCCGCCACGCCGTCTCCATTGCGTCCCGCGAGTCCACCAGGACGCCGTCGAGATCCAGTAGAACGAGCGCGGGCTCGGGCAGCGCGATCGCCCCCTCAGAGCACCGAGAGTTCGCGCATCACGGAGAGGACCTCGTCTCTGCGGATCTCGTCGAGCGGCGTCAGCGGGAGGCGGGTCGTCGGCGAGGCGATCACGCCCTTCGCCGCGAGGATCTCCTTGTAGCAGCGTATGTAGGCGTTCTTCGCGGTGATGCAGACGCCCACCGCGGGCACGACCTTGCCGAGCTGCAGCCTGCGCGCGGCGGGCAGGTCGCCGGCCTCGAACGCGCGATGGATCCCGGCGATCGCCTCCGGGTCGACGTTGCCCCAGCCGACGGTCGAGCCGATCGCGCCGTGGCGCAGGCCCATCAGCATCATCAGCTCGTCGCCCGCGAGCGGCTCGACCGCCGGCGCGCCGACGCGCATCGCCCCGACCTTCGCCGGGTCGGGGATCGACATCTTCACGTAGCGGATGTTCGCCGCGCGCTCGTGCAGCGAGCGGACGCGCTCGACGCTCAGCTCGATCCCGGCGCCGCCGTCGTAGACCATCAGCGGCAGGTCGACCGCGTTGGCGACCGCGAGGAAGTGCGCGTCGATCGCCTCCGGCGCGTGCTGGAAGTAGTACGGCGGCTGGAGCATCACGCACGCGGCGTCGAGCTCCTGCGCATGGCGCGCCAGTTCGATCGAGACGCTCGTCGCGCTGTTGCCGATCCCGTAGGTGACCGGCACCCGTCCGCGCACCTGCTCGGAGATCATGCTCATCAGGCGGGCCTGCTCGTCGACCGACAGCGTGAAGCACTCGCCCGTCGTCCCGCCGCCGACGATCCCGTCTATCCCGGCGCCGATCACGTACTCCAGCAGCGCCGCGAGCGAGCGCTCGTCTATCTCGCCGTCCTGGTCGAATGGCGTCAGCAGCAGCAGCTGTGCGCCCCTCAGCGCGCGATGCCCGTTGTCGGTCCCGCCCGCCGGACTCATGCGAAGCTCACCAGCGCCTTGCCTGCGGCCGGCGCCGCGAACAGATCCGTCGGATCGGCAAGCGCTGCGAACTCGTGCACGTCGGTGATCGCCCGCGGCAGGTCGACCGGCGTCTCGCCGACCATCGCGATCGCCGGTCCGAAGTCCTCGTAGAAGGTCTCGCCGCTGCCGACGATCCGCAGGTCGCGCAGGCAGATGTCGCTCGGCTTGATCGGGATCGGGCCGAGGTCGGCGAAGTTGCCGATCTCGATCAGCGTGCCGCTCCAGTCGAGCAGATCGAGCCCGGCCGCGAAGGCGGTCGGGGTGCCGGCGGCGTCGACGACGAGCGGCACCCGATGCGGGACCGCGCTCGTGTCGGCCAGCGCCACGAAGCCGAGCTCCTGCGCCAGCGAGCGGCGGCCGGCGTCGCGCTCGACGACCGTCGCGCGGCCGCCGGAGGCCTCGATCGCGGTCGCGGCGACGATGCCGATCGCGCCGAAGCCGAGCACGAGGCCATCCATCCCGGGCGGCACGTACTGTGCTCCGAAGGCCTTCCGCAGCGCGCTCAGCACGCACGCGAGCGGCTCGGCGAAGACCGCGCGCTCGCGCGAGGTCGCCTCCGGCATCGGATACACGCGCGAGCCCGCGCGCAGTTCCATCAGCGGCGAGAAGCCGCCGGTCAAGCCGTCGCCGGTCATCGTGAGCCCGTAGCAGGGCCGGTCGAGGCAGCGGTCGGCGCGCGTGCAGCCATCGCAGTCGCCGCACGGGACGCCGGGGGCGACGAGGACGCGGTCGCCGAGCGCGGGCTCGCCGCCGTCCTGGACCACGAGCCCGTGGTCCTCCGGCAGCCGCATCAGCCGGCCTATCACCTCGTGGCCGAGCAGGCACGGCGTCGGCACCTCGATGCGACCCGCGTAGATGTGGTGGTCGGTGCCGCAGACGCCGGTCGCCTCGACCTGCAGCAGCGCGCCCGCGCTGGGCACGGCGCGCTCGGCGGCGCGTACGGAGCCCGGCCCGTGCAGCTCGACGACGCGGACGGTCGTGCGCGAGGCGAGCGCCTCCGCTCCGGAAGCATTAATTGATGACACGGTTGATCGCACCTCGTACGAGGCCGCTGCCGCGGCGTGCATCCTCGATGGCGGTCGCCGCATCCCCCATAGACGGAGGCGACCTGGGGCCAGCCTACACCGCTGCCGAGCGCGAATGCAACCGCGTGCGGCGGCCCCTCCTCGCCGCCCGCGGCACGTTGACCCGGCCCCTCGCCCCTCGCTATGATCGGACGTGAGTCGGCCAGGGGGTGGCGGCTCACGGCAGTTGCGAGCGTCCGTAGCTCAACTGGTCAACGGTCGAATAAATAGACGCGTATTGCTTTGGCGGGCGTGAGCCTTCTAGCTGGGGGACTTCGATTTCTCGGTGGCTCTTGTCGCTTCGGCGGCCCTCGTTCGGAGCCACGTGTTGAACATCGGCCCAAGAGCAGCGGTTTTAGGGACCGCAGGTTGCGGGTTCGAATCCCGTCGGGCGCACTGGAAAGCCGAAAATCGACAGGTCACCGTTGCCCGGACTCCGAGCGCCCGGCAACGCACTAGGAGTGACGCACGCACCACCACCGACAAGGCCGAACGGGGGAAGCATGGCCTCTCAAAGCGTGACACCGGACTACGTGCCGGGGACGATCGAGGAGCGCTGGCAGCGCGCATGGCAGGAGGCGGAGGCGTTCAAGACGCCGGCCGACGGCCCGCGCGAACGCGCGGCCTACATCTTCTCGGCTTGCCCGTTCACGTCCGGCAGCGCCCACATGGGCCACATCCGCAGCTACTCGATAAGCGACGCCTACGCGCGCTACCTGCGGATGAGCGGTCGCGACGTCCTCTTCTCGATCGGCTTTGACGCGTTCGGGCTGCCGAGCGAGATCGGCGCGATCAAGAACGACCTGACGCCGGTCGAGTGGGTCGAGCAGTGCCGCGCGCGGATGCACGCGCAGTTCGACCGGCTCGGCTACTCGTTCGACTGGGAGCGCGAGTGGGTCACGAGCTATCCCGCGCTCTACAAGTGGACGCAGTGGCTGTTCCTGCTGCTGCTCAGACGCGGGCTCGTCTACCACGCCGAGGGTCAGGTCGACTGGTGCGACAGCTGCAGAACGGTGCTCGCCTCCTTGCAGGTCGAGGACGGCACCTGCTGGCGCTGCCACGAGCCGGTGAGACTCATACGGCGCTCGCAGTGGTACCTCGGCGTCAGCGACTACCTGCCGGAGAACGAGAGAGGGATCGAGCTGCTCGACGGCTGGAACGCGGCCGGCGTCGCGGCGCAGCGCACGATGCTCGGGCGGATCGACGGCGTCGAGCTGGACGTCTCGACGCTCGACGGCGTGCAGCTGACCGTCTTCACGCCCTACAAGGACGCGGTGGACAGAGCCGAGTTCGCGATGCTCTCGCCCAACCACCCGGATATCGACGCGTGGGCGACGGACGATGAGATCCGCGCGCAGCTGGAGCGCGTGCGCAGGGCCGGCGTGCAGCGCGACGACCGCAGCGCCGAGGCCGCGCCGCTGATCCAGACCGGGCGCGCGCTGGCGATTCCAGGTTTCCCGAGACCGCTGCCGGTTGTCATAACGCCGGCGGTCGACGACCGCTTCGGCCACACCGCGGTGCTCGGGATCCCGGACGCCGACAAGGTCGACGCGCGGCTCGCTCCGCGCGTGAGAGCGGCGGCCGCCCTGGGCTGGAAGCTGCCGTCGGGCAGGCCGAAGGTGCGCGACGCCGCGCGCTACCGCGCACGCGACTTCCCGATCTCGCGCCAGCGCGCCTGGGGCGCGCCGATTCCCCTGGTGCACTGCGACGCATGCGGGACTGTTCCCGTGCCGGAGGACCAGCTGCCGGTGCGGCTGCCGGAGGACCTGCGCCCGACCGGCGCTGGCAACGCGCTCGCCGAGCGCGAGGACTTCATCGCGACGACGTGCCCGAGGTGCGGGGCCGCCGCTCGCCGTGAGACCGACACGCTCGACTGCCACGTCGACGGACTGTGGCAGTGGCTGCCCTTCAGCGTGCCGGCCGCCGAGCGCGAGGGCTCGATGTTCACGAGCGAGGAACTGAGACGCTGGCTGCCGGTCCACATCGTCATCTGGGGCGCCGACGGCGGCGGCTCGATGTTCGACCAGCGCATGACGGCGAAGGTGCTGCGCGACGCCGACGTGCTGCCGCACCTGAGGGAGGGCGAGCCCCACCAGAGGGTGCTGATGCACGAGATGGTCCACCTCGACGGCAAGAAGATGAGCAAGCACCTCGGCAACGTGGTCGACCCGGATGCGCTGCTGGAGCGGGTCGGCGCCGACACGGTGCGTCTCGCGGTCCTCTACGCGGCGGCGCCGACGAACATCCTCACCTGGACCGACCAGGCGCTGCAGTACTGCCACCGCTGGCTGCACAACTTCTGGCAGTACGCGCTGCCGCGGCTGGAGGGCGCGGGCGCCGTCGCGGAGCCCGATCCGGAGGAGGGCGCGGTAAAGCTGCGCGGCCGGCTCGACAACTGGCACGGCGTCGCGGTGCGGCGCATCACCGAGAACATGGAGGGGCTCGAGACGCACCGCGCGGCGCGCAACGTGATGACGCTGGTCGAGCGGATCAGAGACTTCGAGCGGCGGGTGCTGAGACAGCAGGACTCGCTGACGCCGAGCGACGAGCGTGCGCTGCAATCGGCACTGCTCGACGCGGTGATCATGCTGGCGCCGCTGGCGCCGCACATCGCGGAGGAGCTGTGGTCGGCCGCCGGGCAGGAGGGGCTGGTCTGCAACGCGGAGTGGCCCGAGGCTGCTCATGCCTCGGCCCCTTCCGGAGGAGACTGACGCGCCCTGTCGGAGCACAGTCGGGCGTCGGGCATCCACCCTGGCGTCCGACGCGTATCTGAGTAGGTGACCGCTCGTTCGCTCATGCCTCGCCGGCTCGCGCTGCTCGTCGGACTCGGGCTCGCGCTCGGAGCGTGCGGCGGCGGGAGCGGGACGGTCGGGAGCGGCACCGACGAGCGGCCCTCCACGACCACGCCATCGCACGTCGACTCGGCGCAAGCGCGCGTGGTGCGCGCATGGGCGGATGCGCTGCGGCACGGTCACGTGGCCGCCGCGGCGGCGTACTTCGCGCTGCCGGCGGTCGTCTCGAACGGCTCGCCGCCGCTGCGCCTTCCGACGCGCGCGGCGGTTCGTGGCTTCAACCGCTCCCTGCCGTGCGGCGCGCGGCTGATCGCGACCGAGCCGACGCCGCACGGCTTCCTTGTCGCCACCTTCCGCCTCACCGAGCGGCCGGGTGCGGGGGAGTGCGGGACGGGAACAGGAGGTCTTGCGCAGGTCGCGATCCGCGTCAGAGCCGGGCACATCACGTACTGGGTGCGGATTGAAGGTGTGCCGAGGCCACCGAAACCGGCGCCCGAGGTACCGGGGACGCCGGCATAGCGGCGCCGAGCGGCGCCGAGCGGCGCCGCGCCATCTGGCATCCTCGGAGGCGTGCTTCGACGCCCGTCAGCGGTCGCGCTTCTCGTGGTCGTCGCGTTCGCGGCGCTCGGTGCATGCGGCAGCGCTCCCGCGGGGTCGGAACCGGCGAGGACGGCCGCGGCCGGCGTGAAGCTGACGAAGATCGGGAGGTTCTCCTCGCCGGACTACGTGACGCAGCCGCCGGGCGAGCGGCGGCGGCTGTTCGTGGTCGAGCAGGGCGGGAAGATCCGGGTCGTGCGGGACGGGCGGGTGCTGCGCGCGCCGTTCCTGGACCTCTCCTCGCTGGTCGTGAGCGGTGGGGAGCAGGGGCTGCTGGGGCTGGCGTTCGCGCCTGACTATGCGAGCTCGGGCCGCTTCTACGTCGACTACACGGACCGCAACGGCGACACGCGCATCGTCGAGTACCGGCGCGGGTTCTCGCCGGATCGCGCGAACCCGCGCAGCGCGCGGCAGCTGCTGTTCCAGGACCAGCCTGAGTCGAACCACAACGGCGGGCAGCTCGCGTTCGGGCCGGACGGGCTGCTGTACATCGGCCTCGGCGACGGCGGCGGCGGCGACGACCAGCACGGCCCGATCGGCAACGCGCAGAACCTCGGCACGCTGCTCGGAAAGATCTTGCGGATCGATCCTCGCGCGATCGGCGGGCAGCCGTTCGGGATCCCAGGGGACAACCCGTTCGTCGGTCGCGCCGGCGCGAAGGCGGCGATCTACGCGTGGGGCCTGCGCAACCCGTGGCGCTTCTCGTTCGACCGGGCGACTGGCGACCTGACGATCGGCGACGTCGGGCAGGACCACGTCGAGGAGATCGACTTCCGCGCGAAGGGCACGGGCCGGGGCGCGAACTTCGGCTGGCGCGCGTGGGAGGGGACGCGGCACGAGGATCCGAGCCTGCGCGTGCGCGGTGACCTGAAGCCCGTATTGCAGTACTCGCACGACCACGGCTGCTCGGTCACGGGCGGCTACGTGATCCGCGACCCGCGTCTGCGGGCGCTCGCCGGCCGCTACGTCTACGGCGACTTCTGCGCGGGCGATCTCTTCACGGCGAAGCTGCGGCAGGGCGGCGCGAGCGGGCGCAGAGCGCTAGGCCTCCACGTTGCCTCGCTCTCCTCGTTCGGCGAGGACGGCCGCGGCCGCGTCTACGTCGTCTCGCTCGACGGGCCGGTCTACCGGCTCGACCCCCGCTAGCGCGCAGCGAGAATGGCGACGATGAGCGTGCTGGAGCGCCATGACGTCGTCATGATCCGGGCGGCCAATCCCGGCCCGTTCACGCTGACGGGCTCCAACACGTGGGTGATCGGCCGTGAGCGCGCGTGGGTGATCGATCCCGGCCCGGCGCTGCCGGAGCATGTGGAGGCGGTCGTCGCGGAGATCGAGCGGCGCGGCGGACTCGCCGGGATCGCGCTCACGCACGACCATCCGGATCACGCCGAGGCGGTGCCTGCGCTGCGCGAGCGGCTGGGCGGTATGGCGCCGCTGGCGGGCGCCCGCGGGCCGGTCGATTTGATGTTGGCCGACGGCGACCGCGCCGGACCGCTGGAGGCGCTCGCGACGCCCGGCCATGCGCCGGACCACCTGACGTACGTCCTCGCGGGCGAGATCGCCTTCACCGGCGACGCCGTGCTCGGCGAAGGCAGCGTCTTCGTCGCACCCGACCCGGGCGCGCTCGCCGGCTACCTCGCGGGGCTGGCGCGGCTGCGGGAGCTCGATCTCGCGCTCATCTGCCCCGGCCATGGCCCGCTCGTCGAGGACCCGGCGGCGAAGCTCGACGAGTACCGCGAGCACCGACTCGCGCGCGAGCGGGCGCTGCTCAACGCGCTGGGCGCCGGCGCGCGCACGGTCGACGAGCTGCTCGACGCCGCCTGGGCCGACGCGCCCGCGATGCTGCGCCCGGCCGCGGCCGTCACGCTCGCCGCGCACCTCGACAAGCTCGGCGACGAGGGTCGGCTGCCGGACGGCGTGGAGCGGCCGGAGCGGCCGCCGTGGCTGCCGTAGCTCGATCGGCCGTCAGCGGGCGTCGCGCAGCCGCCGCTCGGCCAGCGCGTTGGCGGCGGCGAGCGGCGTGACGTGCTCAGCGTCGGCGGCGTCGAAGACATGTGCGAGCGTGTCGCCGATCGCGCGGCAGTTGCGTCGCGCGGCGGCGGCGTCGTAGCCGTCGTCGCGCAGCTCGACGGCGATGTTGACGATCCCGCCCGCGTTGACGACGAAGTCGGGCGCCCAGAGGATCCCGCGCGCCGCGAGCAGCTCGGCTGAGCCCTCGGTCGCGAGCTGGTTGTTCGCCGCGCCAGCGATCGCGCGGCAGCGCAGCCGGGGCACGGTCTCGGCGTCGAAGACGGCGCCCAGCGCGCAGGGGGAGAGCACGTCGACCTTCGCGGTCAGCGCGCGGCCCGGCGTCGTCCAGCGTGCGCCGAGCTGCTCGGCGAGTGCGCGCTTTCCCGGATCGACGTCGGTGACGACGAGCTGCGCGCCGGCGCGCGCGCACAGTCTCGCGACGCGCGAGCCGACGTGGCCGAGCCCGAGCACCGCGATCATGCGGCCTTCCAGCGACCGGCTCCCGAACAGCCGCTCGCAGACGGTGCGGATCGCCGCCTCGACGCCGATCGCCGTGAACGGGCTCGGGTCCCCCGAGCCGCCGCGCGCCGTCGCGAGGCCGGTGACGTGCGAGGTGCGCTGCGCCATCACCGGCATGTCGCGGCTGCCGATGCCGACGTCCTCCGCCGTCAGGTAGCGCCCGCCGAGCGTCTCGACGGCGTCGCCGAAGTCGAGCAGCGCGGCGCGGCGGCGCGCGCCGGTCAGATGCGTGCCCCGTGGCAGCGCGATCACGCCCTTGCCGCCGCCGAGCGGCAGGTTCGCGCAGGCCGCCTTGTACGTCATCGCGCGTGAGAGCCGCAGCACGTCGAGCGTCGCGCGCCGCACGTCCTCGTACGTCCACATGCGGCACCCGCCGAGCGACGGGCCCCGGGCGGTCGAGTGGATCGCGACCATCACCGGCAGGCCGGAGCGGCGCCCGCGCCGGACGTAGAGCTCCTCGTGGTCCAGTGGAGGCAGCAGGCCGTCGATGGGCGCAAGCTATCAGCGCATGCGCGCCGGCCAGCGGCCCGTGGCTTCGCGCGGAGGAGGCCGGTGCGTGCGGCTCAGCGCGACCGGTATGTCGCGCCGCCGGTGCTCGCCGACGTGGGCGGCGGCGTGGGCGTGGCCGGGGTGCTCGCGGGCGGCGCCACGCTCGTCGCAGGCGGGGCGGGCTCCGCAGGCGACGACTCCGTCGGCGGGCTGGTGGTCCCGGTCGCGGGCGGCGGCGTGTTCGTAGATCCGGTTGACGCTTCGACCGGATCGACGTCGCCGGTGCCCGCTCCGTCCTCGGGCGCCGGGGTCACCGGCTGCAGCGAGTCGGCGGGAGGCTCGACGGGGGCGGTTGCGCCGCCGTTACCCGGGTCGGTCGCGACGGGCGCAAGCGTCGGCGCCGGTGGCGGCACGAGCGCCTTGTCGCCGTTGATCCCCGGGATCAGTCTCGGGCGCAGGCGCTGCATGGCGTCGTGACGTGCTGCGGCCCAGGTCAGGGGTGCCTGCAGCGTCCGGACGGCGGGTGCCGCGACATTGCGATGGATCGCCGCCGGCTGGCGGTGGTGCGGGACGAACGTGTGGTGCACCTCGACTGCGCCGCCGGCGCTCACGACCGCCACCGCGACGGCGGCGGCGATATGGCTGACGGACACGCCTGCGGCACCGGCGCCGGCCGTCGCGACGGCCGTCGCTCCACCCGCGGCGCTCGCACCGCCCCCGGCGGCGGCGCCACCGCCGCCGACGCCGAGCAGCTTCGCGACGAGCGCGACCGGCCCGAGCGCCGGGACGAGCGCGGCGAGCTTGGCATCGAGCGCGCGCAGCTCCTTCTTGTACGCGCTGCAGTCTTTGCAGTCGTGCAGGTGGCGCTTCACGAGCCCGCTCGCGCGCACGCCGCGCTCGTGCGCGTCGGCGAGGTCGGCGCGGATGGCAGCGCAGGCGGTGTCGCGCGCCTCGGAGGCCTGCGCGAGCCCGATGCGCGCCCGCACGAGCAGCGACTTGACGGCCGGCACGGTCACGTCCAGCGCGGCAGCCAGATCGGCGTAGGCCATCCCGGAGATCTCGCGCATCAGCAGGGCCGAACGCTGTTGCTCGGGCAACCGCTGCACGTCGGCGACGAGGCGGCGCAGCGACTCGCGCTGCTCGACCGCGTCCATCGGGTCGGATGCCGGCGCCTGCACGAGCTCGAGTACCTCGGACGGGGCGCCGATCGCGGCCGACGGCCGGCGCAGCTCGTCGATGCAGCGGTTGTGCGCGATGCGGTAGAGCCAGGCGCGCAGCGAGACGTCCCGGTCGTTCGCGCGCAGGGCGCCGTACGCGCGCACGAAGACGTCCTGCAGCGCGTCTTCGGCGTCGGCGCGCGAGCCGCCGAACATCTGCCGCGCGTACGCGAACAGGCGCGTGCGGTAGCGGTCGTGGATGACGCGGAACGCTTCGTCGCTGCCGGCGCGGAACAGCCGCACGAGCTGCTCGTCCGAGCGCAGGCGCAGCAACGGCCCCGTGACGATCCGGGCGGGCGCCGCGCGCGTGCCCTGCGTCGCCGGCGCGAGTGCTGCGGGGGTTGGGATGGTTGACGCCTCCACGCTGCCTCCTTGACCGCTCAACGGAGCCTAAAGCATGGAGTTGCGGACTTTCGCCGCCTCAGGCCAAGTTCGGGTAGTGGGTCAGTTTGAACGGCCCGCAGTTCTGCTCTACGGTCCCCGCCGTTCGAAGCTGGTAGTTGCCCCGGGCGGTGCGCAAACACCCCCGGGGCTGGCACACGGAGGTGAATCCGTATGCAGGGCAAGGGTATCCCGCAACAGCGGGCATTGGGCAGGGCCGTGCGTGAGGTGCGCGCGCGCCGGGGCTGGTCGCAGGAACATCTCGCGGACCGGGCCGGGTTGCACAGGAACTACGTCGGGTCTATGGAGCGTGGTGAGCTGAACCCGACGTG
This sequence comes from Conexibacter sp., assembly GCA_045805465.1. GTDB lineage: Bacteria > Actinomycetota > Thermoleophilia > Solirubrobacterales > Solirubrobacteraceae > Conexibacter. Next base: position 30,890 of record JBJMLB010000005.1, on the reverse strand, counting down.
GCGGACGCTGTTGCGGTTCTCGGCCGGGCTGCATGTGCCGATGACGGAGCTGTTCGCGGTCTACGAGCGGCAGTTGGCGGATGGCTGACGCTCGGAGTCCGTACGCGGGGTCGAGCGAGCTTGTCGCGCTCGGCCTCACGGTCCGGGAGCTGCGCGAGCTGCGAGGCGTGACGCAGAAAGCTGTCGGCTTCGACGCGGGCGTCGGCGACTATTACGTGGGCGGGGTCGAGTGTGCCTGGCTCAACCCGACGTTCGTGCTGCTGATGCGGGTCGCGCGCACGCTGCGGTTCACGCCCGGCGAGCTGATCGACCGGTACGAGCGTCGCCTCGCGGTGATCGACCCGCACGCCGGCCACGACGCGCCGGCCTGCCCGACCGACGAAGCGCTCGCGCACGTGGCGGCTCTCAACGTCAGATGGGCCGGGTTCCGTCACGCCGCTGAGGCGCGCAGAGCGCGGAGTAGGATGCGGTCGTGGACCTGAACCGCTTGGCAGCCCGCATCGTCAGAGACTCCACCGACCCCGACGCGCGCGATGACGGCAAGGACCCGGAGGCCGTTGCGCGGGGCCGCAAGGGCGGTCAGAAGGGCGGCAGAGCGCGCGCTGCAAGAATGACCGCCGAGCAGCGCAGTGAGGCTGCGCGAACGGCAGCTCGCGCACGCTGGAGCCGCTAGTCCCCGTTGTACAAGAGGGACGCTTTGCGCCCCTCGTACAGGCGGGAGCTGGCACCGGTCATCGCCATGCGGATGTCGCAATAGAGACGCCAGTAGGCTTGCCAGAGGTCGTCGTCGTGCGCAAGGAGGTCGACCTTGAGGCCGAGTTCGAGCGCACGCTCAGCGTCGATGACGGCGCCATGCGAGAGGTGCTCTCTCACGTCGTTCAGGGCGTGGGCCACCTGTCTTGCCTTTTCTGGCTCGTCCTTGAGCATGTATCTCGCCAGGAACTTCTCGGCGAACTGCTCCGAGCGTTGAAGCGCCTTCCGGCAGAAGTCGATGAGCGCCGGGTCCAGCTTGTCGAGGAGTGGGAAGTACGCGGCAGAAAGCTCATCCTCGGCTTGGTCCACGATTGCTCTAAGTCCGTCGAGGAATGACTGCGCGGGCCGGATCATCGGCTCACCCTTGGCCGTAGCAATCGTGACCTGAGGATCGATCGGACCCAGCTCTGAGGGTTCGCCCATGACGATGCTGTCAGCGGCGATCGCGATCAGCGTGCCGGCCGACTTGGCGCTGTCGGGCACAATCACCCGGAAGCAGCCGCTTCCGACGCGCTTGCGGCAGAGGAGAACGATTCGCTCCGCTTGGTCAACATCCCCGCCGGGGGTGTGGAGCAGCAGGTCAAGATCGCTGTCCTGCGGAATGTCGTCCAGGATGTCTACGAAGGGCGGGATGTCGACGGCTGAAATCGATGTCATCCCACCTGCGACGTAGGCAATGAGGCGCCGTCCGGTCCGCTCCTCAATCGTCCGGATGCGGGCCTGCCGGTCATACCGGGCCCGCTCAAGTGCGTGATAGAGAGGTGTTTGTTCTGGAACCGGGATCAGTCCGGGTTCCAGCGCCGCTCCGGGGTCAGCCATCCAAGCCGCGATAGGCGTGGCGAACGGGCTTTCCCACTTCGGGAGTCCACGCTCCAGCCTCGCCACCGGCTCGCTTTGCGTCGTAAGCGTCGCGCTGGTTTCGATACCGCGAAAGTCGGTCCTGAAGCGTGGGGTGCTGCCGCTTCAGGTCCTTCATGGTGCCCCTCAAAGCCTTCTTGGTTTCGCTCGCCATGAATCTCCGATCTTCTTTCACGGGGTTAGCGTGCATTGGTCAGAATATCGGCACTTCTCCGGGAATGCTGCAATGGATCAGTCCCCTGACACGGATTCCCGGATCTAGGGCGATTTCAACCAGGTTCTGTCCGACTGCTCACGCATAATGGTCACTATGAACCGGTTGAGCACGGAGAAGCGCGCGGCGATCATCGGCTGCTTGGTCGAGGGCAACAGCATCCGCGCCACGGTGCGGATCACCGGTGCCGCGAAGAACACGGTCACAAGACTCCTGGTCGATCTCGGCGCGGCCTGTGCCGAGTACCAGGACGCGACGCTGCGCGGCCTGCCGTGCAAGACGATCGAGTGCGACGAGATCTGGAGCTTCTGTTACGCCAAGGCCAAGAACGTCCCCGAGCAGCACCGCGGCACGCCCGGCTTCGGCGACCTGTGGACCTGGACGGCGCTGTGCGCGGATACGAAGCTCGTGCCGTCGTGGCTCGTCGGGGAGCGCACGACCGACGACGGGATTGCGTTCATGCACGATCTTCGTGGCCGGCTCGCGGAGCCGCGCGTGCAGATCACGACGGACGGGCTCAAGGCGTACCGGGAAGCGGTCGGAGACACGTTCGGCGAGGGCGTCGACTTCGCGCAGCTGCACAAGGTGTACGGCCTCGACCCGTCCGTGAGAGGCGCGCAGCGCCGCTACAGCCCGCCGATGGTCACCAGCACCCAGGTCACGGTCGTGAGTGGCGACCCGGACCCCGGCGAGATCTCAACGTCCTACGTCGAGCGGCAGAACCTCACGATGCGGATGGGGATGCGCCGCTTCACGCGCCTCACCAACGGGTTCTCGAAGAAGGTCGAGAACCTCGCACACGCCGTCAGCCTGCACTACATGCACTACAACTTCGCGCGCATCCACCAGACGCTCAGATGCACGCCGGCGCAAGCTGCCGGCGTGACCGACAAGCGGTGGACGCTGTCGGACATCGCCGGCCTTCTCGACTAGAGCGTCACCGTCGAAGGAACGTGCTCGCGCACGCTCACGATCTGCTGCGTGTTCACGAGCGCACGCCCATCGCCTTCGAGCTTGATCTCCGCGAGGCCGGTCCAGTTGGAGATGAGGTGTTGCTGCATCTGCTCGAGCGTGCCCGCCGCGGTCAAATGCTCGCCGTCGCGCATGCGGATGTCGACAGCCATTGTACCTCCTTCTTGTAGATCAGAGGCAACGCTAGCGCGTGGGAGCCCACGCGGCTCAAACTGACCCACTACCCAAATTCGCCATCACATGCTTGATCTGCGTGTAATCCTCGAAGCCGTACTTCGACAGGTCCTTGCCGTAGCCGGACTGCTTGAAGCCGCCGTGCGGCATCTCGGAGACGAGCGGGATGTGGTCGTTGATCCACACCGCGCCGAATCTCAGCGCCTTCGACATCCGCAGCGCGCGGCCGACGTTCTGCGTCCACACCGAGGAGGCGAGCCCGTACGGGGTCCCGTTCGCCCACGCGAGCGCCTCCGCCTCGTCGGAGAAGCGCTGGACGGTGATGACCGGGCCGAAGATCTCGCGCTGGATCATCTCGTCCTGCTGCTGCAGGCCGGCGACGACGGTCGGCTCGTAGTAGAAGCCCGGCAGGCCGGGGTCGCGCCCGCCCGTGACGACCTCGGCGCCGGACGGCTTGCGCTCGACGAAGCCGGCGACGCGCTCGCGCTGGCGGGCGGAGTTGAGCGGCCCGAGCGTCGTGTCGGCCGACAGCGTGTCGCCGAGCACGAGGCCCTGCGCCTGCGAGGCGAGCCCCGCGACGACATCGTCGTGCACGCCGGCGCCCGCGAGCACGCGCGTGGCCGCCGTACAGTCCTGCCCGGCGTTGTAGTAGCCGGTGCCGGCGATCGTCTCCAGCGCGACGTCCAGATCGGCGTCGTCGAAGACGATCACGGGAGCCTTGCCGCCGAGCTCCAGATGCACGCGCTTGAGCGTGTCCGCCGCCGCGCGCGCGATCCACTTGCCCGTCTCGACGCTGCCGGTGAGCGAGACCATGTCGACCTCCGGGTGCGTCACGAGCGCCTGCCCGGCCGGGTCGCCGTGGCCGGCGATCACGTTGAGGACGCCTCTCGGGAGGAACTCGGCGGCCAACTCGGCGAGCCGCAGCGTCGTCAGCGGGGTCGTCTCGGCCGGCTTGAGCACGACCGTGTTGCCGGCCGCGAGCGCCGGCCCGATCTTCCAGCCGGCCATCATCAGCGGGTAGTTCCACGGCGCGATCTGGCCGACGACGCCGATCGCCTCGCGCCGGATCATCGACGTGTGGTCGGCCATGTACTCGCCGGCCGCGGTGCCCTCCAAGATGCGTGCCGCGCCCGCGAAGAAGCGCAGGTTGTCGGCGACGACCGGGATCTCGTCGGCCTTGACGATCTCGATCGGCTTGCCGGCGTCGAGCGCCTCCAGCTCGGCCAGCTCGTCGCCGTGCGCCTCGATCGCGTCGGCGAGCTTCAGCAGCGCGTGCGAGCGCTCGCCGGGGGTTGCTCCCGACCAGCCGTCGAAGGCGCGGCGCGCGGCCTGCACGGCGCGGTTGACGTCGGTCGCGTCGGAGAGGGGGGCGCTGGCGATCTGCTCGCCGGTCGCCGGGTTGAGGATCGGCTCGCTGCGGCCCTCGACCGGGTCGACGTGCTCGCCGTCCACGAAGTTGCGCAGCGTGCGGGTGACGGTCGCCATGGCGGATCGCTCTCCTTTGGGTCGCTGCGGTGAACGTAGCACCGCTGTGACGTCGTCAGGAGGCGTCCGCTTGCGGTCGCCTCCGGACGAAAGCCGATATGGAGCGTTCGGCGCTAGCGTTCGCTCCATGGAGGCGATCCGGACCGAGGGGCTGACGAAGCGCTACGGCGCCACCCTCGCGCTCGACCGCCTCGACCTGAGCGTGGGGCGGGGCGAGGTCTACGGCTACTTGGGGCCCAACGGCGCCGGCAAGACGACCACGATCCGCATGCTGCTCGGGCTGCACCGCCCGAGTGCGGGGAGCGCCTCCGTGTTCGGCCTCGACGCGTGGCGCGACCCCGTCGCCGCGCACCGGCACGTCGCCTACGTCGCCGGCGAGCCGTTCCTGTGGCCGTCGCTGACGAGCGCCGAGACGTTCGAGTTCCTCGCGCGCGTGCGCGGCGGAGCGGACGCGGCCTATCGCGACGAGCTGGTCGAGCGCTTCCGCGTCGATCCGGACAAGAAGGTGCGTGCGCTGTCGAAGGGCAACCGCCAGAAGGTCCAGCTCGTGGCCGCCTTCGCGAGCCGCGCCGACCTGCTGATCCTCGACGAGCCGACGAGCGGGCTCGATCCGCTGATGGAGGTCGCCTTCCGCGAGACGGTGCGCGAGGCGAAGGAGCGCGGGCAGACGATCTTCCTGTCCTCGCACATCCTCAGCGAGGTCGAGGCGGTGTGCGACCGCGTCGGGATCCTGCGCGGCGGGCGGCTCGTCGACGAGGGCACGCTGCAGCAGCTGCGCCACCTGAGCGCGCACACCGTCGAGGTGACGTTCGACGGGCCGACGCCGCATCTGCCGACGCTGCCCGGCGTGGCGGTGGCGGAGGCAGGAGAAGGCGCGCTGCGGTTGGAGGTGAGCGGCGAGCTGAGACCGGTGCTCGCAGCGCTCGGGGAGCTGCCGGTGATCGCCCTGACGAGCCGCGAGCCATCGCTGGAGGAGATCTTCCTGCACCACTACGACGCGGCCGATGGGCGCGTCGGCGGCTGAGGTCCGCGGCGCGCCGCGGGCGCCGCGCGCGACGGACCCGGCGCCGGGACGGCACGCCGCCGCGCGCGGGATCGCCCGCCGCGCGTTCGCCGACGGCCGCGTCCGCACGCTCTCGTTCGCGCTGCTGTTCGCCTTCATGGCGTACGTCAACGTCAGCGGCTACGACCACAGCTTCCCGACGATGCAGGACCGGATCGACTTCGTCCGCTCGTTCGGCAGCGACGCGTCCGTCCGGCTGTTCTACGGCCAGCCGTACGACCTGCTGCACGCCGGCGGCTACGTCGCCTGGCGCGTCGGCGGCTTCGGCGCGATCTTCGCCGCGGCATGGGGGCTGCTGGCGGCGGTGCGCGCGCTGCGCGCCGAGGAGGACGCCGGCCGCTGGGAGCTGCTGCTCGCCGGCACGGTGCGCCGGCGCGACGCGTACCTCGCCGTGCTCGCGGCGATCGCGGGCGGGACGGCGGTGCTGTGGCTGGGCCTGTGGCTCGGGCTCGTCGCCGGCGGTCTGTCAGCCGGCGGCTCGGCCTACATGGCGCTCGCGGCGCTGACGCCCGCGCTCGTGTTCGCGGGCGTCGGCGCGCTCGCGAGCCAGGTGGCGTCGACGCGGCGGCTCGCGCTCGAGCTCGGCATGGCCGGGCTGGCGCTGGCGTTCCTGCTGCGCGTGATCGCCGACACCTCCTCGGGAGCCGGCTGGGTGCGCTGGACGACGCCGCTCGGGTGGGCGGAGGCGTCGCGGCCGTTCGCCGATCCGCGCCCGCTCGTGCTGCTGCTGCCGCTGGCGGCGAGCGCGGCGCTGCTCGTGCTCGCCGGATGGATCGCCGTGCGGCGGGACCTCGGCAGCGGTCTGCTTGAGTCTCGCGACCGGCGCGCCCCGCGGCTGGCGCTGCTCGGCTCGCCGGTCGCGCAGGCGCTGCGGCTGGAGCGCGGCAGCCTGATCGGCTGGCTCGTCGGCGTCGGCGCGTTCGCGGCGATCGTCGGCGTGCTGTCGACGACGTTCCAGGACGCGAGACTGTCGCAGAGCGTCAGAGACGAGCTCGCGCGCTTCGGCGCCGACATCCTCACGCCGAGCGGGATCCTGGGCTTCTACTTTCTCTTCTTCGTGCTCGCGATCAGCCTGTTCGCCTGCGCCCAGGTCGTCGCCGCGCGCCACGAGGAGGCCGGGCAGCAGCTGGAGACGCTGCTCGCGCTGCCCGTCTCACGCCGGCGCTGGCTCGCCGGCCGGCTCGCGATCGCGCTCGGCGGGTCGGTCGTGCTGGCGTTCGTGGCGGCCGTGCTCGCGTGGGCCGGCGCGCGCACGCAGGGCGCCGACGTGTCGCTGCCGGAGATGCTCGGCGCCGGGGCGAACTGCCTGCCGACTGCGCTGCTGTTCCTCGCGCTCAGCACGCTCGCGTTCGCCGCGCGCCCGCGCGCGACGAGCGGGATCGCGTACGGGCTCGTCAGCCTCGCGTTCGTGTGGCAGCTGTTCGGCTCCGCGCTCGGTGCGCCCGCCTGGCTGCTCGGCGTCTCGCCGTTCCACCACGTCGCGCTCGTGCCGGCGCAGGCGTTCAAGGGCCTCGGCGCCGCGATCATGCTCGCCCTCGCGGCGGGCGCCCTCGCCGCCGCCTTCGCGCTGTTCGCGCGGCGGGACCTGACCGGCGAGTAGGCCTCCCGGAACGACACAACCCGCCATGAGGGCGGGCTGTGAAGCGGGGAGTCACCCCGGAGCGACTGATAACCGTTCTTGGAGGATAGCCGGTCGAGGCGCCCTGCAACCTTGCTGCCGACGGCACGGCGAGAGCTGTGCGGGAGTCACCCACGACGCGTGATCGTTACGTCTGTTCTCGGATCCGGCCGCCGGCGGAGCAAGGATTGGCGGAGGGCGGGAGACTCGAACTCCATCCCGGTGACGAACCCGGACTCACGATTATCAGTCGCTTGCGCCGCCTTGGCGCTTCACCCTCCGTCCCGATCAAGGCTACGTGGGCGAGTGCCGGGGCGCCACCCAGTAGATATGGCATTGATGTGTCGCAGCTTTCGTACGAGCGGTCGAGCACCCCGTGCCGTCGGTCCACACGCTGCTCGGCTGCGCGTAGACGTCGACTCGAACTCTGCGGGTGGCAGGTTGTCGAGATTCTCGGTGAGGCGGCCATTGTTGAACCGCTGACGCCTGCGACGATCGCGAGCTCGATCTCCTCATCGAGCATCCGCGCCCTGCAAACGTGCTCGCGGCCCTGGCTGGCATCGACGGCGGCGCGACCGAACTGCTCGAATCCGAGGTGCTGAACCCGTCACGCGCCGTGGGAGCTGTCAGCGGAGCACGCTGGAGCTGCTTGTGGAGGCCGACATCGAATGCCCCCGATCGCGGCGCAGGTACGCTTCCCCACATGGACCCTGCCAACGGCGTCGGCATCCCTCTCGCGCTCGTCGCAGGCCTCGTCTCGTTCCTCTCGCCGTGCGTGCTGCCGCTGGTGCCCGGCTACATCTCGGCGGTCGCGGGCGTCACGCCGGAGCAGGCGCGCGCGGACGGCGGAGCCCGGCGCGTGCTCGTGCCGAGCCTGCTGTTCGTGCTGAGCTTCTCGACGATCTTCATCCTGCTCGGGCTCGGTGCGACGGCCGTCGGGGCGACGCTCAACGACCACCGCGAGGCGCTGCAGAAGGCCTCGGCGGTGCTGATCGTCGCGATGGGCGTGTTCTTCGTCTCCGCGCCGTTCGTCACGCGCCTGAACCGCGAGTTCCACGTCAGCGGCCTGATGGAGCGCGCGGGGCGCGGCGGGCCCATCATCGCCGGCGCCGCCTTCGCGATCGCCTGGACGCCGTGCATCGGACCGACGCTCGGCGCGATCCTCAGCGCCGCCGCGCTGTCGGGCTCCGCCAGTCACGGCGCAGTCCTGCTCGCGTTCTACTCCGCCGGCCTCGCGATCCCGTTCCTGCTGACGTCGCTGGCCTTCGGCAGCATGACGAGCGCGTTCAGCGTCGTGAAGCGGCACTACAGCGCGGTCATCGCCACCGGCGGCGTCGTGCTGATCGCGATGGGCATCCTGATCTGGACCGGCGAGTTCTTCCGCCTCAACGTCGAGGCGCAGAATCTCCTGAACAATCTCGGCCTGGACGTCTGGAACAGCGTCTAAGACGCCGTTTCCTACCGTGGTAGCATTTGCGCCATGGCTGTCCAGAAGCGCTCCATCTCCTTCGACGAGTCCGTCCTCGCAGAGGCCGAGCGGCTGTCGGCTGAGCGCGGCGGGAACCTGTCCAAGCTCGTGAACCAAGCGCTGAAGCACGAGCTGCGGATCGCGGGCGGACGGAAACTGATGGAGGAGGACGACAAGCGATGGGGTCCGATCCCAGAGGAGGCCATCGCCGAGATCGAGGCGCTGTGGCCGGACTGACGCTCGACGCCGGTGCGCTGATCGCTTATGAGCGCGGGGAGTTCGAGATCCGTCGCATCCTGAAGACTGCGTTCCGCCAAGGCGTCACGACGACCATCCCCGCCATCGTGCTCGCCGAGGTGTGGCGCGGCGACGCCAAGGACGCGCCCGTCGCACGGCTCTTGAAGTGGTGCAGGGTCGAACCGCTGGACGCGCCGCGGGCGCGCGCCGCCGGCGCGCTGCGGCGCAGCACCGCCGGTGCCGGTGCGGTCGACGCCTGTATCGCCGTCGGGGTGCGCGAGCGGGGCGACGTGATCGCCACCTCCGACCCGGACGACATGCGGCGGCTGCTCGGATCGCGGATCACGATCCTCCCCGTCTGACCGCTCGCTCCCGCACGCGCCACCCGGCGTGCGAGCATTGGCGCCCATGACCGCCACCAGACGGAGCCGCCCGCGCGCGAACCCGCGCGGCCACCCGCGCCAGCCGGCGCGCTCGCCGTTCCCGCCGATTGCCGACTATGCGTTCCTGTCGGATTGCCATACGGGCGCGCTGCTCGCGCCGAACGGGACGGTCGAGTGGCTGTGCGTGCCGCGCTTCGACGCGCCGTCGATTTTCGGCGCGCTGCTCGATCGCGGCGCCGGCGGCTTCCGCCTCGGCCCGTACGGCATGAGCGTGCCCGGCGCGCGCCGCTACGAGCCCGGCACGAACATCGTCGAGACCACGTGGATGACGCCTTCCGGCTGGCTCGTCGTGCGCGACGCGCTGACGATCGGCCCGTGGTCAGACAGCAGCGATCCGATGGCGCACACGCGTCCGCCGACCGACACCGACGCCGACCGCGTGCTCGTGCGCACGATCGAGTGCATCCAGGGCAGCGTGCAGATCGAGCTGATCTGCGAGCCGGCGTTCGACTATGCGCGTGTGGAGACCACGTGGGAGGCGGTCGACGGCTACGCCGCCGCGGACGCGACCGACGGCGAGACGACGGTCCGCCTCACTAGCGACCTGATGCTCGGGATCGAGGGCAACCGCGTGCGTGCGCGGCACATGCTGCAGGAAGGCGAGAAGCGCTTCTGCGCGCTGTCGTGGGGAAGCGACCTGCACGGCCCGTGCACGGTCGAGGAGGCGACCACGATGCTCGACCGCACGTCGCACTTCTGGCGCGGCTGGGTCGACGACGGCCACTTCCCCGACCACCCGTGGCGCGTCTATCTGCAGCGCTCCGCGCTCGTCTTGAAGGGCCTCACCTACACGCCGACCGGCGCGATGGTCGCCGCCCTCACGACCTCGCTGCCGGAGACGCCCGGCGGCGAGCGCAACTGGGACTACCGCTACACGTGGATGCGCGACGCGACGTTCACCCTGTGGGGTCTGCACGCGCTCGGGCTCGACTGGGAGGCCGACGACTTCATGCAGTTCGTCGCCGACGTGAACCGCAACGGCGATGGCTCGCTGCAGATCATGTACGGGATCGACGGTCGCAAGGACCTGACCGAGGAGACGCTCGACCACCTCACCGGCTACGACGGCGCGAAGCCGGTGCGGATCGGCAACGGCGCCTTCGACCAGCGCCAGAACGACGTCTACGGCGCGGTGCTCGACTCCGTCTACCTGCACACGAAGCACGGCGGGCGCCTGCCGCAGCGGCTGTGGCCGGTGCTGGAGGACCAGGTCAGAGGGGCGATCGCCGTCTGGCAGCAGCCCGACCAGGGGATCTGGGAGGCGCGCGGCGCGCCGCAGCACTATGTCTCCTCGAAGCTGATGTGCTGGGTCGCGCTCGACCGCGGCGCGCGCCTGGCGGAGATCCACGGCGAGCCGGACCTGGCCGTGGAGTGGCAGCAGATCGCCGACGAGATCAAGCGCGACATCCTTAGACGCGGCGTGCGCGACGGGATCTTCCGCCAGCACTACGACACCGACGCGCTCGACGCCTCGACGCTGCTGGTGCCGATCGTGCGCTTCCTGCCGCCCGACGACAGACGCGTCGCCGACACCGTCAAGGCGATCGCGAGAGACCTGACCGACCATGGCTTCGTGCTGCGCTACAGGGTCGAGGAGACCGACGACGGACTGCACGGGGAGGAGGGCACGTTCCTGATCTGCTCCTTCTGGCTCGTCTCCGCGCTCGAGGAGATCGGCGAACACCGTCGGGCGAAGATGCTGCTGGAGAAGCTGCTCGCGCATGCCTCGCCGCTGCTGCTGTATGCCGAGGAGCTCGACTGTGCCTCCGGCCGCCAGCTCGGCAACTACCCGCAGGCCTTCACCCACCTCGCGCTGATCAACGCGGTCATGCACGTGATCGAGGGCGAGGAGGGCGTGTGACCGAAGTACGGAGCGTCAGCGCGCACAACTACGGATTGACGGGACGCTCGCGCCTCGGCTAGGGTCGCCTGTTCATGGCGCGGGCGTCGGGGGGACGCCGCGCTGCATCTACAGATGGGGGAAAGCACATGCCTCGCATGAGGTACATCGCCGCACTCGCGTGCGCGCTCTTCGCCGTGCTCGCGCTCGCCGCGACAGCCGGCGCGACGATCACCACGAGAACCGTCGAATACGGCCCGTGGACGATTCCGGCCGGCAACGGCGACCCGCATGATCACGCCAACGCGGGAATGATCAGCAACGAAATAAGAACGAACGTCGCCAGGCCCTGCAGCGGCTGCAAGCTGATCGGGATCGACCCGGAAATGGTCGACGCCACGACCGGCAGAGAAGTGAACATGAACACCGGCCCGATGATGCACCACTTCCTGTTCGCGGCGAGCAACAGGACCGACAACACCTGCCCGAGCTCAGGGTCCGGCCTGCTCGGCCAGCGCTTCTTCGCCTCCGGCAACGAGCGCACCGCGATAGACATCGAAAGACTGTCGTACGGCTACGAAGTCGAAGCCAACGACAGATGGTCGATGGACGTCGACCTGATGAACTGGTCGACCGAAACGAGAAGCGTCAAGATCAAGGTCACGTACAAGTACGCGACCGGCAGCGACGCGACGAGCCGCACCAACCTCAGGCCGTGGTGGCTCGACGTCGATGGTTGCTCGCTCGACTCGCTCATAGAAGTGCCGGTCGGCTTCAGCGACACGCACAGAGAAATAAGAGCGCCGTCAGCCGGCAGGCTGATCGCCGCGGCAGGTCACATCCACGACCACGGCGTCAGCGTCGAACTCACGAACCAGAGCAGAAGCGAAGCGCTGATCTGCAACTCGGTCTCAAGAAGCGGCGAGACCGAAGGCTACATCTCGCCTGAAGGCCGCAGAAGCATCTCCTCGATGAGCACGTGCATCGGCACGCCGGTCGCGGAAATATCGAGTGGCAACACGCTGAGACTGCACGTCAAGTACGAAGTGCCAGTAGGGCATGTCGCGATCGACGACGCGATGGGCATCATGATCGGATTCGTCGCGCCGTAGCGCGAAGGAGACCACCAGGGGGCCCGGCTCCGCCGGCCACATGGCCGGCTCCGCCACCCCAAGGCTAGACGCCGAGCTTGACCAGGTCGCGCGCTGGGTCGATCTCCCAGCGCGCGGCCAGCTCGGCGAGCGCGTCGTCGAGCTGCCAGCGGTCCGGCAGCGCCGGGCCGTCGTGATCGGGCGCGGCGCCCTTCAGCAGCATCGAGCCGGTGTTGTCGCCGATCGCGCGCAGCTCGGCCACCTCGTCCGCCGTGAGGACGATCTCGGCCGGCAGCGCCGCGAGCTCGGCGCGCTTGTCCTCTACCGGGCGCGCATCCGGCCCGGCCTCCTGCAGCAAGGTCGGCGCGACGCACCGCACCGGCGAATGCGCGAGGTTCCACTGACAGGCGAGCTGGAGCAGCGTGAATCCATGCCGCTCGGCGATCGGGCGCATACGCTCGATCCGCTCCAGGCCCGCCTCGATCCAGCCCTTCGGGCGGAACGCGCGATGGTCGCGTGGGCCGAGCGCGCCGGGATCGCGCAGGTCGCCGCCGAACAGGCCGCCGTAGTCGACGACGCGCGTGATCAGCTTCACGCCGTGGCGCTCGGCCGCAGGCAGCACCAGCTCACCGGGCCACGGCTCGAGCGGGTTGAGGATCACCATCGCCCAGTCGATGCGGTCGCCGAAGCGCTCGAAGCAGTCGATCAGGTCGAGCGTGAAGCCGTTCGCGGGGCCGGGGGCGACGCCGATCAGGTCGGTCAGGCCGGCGTCGCGCAGCGCCGCCATCCCGTCCCACACGGCCTCGCTGGTGTAGCCGACGCGGTCGGGGTTGTGCAGCAGCAGCAGGTCGAAGCGGTCGACGCCGCAGCGCTCCAGCGACGCCTCGGTCGCGCGGCGCAGGTAGGAGGAATACTCGTCCGGGCCGCGCAGGTTCGCGTCCGTGAAGCGCGGATAGCCCTTCGCGCCCTGGCGCTCGCCCTCGTAGAAGTCGTGGCCGATCGCGCCGACGAGCACGTAGTCGTCGCGCGGCAGGTCGGCGATCGCGCGGCCGAGCATGCGGTCGGCGTCGCCGGCGCCGTAGGTGTCCGCCGTGATCGCGGTGCGGATTGCCGCGTCCGGACGCAGCAGCGCCAGCAGGCGCTCGTCGTCGAGCGGCTCGCCGAAGTGCATGAAGCGCCCACCGCTCCAAGTCCCGACCGCCGTATGCGTGGGGTGCGCCATGGCGCGAACGATACGTCAGCGCAGAAGCTCGGCGACTCGCGCTTCGGCGATCATCGCCCGCAGCGTCTCGCGTGCGCCGTATCTCGGGCGCCATCTCAGCTCGCGCTCGGCCTTCGTCGTGTCCATCACGACCGGCACGCGCAACGCGTTGATCCATTGCGCCTTCTCCGGCACGAACGGAAGCCGGCCGGCCAGCTCTGCGGCCGCGTCCACCGCCAGATCCGGCACCGGCACGGCGTACCAGCCGAGGTCCTCCGCCAGGTTGCGCATCGTCAGCGTGCCGGGGCCGGCGAGGTTGTAGACGCCGGGCTTGCCGCGCCCGAGCACCGCGGCGCGCAACGCGTTCGCGACGTCGTCGTGGTGGACGAGCTGGAACGAGACGCCGTTGTCTGGGATCACGGGCTTAAGCACCGGCGCGGCCTCGAGCAGCCGCCACACGGCTGCCGGCATCCGCTCGCCGAGCTGCACGTAGGGAATCGACTGGATCAGCATCAGCGCGTCCGGTCCGGCGACGATGCACGGCCGGAACGTGTAGACGGCGGTCGCGCTGCCGCGCGTCACGTCGCCGAGCAGCTTCTCGACCTCCGCCTTCTCGGCCGAGTAGGCGTGGGCGCTGGTGCCGCGCGGCGGCACGTCCTCGCTCAGCAGCGGCGGGTTTCCTGGGTGGAAGCCGTAGGCCGCGACCGACGACGTGTAGACGAGCCGCGGCACGCCGGCCGCCACGGTCGCGGCGAAGACGTTGCGCGAGCCCTCGAGGTTCACGCGGTGCCCCTCGTCGCCGCCGGCGCCCATGATCGCGAACGCGAGGTGGACGACGGCGTCGGCGCCGTCGGTCAGCTCCTCGACGGCGTCGCGGTCGAGCACGTCGCCGCGCAGGTAGGTCGTTTTGCGCCAGCCCTCGGCGGCCGGGTCCAGCTCGCGGCGCCCCATCGCGCGGATCGCGGCGACGTCTCTGCTGCGCTCGAGCGCGCGCATAAAGGCGCGGCCGATGTCGCCGGTGGGGCCGGTCACGGCGACGGTGACGCCCTCGGGGGCGGCCGGTGTCGCGTTCGCGCCGGCTCTCGCGCTCGCCGCCGCGCGCGGTCTTCTGCGACTTGCTCTCGCTCTGGTGCCCGCCGCGGCCATGCTCACGCCTCCGCAGGCGCCGCGACCGCCTCATAGCCGGGATCGCCCGGCAGCAGCACGCGCGCGACCTCGCCCTCGATCAGCACGCGCGGCTCGACCGGCTCGACCGCCCGCCCGCGCGCGTGCTCCACGAGCGCATGCGCGTGCGGGAACGCGGCCAGCTGCTCGAGGTGCTTGATCGTCGGGAAGACGAGCAGGAGGTCGCCCGCGGCGTGCGCGTCGAGCGCGCCCTGCGGCGTGCTCCAGCACCAGTCGACGCACTCGCCGCCGTCGATCTTCGGCGCCGTCTCGTCGGACACGTGGGAGAGGAAGAACCACGTGTCAAAGCGGATCTTCACGACCGCCGGCGTGATCCAGCGCGAGAACGGCACGAGCTGGGCCGGGTCGGCGATCGCGATGCCAGCCTCCTCCTCGACCTCGCGCACGCCGGCCGCGCGCAGCGCCGCCTCGCCCTCGCCGTCGGCTGCGTCGACCGCGCCGCCTGGGAAGACCCATGCACCGCCCATGAAGCGCGAGGCGGGGTTGCGCTGCACGAGCAGCACCTCCAGCCCGCGGTCCTCGCCGCGCAGGACGATCACGCTCGTGGCCAGGCGCGGCGTCGTGACCGCTCCCGTGTTGAGCTCCTCGCCTGGTCCGGGCTGCGCGGGATCCATCTGCATCTCACACTAGTACAGCCGTCTCAGGTGGAGGCGCGGTACCGTTTCCGAACATGAGCGCGACACAAACGACGCAGAAGTGGATCTGCGAGTCCTGCGGATTCATCTACGACCCGGTCGACGGCGACCCCGACGGCGGGATCCCGCCCGGAACGGCGTTCGAGGACATCCCCGAGACCTGGTTCTGTCCGGTCTGCGGCGCGCGCAAGCGCGACTTCGTCCCACACGAGGACTGAGGTCGGGGCAGCTCAGCGGCGCCGGGGCATGGCGCCGCGCCGCCGCCGGTACGCCACCAGCGACATGGCGGTCAGCACTGCCAGCGCGAGTGCGCTGAGCGCCGCGCCGGCACGCAGGCCGGGGACCCGGTACGACCACTCGATCGTGTGCGTCCCGGACTCGACGGCAACGCCGCGCAGGACGGTGTTGACGCGGATCGGGCTGGCGGGGCGGCCGTCGACGCGGACGCTCCAGCCGTCGAGCATCTGGTCGGCGAGGACGACGACGCTGCGGCGGGCGAGCGTCGCCCGCAGGGTGACGCGGGCGTTGCGATCGGCGACCACCTCGACCGTTCCCTTCGCGCCGGCGAGGGCTTCGGTACCCCGCTGGTCTCGTTCCACGACGACCGTGCGACTCGCGTCGAAGTCGCTCCTGACGAGGGCCGCGCGAGCGGCCGCGGCGTCGGGCACGACGATCACCTCTGCCGGCACGAACGCGCGCGGCGCAGCCCGCCGGTTGCGATAGACGGTCGCGTCGAGGCCTCCGTGGACGAGCTGAAGCGACCGCAGGGCGGGGTCCGACCGCGGCGGTTCGGGCAGCCCAGAGTCAACCACGACGAACCGCGCGCCGAGCGCCCCGCTTACCTGCACGCCCTCCGGGGTGAACGCCGGCAGCATGAGCGGCAGATGCGGCGCCTGCTGCGGTTCCGCCATCCGCCACAGTTCGAAGTAGCGCACCGTCGGGAACGGCGGGTCGTAGCCGCGCACGTCGTCGAGCCCGAAGCGGCTGGCCGCGTCGGGCAGCAGCGCCAGCCCCATGCCCGTCACGCGCCCCTCGGCGCGATGCCGCTGCAGGTAGGCGATCGTCGGCGTCCGAGGCACGAGCACGTCGCCGCGCGGGCCCATCGGGTTGTAGCCGTGCGCGAAGTGCAGCATGTCGAATGCCGCCGCAAGCACGAGGAGGCCGGCGATCGAGGTCCGCCGCTGAGGCCACCGTCGCATCGCCAGCAACCCCGCTGTCACCGTCAGCGCGAACAGCAGGAACCAGCCGATCGCCGTGAGCGCCAGCACCCCCTCGTCCTCGAAGTCGCGACCTGTCGCGAAGTGAGTGAGGGTGTCCAGGAGCTCTACCCAGCGGGCGCCCGCCGTCGCCGCGGCGATCAGCGCGACGCCGATGCCCGCGAGTGCGACTGCGAGCTGCCGCCGGTGCTCTGAGGGGCGGTCGAGCACGGCTTGCAGCCCGAACCCGGCGAGGACTGCGACGGCGAGCTCGAAGAGGAAGTGCAGCCGTTGGTTCTCGACGAGCTCGAGTGCGGGCAGGTGGGTGAGGAGCCACCACAGGCCGGGTGCGTGGAGCGCTGCCGCGAGGCCGAGTCCGCCGAGGATGAGGAAGGGCGCCTGACGGCGCAGCGCGGAGCGGTTGGTGAGTCCGATGGCGGCGAGCAGGAGCGCGACGACGCCGGCGTAGAAAGTGCGCTCCTCGTAGTTGAGGCCCATCGTGGCCGTCGGCGAGCCGACGCCTTCGAAGCCGCTCGGTCGTCCCCACCAGTCGGGGAACAGCGGCGAGCGGATCATCCCGAACGGCATGTGACGCAGCCCGGGAAGGTCGCCCCGGGCGCCTTTGCGGGCCAGCGTTCCGACGGTCTCGTGGGCTGACAGGAGCTCGGGGATCAGCATGGCTCCCACCAGGCCGACGCCCAGCGCGAGGCCGCCGAGCGCGAGCGCTGCGCTGCGCCACCGCTCCGGCGGTGCACGTTCGCGGCCCAGTCCGGCGCGCAGGAGCGCATAGAGCCCGGCGGCGACGAGCACGTGCGCCTGTGACCCGGGGTGCCCTCCGCTGAGCGCGGCCGCGGTCACGCATGCGAGCGCGATCGCGGCGCCGATTCCTCCCCGCACGAGCAGCCGCTCGACGAGCCAGATCATCCACGGCAGCCACACGACGACCGCCGGCACGGCTTCGGGCATGAGCCAGGTGACGTTCATGGAGCAGAACGCGAACGAGAGGCCGGCGACGATGCCGGCGAGGAAGCCGAGTCTCAGCTCCCGTACGAGCAGGTACGTGCCGAGCGCGGCGGCTCCGAGCTTGAGCGCTGCCGTCACGCCTACCGCATAGTCGAACGGCAGGATCCACAGCGGCAGGCTGAACGGGGTGAAGAGGCCGGTCTGCGGATTCTGGAACAGCGGGATGCCCGTCAGCACGTGAGGGTTCCAAAGGGGCAGCACTCCGGCGTGCAGCAGTTCGCGCACGAGCATGTGCCACGGACGCACGACGACGGGTACGTCGCCCAGCAGGACGTTGCGGAAGTCGGCGAGGTTCGCGGGGCTATACACGTGCCAGGGCGACAAGCCGTACAGCGTCGCGTCGGCGGACAGCACCTTGCCGCCGAGCAGCGCCGGCCACAGGTAGGCCAGCACGACCAGTGCGAACAACGCCGCTGCGGCGAGCGTCGGGTGCTGCCTCAGCAGCGTCGGAACACGCGCGCGGCCATGCGCTCCCCGGTCTGCGCGCGCGGCAGCCTGGGCAGACCGCTGCGGCTGGGTCCCCCGTCCCATGGGACCGATGCTCTCACAACCGACCACACGGTCGGCACGGATCGTGCGTCCAGCCTTGCGCGCCGGGCGCAAGGTGCCCGCGCGACCTGCCGAGAGATGGAGGGCACCGGGCAGACGGTGCGCTGCCACCGTCATCCCCCGCAGGAGCCGATGCCCCGATGTCCCGATCCCGTCGTGTCCTCACCGTGCTCGCGTGTACCGCGAGCGCATGCGCGCTGAGCGCCCCGGCGGCCCTCGCTGCCCCGAGCGCCCCCTCGAACGGGCAGGGCGTCGTGCTGTCGCTCGGCGGGCACACCCTCCGCCTCGTTGACAAGAGTCATCGGGTCGGAGACGTGCGCGCCTCCTCTACGAGAGGCCTGCGCCGCGGCGACGTCGTGAGCGTCCGTAACGGCAGAGCCCACGTCGGCGGCCGCGTCCGCAAGCTCTCCTTCCTCGGGCGCGTCGTGCGCAGCTCCGGCCACGGCGTGGTCGTCCGCCTTGGCGACGGCTCGTCCCTCGCGGTCGGTGGCGGCAAGCCGCACGGCCACCGTGCGCGCTCGGCGGCGAACGTCACGATCGACTTTCGGGGGCTCGCGCCCGGGCAGACGCTGCTCGTCACGATCGCGACCGACGCGCAGGGCAACGTCGCGATCACGATCAGAGTCCTCTCGGCGCCGACGAACATCGGCGACGGCGAGCTGCACGCCTCCGGCGTCGTGACGGATGACGAGGGGGAGGGCGCCTTCGCGATCCGCACCGACGACGGCAGCGGACTGCGCTTCGGCGACCCGCAGCGGCTGTTCGAGGCGGCCGACGCCGCCTGGTGCGACGTCGTCGACGTGTCGTTCCACAAGGACGGCCGCAGGCTGATCGCCGACGAGCTGCGCGTCGCCGGTCAGAGTGACGAGGGCGACTGCGCCGAGGACGACTGGGCCGACGAGGTGGACGGCACCGTGACCGCACTCGCGGCCGACGGCTCCTCGCTGACGGTCGCGCCGGACGACGGCGGCGACGCGACGACGATCCAAGTCGACGACGCGAGCCTGCTCGACGGGATCGAGGTCGGCGACGACGTCGCGGTGATGCTCGACGAGGACGGCACGGCGATTGACGTCGAGCTGCTCGACTTGTCCGAGGATCCGGGCGACGAGGGCGGCGACGAGTAGCTGTCTAGCTGCGGGTGAGCGTGCGCGCCGCGCGAGCGCGGCGCACGCGCGGCAGCAGGGCCGCTCCGAGCAGCAGCGCGAGCGCCAGCGCGCTCGTGGCGATCCCGGCGCGCAGGCCGGGCACGCGGTAGCTCCACACGATCTCGTGCTGTCCGGCGTCGACGACGACGCCGCGCAGGACGGCGTCGACGCGGACCGGCGTGGCGGGACGGCCGTCGACCTGCACGCTCCAGCCGTCCAGCAGCTGGTCGCCGAGCACGACGATGCCGCGCCTGTCGAGCGTCGTCCTCAACGTGACGCGCGCGTTGCGCTCTTCGACGATCGCAGCGGTTCCGCGCGCGCCCTGCGCGCTCGCGAGTCCGGCTTCGCTCGGCTGGTCGGATGCGACAACGACCGCGCGGCGCGCGTCGAAGCCGCTGTCCGCCAGCGCCGCACGCGCGCTCGCCGCATCGGGCACCGAGACGATCGTCGGCGCCACGAACGCGCGCGGCGTGGCGCGCGGGTTCTCGAAGATCGTCGCGTCGCGTCCGTCGTAGAGGCGCCGCAGCGGTCGCAGGGCCGGGTCGGGGCGTTCCGTCGGTGGAGTGGTCCCCGGCGCCGCCACGATGAAGCGCGCGCCGAGCGCACCTGTCACCTGGACCGTGGCCGGGGTGATCCCGCCGATCGTTGTCGGCAGCCACGCGACCTGGTCCGGCGTGGCCTGGCGCCACAGCGCGAGGAAGTCCTTCGTCGGAAACGGCGGGTTGTAGCCGCGTACGTCGGCGAGCCCGTAGCGGATCGACTGCTCCGGCGGCAGCGCGAGCCCGACCCCGACGAAGCGGCCCTCGGCGCGGTGCTCCTGCAGGTAGGCGATCGCGGGCGTGCGGGGCGGCGTGACACGGTCGGCCGGCGCCATCGGGTTGTAGCGGTTCGCGAAGTGCAGCATGTCGAGCGCCGCGAGCAGCACAAGCGTCGCCGCGACCGCCGCCGCCCACCCGGGGCGGCGGCGCAGCGCGAGCAGCGCCGCGGTCACGCCGAGCGCGAACAGCAGGAACCAGGCGATCGTCGTCAGCTCGATCACGCCGCGGCGCTGGAAGTCTCTCCCGGTGATGAAGTGCTCGACGGTGTGGCCAACGTCACCGGGGCCGACGTGCGCAAGCGCCGCCGCGATCAGTGCGACGCCGATGCCTGCGAGCGCCACCGCGAGTTGTCGCCCGCGCTCTTGTGGTCGCTCCAGCACGGCCTGCAGCCCGAATGCGGCGAGTACGGCGACGGCGAGCTCGAAGACGAAGTGCAGGCGCTGGTTCTCGACGAGCTCGAGCGCGGGCAGGTGGGTGACGAGCCACCAGAGCCCTGGTGCGTGGAGGGCGATCGCGAGGCCGAGGCCGCCGAGGATCAGGAACGGCGCCTGCCGGCGCAGCGCGGAGCGATTGGTGAGCCCGATCACGGCGAGCAGGAGCGCGACGACGCCGGCGTAGAAGGTGCGCTCCTCGTAGTTGAGGTTGATCGAGTGGAGCGGCGAGTCAGCGGTCTCGAGGCCGCTCGGGCGGCCCCACCAGTCGGGGAACAGCGGCGTGCGGATCATCCCGAACGGCATCCGGTCCAGACCGGGCAGCGAGTGCTGGCCCTGGCCGCTCCTGCGCGCGAGCGTGCCGACGGTCCCATGGCTCGAGACGATCTCCGGGATCAGCAGCACGGCGATCAGGCCGATGCCGACGACGAGGCCGCCGAGCGTCAGCCCCAGGGCCTTGAGCCGCTCCGGAGGTGCGCGTTCGCGCGCGAAGGCCGTGCGCAGCAGCGCGTACACGCCCGCGGCGACAAGCACGTGGACCTGCGTGCCGGGGTGGCCGCCGCCGAGCGCGACGGCTGTGACGCACGCGAGGCCGATTGCGCTGCCGACGCCCCCGCCGCGGGCCAGGCGCTCGACGAGCCACAGCATCCACGGCAGCATCACGACGACCGCCGGCACGGCTTCCGGCATCAGCCACATGATGTTCATCGAGCAGAAGCCGAAGGCGATGCCGGCGAGCAGGCCAGGCAGGAACCCGAGCCGCAGCTCGCGCGCGAGCAGGTAGGTCCCGAACGCGGCGGCCCACAGCTTGAGCGCGGCGACGACGCCGAACGCGTAAGTGAAGGGGAGGACCCACAGCGGCAGGCTGAACGGTGAGAAGAGACCGGTCTGCGGGTTCGAGATCAGCGGGATGCCGGTCAGCACGTGCGGATCCCAGGCGGGGAACGTACCCGAGCGCAGCAGCTCCCGCATCAGCTCGTGCCACGGACGCACGACCAGCGGCACGTCCGCCAGCAGGTAGTTTTCGAAGCTCGCGACGTCCGGCGGCTGGTACGGCTGCCATGGCGGGACCTTGTAGAGGACCGCGTCCGGCGAGAAGACCCTGCCGCCGAACAGCACCGGCCACAGGTAGACGAGCACCAGCAGCGCGAGCAGCAGCCCGGCGCTGAGCGTCGGATGCTCGACCAGTGCCGACGGAATGCGGATGCGGTCGCGGGCGCGCGTCTGGGTCCCCCGTCCCATGACGGCGCATGCTCTCACAACCGAACTGCCGGTCGGCCAGCTGGTTGACACAAAGGGGTAGTCGTGTCAACTTAGGCAACGTAATCTGCCACCGCGACGCCGGAGGAGACATGGGCACCGTTGCTGTCGAGGAGGATCTGAGTCCCGCCACCTGGCGCGACGGCAAGCGCTACGCGTGGCTGCTGGGCCTGATCGTCCCCTCGCTGCCGTTCATCGCCTGGTTCTGGGTCGAGCTGACCGGCCTCGGCGTTTTCTGGTGGTTCGGCCCGATCCTCGTCTTCGGGATCTTCTCGATCCTCGACGTGATCGTCGGGATGGACGCGGAGAACCCGCCTGACAGCGTCATCAAGTGGCTGGAGCAAGACCGCTACTACCGCTGGTGCACGTACGCCTTCATCCCGGTGCAGTACGCCGGCCTCGTACTTGCCTGCTGGCTCTGGTCCCACGGCGACCTCTCGACCGTCGACAAGATCGGCCTCGCGTTCACGATGGCGATGGTCAGCGGGATCGCGATCAACACCGCGCACGAGCTCGGCCACAAGCGCGCGTCGCTCGAGCGCTGGCTCTCGAAGGTCGCGCTGGCGCAGAGCGGCTACGGCCACTTCTTCATCGAGCACAACCGCGGCCACCACGTGCGCGTCGCGACGCCGGATGATCCAGCCAGCTCGCGTCTCGGCGAGAGCTTCTGGGCATTCCTGCCGCGCACGCTCGCCGGCTCGCTGCGCTCCTCGTGGGAGCTCGAGGTCGAGCGCTTGCGCCGCACCGGCAGCGGGCCGTGGACGTACAAGAACGACATCCTCAACGCGTGGGCGATGACGGTCGGCCTGTACGCCGTGCTGATCGCCGCCTTCGGCTGGGTCGTACTGCCCTACCTGCTGATCCAGTCCTTTGTCGGCGCGTCGCTGCTGGAGGTCGTCAACTACCTGGAGCACTACGGCCTGCTGCGCCAGAAGCGCGAGGACGGCCGCTTCGAGCGCACCGCGCCCGAGCACTCGTGGAACTCGAACAACGTCGCCTCGAACGTGCTGCTCTATCACCTGCAACGCCACAGCGACCATCACGCGAACCCGACGCGCCGCTACCAGTCGCTGCGCCACATGGATGAGGCGCCGCAGCTGCCGACGGGCTACGCGGGCATGATCGTGCTCGCGCTGTTCCCGCCGGTGTGGCGGCGGGTGATGGACCACCGCGTGCTGGAGCACTACGGCGGCGACGTCGCGCGCGCGAACATCCAGCCGCGGACGCGCAAGCGGGTGCTGAAGCGCTATGGCAGCGGGGGCGGTTCGGGAGCGGTCGCCTGATGGCCGCCTTCGTCTGCCCGTCCTGCGGCTACGTCTACGACGAGGACAAAGGCCACCCGCGCGAGGGCTTCCCAGCTGGCACGCCGTGGTCGGAGGTGCCGGACGACTGGGCCTGCCCGGACTGCGGCGTGCGCGACAAGGTCGACTTCGAGCCGGACGAGGGCTGAGCATGTCGCCCGCGCCGGCTGCGACGATGGAGGCGATGGCCCCCACCCGCGCGCGCACCCCCTACGCCGTCGCCGCGCGCCAACTGCTGCGCGACACGCTGTTCGACGCCGCGCGCGACGAGCTGCAGCACCGCGCCTGGGCTGACATCACGATGGCCGACATCGCGAGGGCCGCCGGCGTCTCGCGCCAGACGCTCTACAAGGAGTTCGGCAACCGCGACGACTTCTCGGCGTCGTTCGTGATCCGCGAGGGCGAGCGCTTCCTCGACGCGGTCGAGCAGGCGGTGCGCGAGCACCTCGACGACCCGTCCGCCGCGGTCGCCGCCGCGCTCGAGGTCTTTCTCGTGACGGCCGGAGAGGACCCGCTCATGCGGATCCTGCTGAGCGACGACGGCACCGGCGGGATGTTGCCACTGGTGACGACGCAGTCGATGCCGGTCGTGACCTGGGCCAGCGCCCGGATCGCCGCGGTCATGCGCGACGGCTGGCCGAGCGCGAGCGAGCACGACGCGCAGCTGCTCGCCGAGACGCTCGTGCGGCTGGCGATCTCCTATGTGACGGTGCCGAAGGGATCGCCGCAGACCACCGCCGCCGACGCCGCGGCCCTGCTCGGGCCGTACATCGAGCGGGCGCTCAGCTGAGCCAGCGATCGAGCGGCAGCGTGGCTCCGGCCGCGATCATCAGCGCCGGGTCCGCCCGCGGCATCGGGGGCAGCACAGCGACCTCCACGTCGCCGAGCCGCGCGATCGTCGCGCGGTTGTCGTCCTCCATCGTGCTCGGCTGCTCCGGCCAGGGTGTGATGACCACGCCCGCGACGGTCAGGCCGGCGCCGCGCGCGGCCTCGAGTGTCAGCAGCGTGTGGTTGATCGTGCCGAGTGTGGGCCGTGTGGCGATCACCAAAGGGAGGCCGATGTCGACCGCGAAGTCGCGCACGGCGTAGCCGGTCGCCAGCGGGACGAGCAGCCCGCCGACGCCCTCGGCGATTACGACGTCGGCCTCCGCCGCGTGCCCGGCGAAGGCGGCGCGCAGCGCGGCCGGGTCGAGCGGCGTGCCGGCGAGCGAGGCCGCGAGGTGGGGCGAGACCGGCGGCCCGAAGCGCGCGGGCGCGACGTCCTGCGGGCGCATGTCCGCCGCCTGGGCAAGCAGCGCGTCGTCCGGCGGCCAGTCGGCGTCGGGCGGCGCGTCCGTCCCGGTGAGGACAGGCTTGAAGGCTGTGACGCGCTCGCCGCGATGGCGCAGCGCCGCGAGGATCGACGCGGCGACGACGGTCTTGCCGACGCCCGTGTCGGTGCCGGTGACGAAGAGGCCGCGCACCGCCGGCTAGGCGGCGCGCTCGAGGCCGTCGCCGGCCTCGCCGTCGAACAGGCGCGTACGCGACCGCGGCGGGGGCGGCGCGTCGTCGGCCCAGCGCGCGGCCGGAGCGGTGGCGGAGCCGGTCATGTGATCGGCGAAGCCGGGCCCCCAGGCGCTCTCGGCCTCGGCCTCGAGCGGCTCGGACGCAGGCGGAGCGGTGACGGGCGGCTCGAGGTCCTCCGGTCGCATCCCCGCGCTGCGCACCGCCTGCGCGAGCGTGCGGGCGGCGTCGCGCAGCTCGCTCTTGCCGTGCGTCGCCATCACGGCGATGCGCAGCCGCGAGCTGCCGACCGGCACCGTCGGCGGGCGGATGCCCTGTGCGAAGACGCCGCGCTCCAGGGCGAGCTCACAGGCGCGCATCGTCGCCTTCGCGTCGCCGAGCACGAGCGGGACGATCGGCGTGCGGTCCTCCTCGCCGAGCGCGAAGCCCTCCTGCTCCAGTGCGCTGCGCAGCTCGCGCACGTTGCACTGCAGCTTCTCGACGCGGCGCGGCTCGGCCTCCAGCAGACCCAGCGCGGCAAGCGCGCCGGCGATCGCCGGCGGCGGCGGGGCGGTCGAGAAGACGAACGAGCGGGCGGCGTTCGTGAGGTATCTCGCCATCCGCTGGTCGCAGGCGGCGTAGGCGCCGTAGGAGCCGAGCGCCTTGCCGAGCGTGCCGACGATCACGTCGACGCCGTCCTCGACGCCGGCCTCCGCTACCGCCCCGCGTCCGCCCGGACCCATCGTGCCGGTGCCGTGCGCTTCGTCGACCATCAGCCGCACGTCGTAGCGCCCGGCCAGCTCGGCGAGGTCGACCAAGGGCGCCACGTCGCCGTCCATCGAGAAGACGCCGTCGGTCACGATCAGCGCGCCGCGCGAGCCGGCCTGCTGCAGGCCCCACTCCAGGTGCTCGACGTCCGCGTGGTCGTAGACGAACACGTCGGCGCGCGAGAGGCGGCAGCCGTCGACGATCGAGGCGTGGTTGAGCTCGTCGGAGAAGACGACCTCGCCGCTGCGCGCGAGCGCCGAGACGACGCCGGTGTTCGCGAGGTAGCCGGAGCCGAACAGCAGCGCGGCCTGACGGCGCTCGAACGACGCGAGCCGCTCTTCGAGGCGCCTGTGGATCGTCATCGTGCCGGAGACGAGGCGCGACCCGCCGGCGCCGACGCCCCATCGCATCGCCGCCTCGGCGGCCGCCTCGCGGACGGCCGGGTGGTCGGCGAGGCCGAGGTAGTTGTTCGAGCAGAGCAGCAGGACGGGCTTGCCGTCGAGCACGACGCGCGGCCCCTGCGGACCGCTGACGAGACGGGTGCGGCGCGCGAGTCCGAGTTGCTCCAGCTCGTCCAGTCGTGCCTCGATCTCGATCATCGCCGCGCCGCCGCCTCCCGAGTCGGTCGCCCCTTGCCGGTGTTGGGTGCCCCATCAGGACGCGGCGGGATCACCCGCTTGCTCTCGAATCTCAGCTGCGTCGCCGGATCCCACAATCTGATCTCGATCGCGTCGGAGGGCGTCGCCGTGTCGAGGTGCATCTCGACGACGTCCGGCGTCTCACCCTTCAGCCAGCCGGAGCGGTTGTCCGGCCGCGGGTTTGACCCGTTGTCGGGCTGGCGCGCGACGTTGAGGCCCTGCTCCTCGAACATCGCGCGGTCCTCCTCGGGCGTGTTGCCGAGCGTCGTGAGGAAGTTGCCCATCATCACGCCGTTGATGCCGGCGCGGACGGCCATCCGCTGCAGGTCCCCGATGTTCTCGACGCGCCCGCCGCAGAGGCGGAAGAGCGCCTCCGGGAGGATCAGGCGGAAGATCGCGATCCACTTGACCGCCTCCCACGGGTCCATGTAGTCGCGGTCGCCGAACTTCGTCCCCGGACGCGGGTTGAGCAGGTTGATCGGCACGCTCGTCGGGTCGATCTCGGCCAGTTGGAAGGCCATCTCGACGCGCTGCTCGCGCGACTCGCCGAGGTTGAGGATCCCGCCGACGCACGTCTCCAGGCCGGCCTCCTTGACCGCGTCGATCGTGCGCAGCCGGCCCTCGTAGCGGACAGTCGAGGAGACCTCCGGGTAGTAGGACTCCGCCGTCTCGACGTTGTGGTGCACGCGCTGGACGCCGGCCTCCTTGAGCGCCTTCGCGCGTGCGGGAGACATGTGGCCGATCGAGGCGCAGCGCTTGAGGTTCGTGTGCTCGGCGACGAGCCGCGTGCCCTCGAGCACCTTCTCGAAGTCGCGCTTGGAGAGGCCCTGGCCCTGCGTGACCATGCAGAAGCGGTGCGCACCGGCGGCCTCGGCCGCGCGCGCGTGCTCGAGGATCTGATCCGGCTCCATCATCGCGTGCAGCGGCGTGTCCGCCTCGGCGTAGCGTGACTGCGCGCAGAAGCCGCAGTCCTCGGCGCAGCCGCCCGACTTCGCGTTCACGAGCGAGCACATGTCGGTCGACGTGTCGAAGCGCTCGACACGGGCCTTCCACGCACGCTCGATCAGCGCCTCGATCTCGGCGTGCTCCTCGATCTCGCCGAGGCGCAGCGCTTCCTCACGGGTGATCAACGACGGCATGGGGGCGGCAACCTCCGAGGCAGGATCGGGTCACGATAGGGCCGCGGCCGGACGGCTCCGGACGCGGCGTGCGGGGAGAAAGGGTGACATACCACCTATCGTCGCCGCGCACCCGCCGAGCCGACTCGGACCCGCCGGGGGAAGCATCCCGCCCGAGCGGGCGGGCGCGCTCAGCGGCCCTGGCGGTGGCGCGGGCGCGTCAGCGACCGAGCCACCGCGGCGCGCGCTTCTCGCCGAAGGCGCGCAGGCCTTCGCGCAGGTCTTCGGAATCGAAGGCGGTCCGCCGCTCGGCGTCCAGCACGTCGGCGACGACCGGGTCGAGCGCCCCCCGGGCGGCGACCAGCGCGCGGATCCCTGCCTTGTTGCCGCGCAGCGACAGCGGCGCATTGGCGGCAATTTCCTGTGCGAGCGCGAGCGCCGCACCCGGCAGCGCCTCGGCCTCGACGACCTCGTTGACGAGGCCCCAGCGCTCGGCTGTCGGCGCGTCGATGCGCCGCCCGGTGAGGAACAGCTCGCGCGTGCGGGCGCCGCCGATCGTCGTCAGGAAGCGGTTCAAGCCGGCGGTCGCGTAGACGACGCCGAGCTTGGCCGGCGGCATCCCGAGCTGCACCGTCTCGGCGGCGATCCGCAGGTCGCAGGCGATCGCCAGCTCCAGCCCGCCGCCGATCGTCGCGCCGTTGAGCGCCGCCAGCACGGGATAGGGGTACGCCTCGATCGCTGCAAGCGCGGCGGCAAACGGATGCGCCGCCTCTTCGCCCTCGTCGTAGCCCTCGCCGAGCAGTTCCTCAATGTCGTAGCCGGCGCAGAAGGCGCGCCCCTCGCCGGTCAGCACGACGCAGCGCGCGTCGAGCCGCTCCAGCGCGAAGCGCAGCGACTCCAGCAGCGTGCGGTCGAGCGCGTTGCGCTTGTCGGGATTGGAGATCGTCAGGAGCGCGACGCCGGGCGCCGGCTCCTCGACGTGGATGGTGCCGGGCACGCTGCGCTACTCGAGCACGACGAGCGTGTCGCCCTCGGAGACGGCCTGACCCTCCTCGCAGCGGATCTCCTTCACGACGCCGGGATCCTCCGCCTCAACGGGCATCTCCATCTTCATCGACTCGAGGATCACGACCGTGTCGCCCTCGTCGACCGAGTCGCCGATGGACACCTCGACTCTCCAGACCGTGCCCGTGATGTGGGCCTCGACGTCAGGCACGCTCGACCTCCAGATCGCTTGCCACAAGGTGAGGGCGCCGCAGCCGGGCCCGCGGATCGCCAGAATAGCCGCCGCTCCCGATGGCCCCCGACACTGCCGTCATCGTCACCGCCCACAACGAGGCGGACCGCCTGCCGACGACGCTCGAAGCGCTCGCCGCCGCGTTCCCGGGCGCGCGCATCCTCGTCGCCGACGACGGCTCGACGGACGGCAGCGCCGACGTCGCCGCGCAGCACGGCGCCGAGGTCGTGCGCTCCGCGCGCAACATCGGCAAGGGCGGCGCCGCCACGCTCGCCGCGCAGCGGCTGCTGCCGCTCGCGGAGGGACCCGAGCCGCGGCCGGTGATCCTGCTGTGCGACGGCGATCTCGCCACTAGTGCGGACCAGCTCGCACGCCTCGTCGAGGAGGTCCGCGAGGGCCGCGCCGACCTCGCCGTCGCGGCGTTCGCCAAGCGCGTCGGCGGCGGCTTCGGCTGGGCGCTCGGCTTCGCGCGCTGGGCGATCCGCAAGCGCTGCGGCTACGAGGCGAGCGCCCCGATCTCGGGCCAGCGCGCCCTGCGCGCAGAGGTGCTGCCCGCGGTCGTGCCGTTCGCGCCGCGCTTCGGGATGGAGATCGGCATGACGATCGACGCGGTCCGCGCCGGCTTCCGCGTGAGCGAGGTTGAGCTGCCGCTGGCGCATCGCGCGACCGGCAAGACGCTGCGGGGGTTCCTTCACCGCGGGCAACAGCTGGCGGACTTCCTCGTCGCGTATCGCCAGCGGGCTTAGCGCGCTTGCTGCGCCGTCCTTCCGGGTTGTGCTGGTCCCTGCGAGCGCGAGACGCTCGCCGTATCCAGCCCTGCCGGCTATGCTCGGCCCGTGACGCCGAGGCAGGAGCAACGTCTTCAGCAGGCGGCCCGGGACGCCCACGCAGCCGAGGCACGCGCCGACTTCGCGGCGGCCAACGAGGCATGGCGTCGCTACCGCCTCATCGAGGACGCGAGCCGCGATCCCGACGAGCTGCTCGCCGAGGGCATTGCGCTGAGTCAGATGGGGATCGAGCTCGCAGCGTCTGATCGCCCGCACGCGTGACGGGCTTTGGCCAGATCCTCTCCGACCTCAACAGGGTCGGCGTTCGTTATGTCCTCATTGGCGGCATCGCGCTCATCCGCCACGGCGTCGTGCGCATGACCCGCGATATCGATGTCGTCCTCGAACCCGGGAACGACAACGTCGACCGAGTCCGCACGTTGATCGCGGAGTGGGGCGCGACCCGCCCGGACGGCTCGCTGATCCCGGCCGACACCATCGCTGCCGGCAAGTCGATCCATCTCGCCACGCCGCACGGCCACATCGACCTGCTCCCTGAGCAGGCATCTCCGCTCACGTTCGCCGAGTTGATCGCCCGTGCTGATGTGAGAAGAGTCGACGGCGTCGAAGCACCTATCTGTTCGCTTGGGGATCTCGTTGCACTGAAGCGGATCGCCAGTCGCGAGCGCGATTTGGCTGATCTGAGCGAGCTTGAGACCGCGCATGGCGAGCTGCCCGACAGTCGCTCGGATCGATCCGCGTGCTGACGCCTGTCTGACGAAGGGCGACCTTGCCGCCTATCGCGATCTGCGTATCGACTACGCGACCGTCTCCGCAGCCGAGCCGGCGCAGCGCGAGCTCCACCTGAGAAAGCCCCCGCTGCCGGCGCGCCCGATCGCCCCAGGTCAGCGGCGGCGCTGCACCTGCCACCACGCGAGCACCAGCAGCGGCACGGCTACGACGACGATGATGACGATGGGCCACATGGGCGCAGCATCTCACGAAGCACCGCCGGCCGTGAGGGGAACCGAGGTGCGTCAAACGGAGGTGACCCCACGTCGCCGCGCTGACCACTAGCGTTCCGCCGCGTGTCCACGGCCGAGCTCGACCTTCACCGCTTCGCGATCGGCTTCGACGAGCGCGACCGCCCGCGCTTCCACGCGCTGATCGACGAGGTGATCGACTCGGGCCAGTGGTCTCACGGGGCGATGAACCGCCGCTTCGAGGAGGCCTGGTCGGCTTGGAACGGCGCGCCCGCCGTTGCGATGGGCTCGTGGGCAGGCGGCGCGATCGCCGCGCTCGAATACGCCGGCGTGCGCGGGAAGGCGGTGCTGTGCCCGTCCAACACGTTCATGGCGACGCCGCTCGCGATCATGGCCGCCGGCGGCAAGCCCGTCTTCGTCGACTGCAACAGAGACGACCTGTGCGCCTCGCTCATCGAGATCGAGGCCGCGATCGCCGAGCACAAGCCGCGCGCGTGCGTGCTCGTGCACATCGGCGGCCACATCGCCTTCGAGAGCGAGGCGATCGCGGCAGCCTGCCGCGCGCACGACGTGTTCCTGCTGGAGGACTGCGCCCACGCGCACGGCGCGGGGTGGCACGGGCGGCGTCCCGGCACGTGGGGCGACGCCGGCGTGTGGTCCTTCTACGCCACCAAGACGGTCTCGACGGGCGAGGGCGGCATGCTCGTCTCCCGCCATCCGGACCTGCTCGAGCACGCGCGCGCATTCCGCAACTACGGCAAGCCCGACCACGCCGTCGCCGGCCTGAACTTCCGGATGAGCGAGTTCACAGCCGCGATCGCGCTGACGCAGACCGAGCGACTCGCCGAGATAGTGGCCTGGAAGAACGAGGTGGCGAAGACGCAGCTCGACCCGGTCCACGCCGGCCGCCTCCAGCTCCCCGACGGCATGATCT
>JBJMLB010000004.1:0-43683 GCA_045805465.1 Conexibacter sp. | reverse complement strand
GACGAACGAGAAGTCGGCCGACTACTCGTTCAACAAGTCGCACGCCGCCTGCTACGCGCTGATCTCCTACCGCACCGCCTGGCTGAAGGCCAACTATCCGGCCGAGTACATGGCGGCGTTGATCTCCTCGGTGATGGACACGAAGGACAAGGTTCCGTTCTTCGTCGCGCAGACGGAGCAGATGGGGATCGAGATCCTGCCGCCGGACGTCAACGAGTCCGACCACGAGTTCATGGTGGTCGAGGGGCGCATCCGCTTCGGTCTCGACGCCGTCAAGGGCGTCGGCTTCTCAGCCGTCGAGGCGATGAAGCGCGCCCGCGAGGACGGTCCGTTCGCCTCCATATGGGACTTCTGCGAGCGCGTCGACGGCCGCACCGTCAACAAGAAGGCGATCGAGGCGCTGATCAAATGCGGCGCCTTCGGCTCGACCGGCGCGACGCGCAAGGGCATGCTCGGCGTGCTCGAGCAGGCGCAGGCAGCCGGGCAGAAGTCCCAGCAGGACGCGCAGATCGGCCAGGGCTCGATCTTCGACCTCGGCTTCGGCGGCGACGACGCCGCCGCGTCCAACGGCGCAGCCGCCGCGTTCGCCGCGCCCAGCCACCCGCCGATCCCGACCGAGGAGTTCGAGCAGGCGGAGCTGCTGGCGGTCGAGAAGGAGTCGATCGGCCTGTTCGTCTCCGCGCACCCGCTGAAGGCCGTGCGCGAGGCGATGCGGCTGAGAGTCGACTGCCCGCTCGCGCAGCTGTCGGGCCGCCGTGACGGCGAGTGGGTCACCGTCGGCGGGATCATCACGCAGGGCAAGAAGATCCGCACCAAGAGAGGCGACCACATGATGTTCGCCACGCTCGACGACCTCGAAGGCAGCGTCGAGCTGCTGATCTTCGGCAGAGCGCTCGCGGCCTACGAGGACGCGCTCGCGCTCGACTCGGTCGTGCTCGTGCGCGGCAAGGTCGACCACAAGGACGCCAACTCGACCTGCGTGATCCTGCAGGAGGCCACCAGATTCGAGCCGACCGAGGCTCAGGTCGAGAGAGCGCGCGAGCAGGCCCGCGCAATCCCGGTGGGCCCCCCGCCGGTGCGCCTGCGGCTCGACGCGACCGCCCTGCCGGCGAGCGTGATCGAGGATCTGAAGGCGCTGATCTCCCTGCACCCGGGCGAGTCCGACGTCGTGCTCGACCTGCAGACCTCGCGCGGGGCGCGCAAGCTCAAGCTCGGGCCGGAGTACCGCGTCGCGGCGGCGAACGCCGCCCTGCGCGCCGAGCTTGACCACCTGCTCGGCTCGGCGATGCTCGACGCCGTCGCGGCGTAGGCGCCTGCGCGCCGCTACAGGTCTCGCCGCGAGAAGCCCCACGCGCCGATCGCCAGCGCAACCGCGACGTACGCGAGCGCCCACAAGACGAGCCCCGGCCCGCCGGCGTGCGAGGAGCCGAACGGGCCGAGTTGAATCAGCGCTCCGGTGAAGCCCGACTGGTCCGCCGTCAACGCGTGCAGGCCGGCCTGGTAGAGCGCCTCGAACGGCAGCGCGATCGCGATCGCGTGCGCGATCTGCCCGAGCGAGTGCGACCCGATCGCGTCGGCGATCGACTGCATCAGGCCGGCGACGAGCCCCGCGCCGAACAGCATGAACGTGACGATCCCGTTCGCCGTCGCCGACAGGAACACCGAGCCGAGCAGCGCGAGCGCGACGATCACCGCGCTCCCTGCCATCAGCGCGAGCCCGGGTCCGAGGACCGCGTCCGGCCAGCGGCCCGAGGCCTGATGGACGATCAGCGTCGTCGCCGCGTAGACGAGCGCCACGTACACGGCGCACACGGACGCAGCGGCCACGAAGCGGCCGAGCAGCAGCGACGTGCGACCCAGCGGGCGCACCACGAGCGGCTGCAGCAGGCCGCGCTCCGCGTCGCCGCGCACCGCGCCGAGCGTCAGGAAGACCGCCAGCACCGTCGCGAGGAAGAGGATCGCGAACATTCCGAGGCCGAGCATCGTCGAGGCGACGAGGCCCGTGGCGTCGAGCGTCCCGATGTCCCGCCCGACCGTGAAGTCGCCGGTGCTCTCGAACACCTTCGCGGTCGCGAACGCGAACAGGCCGAGGAACAGCGCCGTCAGCAGCAGCACGACGGCGAACACGCGCCGTCGCACGCTCTCGCGCAGCGCGTAGCCGGCGACGACGACCGCGCCGTTCATGCCGCGCCCTCCTGCCGGTCGCCGACCGCTTCGAGATAGGCCTCCTCGAGCGAGCTGGTCAGCACCCGCACGCCGTAGATCCGCTCGCCGTCGCGCACGAGCCCGGCGACCAGCTCCGGCACCTGCTCGCGCGTCGCCTGCGCGAAGCGCCGCACGCCGACGGCCGTCTCGATCTCGACCCCGCCGGCGTGCACCAGCTCGGAGGGACGGCCGGCGGCGACGACGCGCCCGGAGGCGAGGATCGCGACGCGGTCGCACACCAGCTCCACCTCGCTCAGCAGGTGCGAGTTGAGCAGCACCGCGACCCCCTGCTCGCGCAGCCGCTCGAGCAGCTCACGCACCATCCGCCGCCCGACGGGGTCCAGCGCGCTCGTCGGCTCGTCGAGCAGCAGCAGCCGCGGCCCGCCGATCAGCGCCTGCGCGAGCCCGAGCCGCTGCTGCATCCCCTTCGACATCGCCTCGACGCGGCGGTCGCGCGCATCCAGCAGGTCGACCTGCTCCAGCAGCGCGCCGCGCTCGGTGGCGCCGCCGTCCGAGCCGGCCAGCCGCTGATGCAGCGCGAGCACCTCCTCCGCGCGCGCCCAGCCGGGGAAGCGGAACAGCTCGGCGAGGTAGCCGAGCGCACGGCGCGCCTCGCGCGAGCCGGCCGGCGCGCCGCACACGGCGGCGCTGCCGCCGCTCGGGCGCACGAGCCCGCAGGCGATCTTCACGAGCGTCGACTTGCCGGCGCCGTTAGGGCCGAGCAGGCCGACCAGCTCGCCCGCGCCGATCTCCAGGTCGACGCCGCCGAGCGCGGTCGTGCGGCCGTAGGTCTTGCGCAGCGCCGTGACGGAGAGGGCGGGAGGCACGCGGGCGCAGTCTAGTGGCGGCCTTGCGCCGTCCCCCTGCTCATGCGGAGCTCAGCCGCGCGCGCCGTTCGGACCGCGCCAGCGCCGCGCGAACGGCAGCCGCCAGGCGTGCGGCGCGATCAGCGCCTGCATCGCCTCCGGCCCCCACGTCGTGGGCGCGTAGGCGTGCAGCGGGGAGGGGCGGTCGAGCAGCGGGGCTGAGATGTCCCACAGGCGCTCGATCCCCTCGGCGGTCGTGAACAGCGTGTGGTCGCCGACCATCGCGTCGTGGATCAGGCGCTCGTAGGCCTCCAGCGCGTCGTCGTCGCCGCCGGTCTCCTCGAGCGAGAACTGCATGCTCATCTTGTCGAGCCGCATTCCCGGCCCCGGCCGCTTGCCGTAGAACGACAGGGACAGGCGCGAGGACTCGTCGAGGTCGAACGTGAGGTGGTCCGGGCCGAACTCGCCGACGCCCGAGCCGGCGGGGAACATCCCCGCGGGCGGCTCGTGGTAGGAGATCGAGATGATGCGCGCGCTCTCCGCCATCCGCTTGCCGGTGCGCAGGTAGAACGGCACGCCCGACCAGCGCCAGCTGTCGATCTCGCAGCGCAGCGCGACGAACGTCTCCGTGTCGGAGTCGGGCGCGACGCCGGGCTCTCCGCGGTAGCCCTCGTACTGGCCGCGCACGACCCAGGCGGGGTCGAGCGGCTTCAGCGAGCGGAAGACCTTGTTCTTCTCCTCCGTGATCGCGTGCGGCTCCAGCGCGGTCGGCGGCTCCATCGCGACGAACGCGAGGATTTGCATCAGGTGCGTGACGACCATGTCGCGGTAGGCGCCGGTCTTCTCGTAGAAGCCCGCGCGCGAGCCGATCGACAGCGTCTCCGGCACGTCGATCTGCACGTGGTCGATGTGAAAGCGGTTCCAGATCGGCTCGAACAGGCCGTTCGCGAAGCGCAGCGCGAGGATGTTCTGCGCCGCCTCCTTGCCAAGGAAGTGGTCGATGCGGAAGACCTGGTGCTCGGCAAACACCTCGTGCACCTCGGCGTTGAGCGCGCGGGCGCTCTCGAGGTCGGTGCCGAACGGCTTCTCCATGATGATGCGCGCGTTGTCCGCCAGACCCGCTTCGCCGAGCAGGCGCACCGTCGCGCCGGCGGCGGCCGGCGGCACGCTCAGGTAATGCAGCAGGCGGGCGCGCCCGCCGATGTCGGCGACCGCGTCGCTCACGGCGCTCGCGAGCCCGGCCGCGCCCGCATCGTGGCTGACGTAGGTGAGCCGCCGCGCGAAGTCGTCCCACTGCTGTTCGCTGAAGCGGTGGCGCGCGAAGTCGTCGACGGCGTGCCGCGCGATCGCGCGGAAGCCGTCGTCGTCGCACTCGTCGAGCGACGTGCCGACGACGCGGAAGTTCGCGGGCATCAGGCCCGCCTCGGACAGATGCAGCAGGCCCGGCAGCAGCTTGCGGCGCGCAAGGTCCCCGGTCGCCCCGAACAAGACGATCACATGCGGATCGGGGGCAGCAAGCGTGACGGGCGCCACGTCCCGTGGATCGTGCGTCGATGCCAAGGAAGCCGGGACGCTAGCGCAGCCTGCGGCGTCGGCGAGGGCCGGTCAGATCCCGCGCGCGGCCAAGCCGCGCTCGCGCAGGCTGAACGCGTACCGCACTTCCTCCGCGCTCGTCCCTCTGCGGTCGGGCCCCGGCGTCTCCAGCACGAGGGGGAGTCCCTCGAAGCGCGGTTCGGACAGGAACGCCATGCAGCCCTCCTCGCCCAACTCGCCCTCGCCGAGGTTCGCATGACGGTCGCGGTTGGAGCCGAGCGGTGTCTGCGAGTCGTTCAGGTGCAGCGAGCCGAGCCGGTCGAGCCCCGTGACCTCGTCACAGCGCTCGAGCGTCTTCTCCAGCCCGGCGGCGGTGCGGATGTCGTAGCCGGAGGCGAGCAGATGGCAGGAGTCGAGGCACATGCCCAGCCGCGCGTCCCCGCCGCCGGCCTCGATCAGGGTGCCGAGCTCCTCGAACGAGCGTCCGAGCGTGCCGCCGGTGCCGGCCGTGTTCTCCAGGTGCAGCGGGCACGACTCGCTCTCGGCCAGGGCCTCTCTGAAGATCTCGCCGGCACGCGCGATCGCCGGCTCGACCGGGCCTCTCAACGCCGATCCGGGATGCAGCACGACGCCCGCCGCCCCGATCGCGTCCCCGATTCGCAGCGAGTGGATCAGCGACGTGAGCGACTTCGCGCGGATGTCCTCGTCCTCGCTGCTGCAGTTGAGCAGGTAGACGGCGTGGATCAGCACCGCGTCGATCTCGCTGTCGTCCTTCGCCGCGCGGAAGGCGGCGAAGTCGTCTTCGCCGTATCTCGTCGGCCGCCACATGCGCGGCGACTGGTTAAAGATCTGGATCGCGCGGCAGCCTCTCTCGACGCCGCGCTCGACCGCCTTCGGGAGGCCGCCCGCCGGGGACACGTGGGCGCCGATTAGCATGCTGGCTTCATGCGACTTCGCTTTGCTCCTTCTCCCACCGGCGCGCTGCACATCGGCGGTGCTCGAACGGCTCTCTACAACTGGCTGCTGGCACGCGGCTCCGGGGGGACCCTCGTGCTGCGGGTCGAGGATACGGACAGAGAGCGCTCGACACCCGAGAACGTCGAGCAGATCCTCGACGCGCTGCGCTGGCTGAGTCTCGACTGGGACGAGGGGCCGATCTTCCAGACGCAGAACGCCGAGCGCCACGCCGAGGCGCTGCAGCGGCTGCTCGACTCGGGCCACGCCTACCGCACCACGGCCACCTCCGACGACGTCAGAGCGTTCAAGCAGCGGCACGGCCACGACCGCGGCTTCCGCGGCGAGCCCGAGGCCGAGGGCGCGGTGCGCCTGCGGGTGCCGAACGAGGGGGAGACGGTCGTCGAGGACGTCATCCGCGGCGAGGCGCGCTTCCAGCACGTGCACATGGACGACCCGGTGATCGCGCGCGCGGACGGCTCGGTCCTCTACAACTTCGCCGTCGCGATCGACGACCTCGACGCCGGCATCACCCATGTCGTGCGCGGTGAGGACCACCTCTCCAACACGCCCAAGCAGCTGCTCGTGTTCGAGGCGCTCGGCGAAGCCGCTCCCCGCTACGCGCACCTGCCGCTGCTGCACGGCCCCGACGGCAAGAAGCTGTCCAAGCGCCACGGCGCCGCCTCCGTCCAGGAGCTGCGCGACGCCGGCTACCTGCCCGAGGCGATCGTCAACTACATCGCGCTGCTCGGCGCCGGCTTCGACGCCGAAGAGGAGATCTTCCCGCGCGAGGAGCTGGCGAGACGGCTGCGGCTGGAGCGGATCTCGAAGTCGCCGGCGGTCTTCGACGAGAAGAAGCTGCGCCACTTCAACGGCCGCTACCTGCGCGAGCTGCCGGTCGAGGAGCTGACGGCGCGGGTCGAGGCGTTCACCGGCCGCCAGGGCCTGCGCGACGGCGTCGAGATCAGCCGCGAGAAGATCCAGACGCTCGCTGACTTCTGGCCGCTCGCCGGCTTCCTCTACGACGGCCCGGTCGAGGACGAGGCGGCGTGGGGCAAGACGATCGGCGCCGAGGGCGGGGCGGAGGCGCTCACCGCGGCGCGCGAGGCGCTGGCCGCGCTCGACCCGTTCACGCAGGAGGCGATCGACGTCGCGCTGCGCGCCCTCGTCGAGGAGCGCGGCTGGAAGCCGAAGCAGGTCTTCCAACCCGTGCGCGTCGCGATCGCCGGCACGACGATCTCGCCGGGGATCTTCGAGAGCGTCGCGCTGCTTGGGCGCGAGGAGACGCTGCGGCGCATCGACACGGCGCTCGCACAGGCCGCCGGCGCGGCCGCGTAGACAACTCGCGCCCCGACGCCTCGTCCCCGAATCCCGTGCTGCCGCGGGGCATACGCCCGCCCGGCGCATCGCCGCTCCAGCGGGCGGCCGAGCGAACAGGCAGGCGGGCCCTAAACCGGTCGGCCACCGCTGCCGATAGAGGAAGCGGATCGCGGCAGCCACGCGGCGGTCCCTATCGCACGCCGAGCACAGGAACTCTACGATCGCATGACGCCCGCCTCCTCGACCGCCATCGCACCGAACGTCGCGCCTACCAGCTTGCCTCCGAGCAGCCCCAACGCCGACCCGCCGTTGGTCCGGCAACACAACGAGGGTCACGGCCGCCGCCTCACGGCCGCGTTCGAAGCGCTCGAGGCGTTCCCGGTGCTGGCGGAGTCGCGCAACCGCGTGCTGCGGCTGTTCTCTCAGGAGCGTCCGGCGACCGCCGACATCGTGACGGCCGTCGAGTCCGACGTCGCGCTCGCGATCGCGACGCTGCGGCTCGCGAACCGCGTCGACGGCCGCGCGCGCGGCAGGGTCGACAGCGTCGTGCGCGCCATCAGCGTGCTCTCGCCCGCGGCCGTCCAGGCGCTCGCCAGCCGTGCGCGCACGTTCGACTTCTTCGAGCGCAGCGGAATCTGGGAGGGCACGCCGGAGCGCTTCCGCCTCCACGGCGTCGCCACGCAGCGCGCCGCGGACCGGCTCGCGGCCGAGCTCGGCTACGAGGAGCGCGACCGGCTGATGGTCACCTCGCTGCTGCACGACGTCGGCAAGCTCGTGCTCGCGCACGCCTATCCGGGCTACCCGCGCCAGGTGCACGGCGACGCGAGAACGCCCGAGGAGCGCCTGCACCGAGAGCGGCGCGAGCTGGGCGTCGACCATGCGCTCGTCGGCGGCGTGCTCGCGCGCCGCTGGGGGCTGCCGAAGTCGATCGCCTCGACGATCGAGCGCCACCACGGCGCGGACGCCGACGGCGAGGCCGCGATCGTGCGGCTGGCCGACATGCTCGCCCACTACGGGCAGGGCGACGCCGTCTCGCCGAGCGAGATGCTGGCGTGCGCGCGCACGATCGGACTCGGCCCGGCGGAGCTGCGCGCCGTCATGTACGACCTGCCCTACCCGTCGAACGGCCAGCGCCAGCGTCAGCTCGACCCGTGCCCGCTCTCGACGCGCGAGATCGAGGTGCTCAAGCGCCTCGGCCAGGGCAAGGTCTACAAGCAGATCGCGCACGAGCTGGCGCTCTCGACCAGCACGGTGCGCACGCACCTGCACAACATCTACGGCAAGCTGGGTGCGGTTGACCGCGCTCAAGCGGTTCTTATCGCCACCGAGCGCGGCTGGATCTAGGGCTGTCGTTTCGCGGCGGCTCGCCGCGCCTGGCGGCGTCATCGGTCGCTCGCCTGCCTGAGCAGGCCACGCTCCCTGCTTCCTTGCCAGGCACGGCGATCCACTCGCGAAACGACAGCCCTGTCGCGGTGCTGGCGGGTCGGTGGCTTACCATCGGCGAGCCTTCATGATCTCGATCACGACGAAATCGCCATATGCGCTGCAGGCGCTCGCTGAGCTGGGGCGTCTGGGCGGTGCCGGGCCGGTGCCGATCGGGGAGCTGGCGAGGCGGCGGGAGATCCCCGTGCAGTTCTTGGAGCAGCTGTTCGCAGTACTGCGGCGCGCCGGGGTCCTCAGATCGCAGCGGGGGGTGAAAGGCGGCTACAGCTTCGCGCGCGAGCCGTCGGACATCACCGTGCTGGAGCTGGTCGAGCTGCTCGACGGGACGTTCGGGGCCGGCTCCGAGGGCGTCTTCGCCGATGCGGCCGCCGCCGCTCGTGCCGTGTTGGAGCAAACGACCGTCGCGGACGTGATCGAGCGCGAAGCGCGCGACGCCGGCTCGGCGATGTACTACATCTAGCGAAACCTCTTATCGGATCGGGTGTTATCCAGCCATGAGACGAATCCCTCTCGCGCTTGCAGCGGTCGCGCTGCTCGCGCCCGCCACGGCAGCAGCCGCAAAGCCCAGAGACCTCCTGCCCGATCTAGCGCAGGGTCTGCCTACGCCCATCGAAGCCGTTCTCGACGGCTCGACCGGCACCGAGCAGACGCGGCTCGTGTTCGGCTCGACGATCGCGAACGTCGGCGAGGGGCCGCTGATCCTCACGGCCAGACGGGCGCCCGGGGCGAGCACGATGACGGCGCACCAGGTGGTCCGCCGCAGCGACGGCAGCTCCTATGTGCGCAGACAGGTCGCCGGCACGCTCAAGTTCGTCGTCGCCAGCGACCACCAGCACTGGCACCTGCTGCGGATCGACCGCTACGAGCTGTGGACGGGCAACGCGAGCAGACGGCTGCGGCGCGATCGCAAGCAGGGCTTCTGCCTCGGGGACCGCTACGAGCTGTATCCCGACAGACGCATCGCCCACCAGCCGCGCCACCCCGGATACCCCGGCGCCTGCGGCAAGGAGCGGCCCGACCTGACGCACATCGTCGAGGGCATCTCGGTCGGCTGGGGCGACAGCTACAAGGCGAACATCGAGGGCCAGTACATCGACATCACCGGCATCGCGCCCGGCAGATACCTGCTCGTGCATCGCATCAGCCGCGGCGGCCTGTTGGAGGTCAACCCGTACAACGACGTCTCGTGCGCGGCGATCGAGCTGAAGGCCCCGGCCGTCGCGGGCGCGGCGCCGACGGTCGAGGTGGCGAGCAGCGGCAAGCAGTGCACGAAGACCTACGATCACTGGGGCGTTCCCGGCGGCTGATCCGACTGCCGTCGGCGAGCCCGGCGGTCAGGCGACGAACTGGTCGGCGAGCGAGGCGACCGTGTGGGCAAGGCCCGCCTCGCTCGTCTCGCCCCGCCGCTGACGCCCCG
Organism: Conexibacter sp.; assembly: GCA_045805465.1. Taxonomy (GTDB): domain Bacteria; phylum Actinomycetota; class Thermoleophilia; order Solirubrobacterales; family Solirubrobacteraceae; genus Conexibacter. The sequence continues at coordinate 34,005 of JBJMLB010000004.1, read as the reverse complement.
CCCCGGGGTCGCCGGCGAGCGCGCGGACGCCGGCGAGCGCGTCCTCGCAGCCGAGCGCGGCGGCGTGGGGCGCGGCGGCGTCGAGCAGGTCGTCGAGGATGTCGGCGACCGGGCGCAGCTCCTCCCGCGTGGTGTCGATCAGCTTCGCCGCCATCCCGTCGCGCGCTGCGAGGAAGCGGTTCTCGGCGAGCACCTCCTCGGCCGCGACGATGCTGCCGGCGACGTAGCCCTCCTCCAGCTCCAGCCGCGCGATCGACTGCACGAGCGCGACGAGCGCGTTCGTGTCTTGCAGGCGCGTCTGCGCATCCATGACCCGCACCTCGACCGTGCCCAGACGCGGCTGCGGCCGCACGTCCCACCACAGGAACGTCGCCTCCGGCAGTGCGCCCGCGCGGATCTGCAGGTCGACCGCTTCGACCCACTCGTCGTAGGCGAGGTAGCGGCGCGGCATCCCCGTGCGCGGGAAGGCGTGGAAGAGGACCGTGCGGGTGGAGGCGAAGCCGGCATCGCGTCCCTGCCAGTAGGGCGAGTTGCCCGACAGCGCGAGCAGCGTGGGGAGATGGGCGCGCATGCGGTTGTAGAGGTCGATCGCTCGCTCGGGATGTCTGACGCCGACGTGCACGTGCAGGGCGTAGGTGGGCTCGCGGGCGGCCAGCTCGCGCATCGTGCGGTGGATCAGGTGGTAGCGCTCGGCCGGCGTGATCTCCGTCTCCGACCAGACGGCGGTGGGGTGCGTGCCGGCGACGCCGGCCGCGAGTCCGATTGAGCCGAGCGCTCCCGAGAGGTCCGCGCGCAGTCGGCGCAGCTGGCCGACCGTCTCCCGCACGGTGCCGTGCGGGTCGGTCTGCAGCTCGACGGCGCTGGCGTGCGTCTCGGCGCCGACGTAGTGATGCATCCCCTCGGGCAGCGCGGCGAGCACGTCCTCGATCCGCTGCGCGAGGCTCCAGTCGTCAGGGTCGAGCAGCATCACCTCCTCCTCGACGCCGAGCGTGTACGGCTCTGAGCCCTGCCACTCGGCCCAGTGCATCAGCCGCTCTCCGAAGAGGCGTGGGCGTGCGTCCGCTGGGGCGCGCGGCAGGCGGCCACGAACGCCTCGAACAGCGGGACGTGCCGCGGCCAGCGGACGAGGTACTCGGCGTGCCATTGGACGGCGAGCAGAAAGGGGCGCTCGGGCGCCTCGAACGCCTCGATCGTGCCGTCGGGGGCGCGCGCAGTGACGCGCAGATCGCGGCCGAGGGCGTCGACCGCCTGATGGTGGAAGGAGTTCACGCGTCCCTCCCGCCAGCCGAGGACGTTGGCGAGCCGCGAGTCCGGATCGACCTCGACCGCGTGCGTCAGCGCGTCGGCCGGCTCGCGCTGGCGGTGCTCGACGGCGGTCCCGACGACGTCGGGCAGGTGCTGGATCAGCGTGCCGCCACGGGCGACGTTCAGCAGCTGCGCGCCGCGGCAGATCGCGAGCGTCGGCGTGCCGCGGCGGTCGGCGGCTTGCGCAAGCGCGAGCTCGAAGGCGTCCAGGGAGGGCTCGGTGGGGCCGAGCCGCGGATGCGGACGCTGTCCGTAGGTGGCCGGGTCGATGTCCGGGCCGCCGGACAGCAGCAGCCCGTCGACCGCGTCGAGCAGTGCGTCGAGCGCGTCGAGGCGCAGCGGAGGGACCACGACCGGCAGCGCCTCCGTCGCCTCGAGCGCTTCGAGGTAGGGCATCCCGAGCGCCATCTCCCGCCGCGCCGGGTCCGACTGGGGCTTGCGCAGGTGCATCGGCGGATCGCGCATCTCGGAGCTGGTGACGGCGATCAGGGGCCGGCTGCGTGGCATCTTTGAGTCCTTGCCGGTAACGGCGCTCGTCACACTCGTTCATGGCGCGCTGCTAGCGTCGCGCCGTGAGCTATCCGAAGATCGAGCTGCACGTCCACCTCGAGGGCGCGATCTCGCCCGCGGCGCTGATCGCCTGCGCGAAGCGCAATGACTTCGCGCTCCCGGCCGACTCGGTCGAGGCGCTCGCGGAGTACATGCGCTTCACCGACTTCGAGCACTTCATCGCCGCGTGGATGGCGACGACGCGCGCGCTGCGGACCGAGCAGGACTACCGCGAGCTCGTCGTCGACTACGCGGCGCGCGCGCAACAGCAGGGCGCCGTCTACCTGGAGGCGATCTTCTCGCCGTCGGACAAAGCGAGCGTCGGCGTCGACCAGCAGGTCGTCTTCGAGGGCTTCTGCGACGGCGTGCAGCAGGCGCGCGAGACGCTCGGCATCGAGCTCCGCCTCACGCCCGACATCACGCGCGGCGTGAGTCAGGAGCTGGCGAACGAGACGGCCGAGCTGGCCGTCCGCTACCGCGATCGCGGCGTCGTCGCGCTCGGCCTCGGCGGGCTCGAGGCGCAGTACCCGCCCGAGCAGTACGCGGACGCGTTCGCGATCGCGCGCGCCGGCGGGCTCGCGTCCGTCCCGCACGCCGGCGAGGTCGCCGGACCGCCGTCGATCCGCGGCGCGCTCGACGTGCTGCACGCCGACCGCATCCGCCACGGCGTGCGCGCAGTCGAGGACCCGGGCCTGCTGAGAGAGCTGGCGGATCGCGAGATCGTGCTCGACGTGTGCGTGCTGTCCAACGTCTGCCTCTCGGTCGTGCCGTCGGTGGACGCCCACCAGCTGCCGCAGCTGCTCGCCGCCGGCGTGCCGTGCACGGTCAACACGGACGACCCGACCTTCTTCGCCTGCGACCTGGAGGCCGAGCACGCCGCTGCGCGCTCGCTCGGTGCCGATCCGCGCGCGCTGTTCGAGGCTGGGATCGTCGGCGCGCTGTGCGAGGAGGACACGAAGAGCGCGTTGCGGGCGGTCGCCGACGGGTATGACTGGGACGCCGCGGCCGCCGCTTTGTAGCAACCGCCGCTATCGTTCCGGCGGCGAATGCCACAAATTCCGATCAACATTGCTGAGCATGTCGGCCGCACGCCGATGGTGCAGCTGACGCGGCTGCTGCCGGAGGGCTGCGAGTGCGAGCTGTTCGCGAAGCTCGAGGCGTTGAACCCGGGCGGCAGTGTCAAGGACCGCATCGGCGTCGCGATGATCGAGACGGCCGAGCGCGAGGGGCGCATCCAGCCGGGTCGCACGACGATCGTCGAGGCGACGAGCGGCAACACCGGCATCGCGCTCGCGTTCGTCTGCGCGGCGAAGGGTTACGAGCTCGTGCTGACGCTTCCGCAGGGCATGAGCCGAGAGCGCGAGGGACTCCTGCGCCTCTACGGCGCACGCGTCGAGGTGATCGAGTCGCTCGGTGGCATGAACGAGGCGGTCGCGGCAGCCAGAGCGATGGCGAGCACCGCCGACGTCTTCCTGCCCGACCAGTTCTCGAACCCCGCCAACCCCGAGGTGCACCGCCGCACGACCGGCCCGGAGATCTGGGAGGCGATGGACGAACGCGTGGACGTCTTCGTGGCCGGCGTCGGGACCGGCGGCACGATCACCGGGGCTGGTGAGGTGCTGAAGCAGCGCAACCCGGACTGTCGCGTGGTCGCCGTCGAGCCGGCCAGCTCGCCGGTGCTGTCCGGCGGGCGCCCCGGTCCGCACAAGATCCAGGGGATCGGCGCCGGCTTCGTGCCCGCGGTGCTGAACCGTGACGTGCTCGACGAGGTGATTCCGGTCGACGACGAGGACGCGATCGAGACCGCGCGGCTGCTCGCGCGTCGCGAGGGGGTGCTCGGGGGAATCTCCTGCGGAGCCGCCGTGTGGGGTGCGATCGAGGTCGCGCAGCGGCCGGAGTCGCGCGGCAAGCGAATCGTCGCGGTGCTGCCGGATTCGGGCGAGCGCTACGTCTCGACGCCGTTCTTCGCGCCCTGAGCGCAGGATCGCGGCGTCGCCCACGGGCCGCCCGGGGGTGTACAGCGTCTACCCTTGGCGCATGCCAGGCTTCGGCACGTTCGCCCGCGTCGCGAAGGAGATCCGTCGCGACGTGCACGCCGCGCAGGAACGCGACCCGGCCGCACGCGGCGTCGGCTCGAGCGAGATCCTCGCGATCTGGCCCGGCGTCCACGCCGTCCTCGCGTACCGCGTCGCGCACGCGCTCTACGGCGCGCACGTGCCGCTGCTGCCGCGTCTGATCGCGGGCGTCGCACGTCTGCTGACGGGAATCGAGATCCACCCGGCCGCGCAGATCGGCCGCGGCCTGTTCATCGACCACGGGATGGGCGTGGTGATCGGCGAGACGGCCGAGATCGGCGATGACGTGACGCTCTACCAGGGCGTCACGCTCGGCGGCACTGGCTTCTCCTGCGGCAAGCGCCATCCGACGGTGCAGGACAACGTCACGATCGGCTCGGGCGCCAAGCTGCTCGGTCCGATCACCGTCGGGCACGGCTCGAAGATCGGCGCCAACTCGGTCGTGATCCACGACGTGTCGCCGAACTCGACCGTCGTCGGCAACCCCGGGCATCCGGTGCGGATCGACGGCAGACGCCCGGAGGGGCCGGACGCCGACTGGGTCCACCTGCCCGACCCGATCTCCGACGCGATCAAGGGCCTTGCGAGCCGCATCGGCGCGCTCGAGCGCGCGCTCGCCGAGCGCGGCGTCGACCCCGCGACGATCCCCGGCGACGTGGCTGATGACGAGCCGACGCCGCTGCGGGCCTCACGCGGCCCGAATCCCGCCGGCGGGTAACCACGCGGCAGGCCTCCGCCGGCCATGCGGGCGGCGCGGCGTCGTGCGTCAACGACTGGCTTCGCCGACGGGCTCGTCCGCCTCCAAGGCCTGCGCGTCAGCATCGACGTTGAGTCGCGTCCGCACCAGGTACAGCGGTCGGCCCTTGACCTCGTCATAGATGCGGCCGACGTACTCGCCGATCATCCCGATCGCCATCAGCTGGATGCCGCCGAGCAGCAGCACCGCGATCGTGATCGTCCCGAAGCCGGGCAGGTAGGAGCCGGCGATCCGCAGCGCGATCACGACCGGGATCAGCACGAACGCGAGCCCGGCGCAGAGGAAGCCGATCAGCGTCGCGAGCTGCAGCGGCCGGTGCGAGAAGGACGAGATCGCGTCGAGCGAGAAGCTCACCATCTTGCGCAGCGTGTACTTCGTCTCGCCGGCGTAGCGCGCGTCGCGCTCGTAGGGAACGGCCGTCTGCGTGTAGCCGACCCACACCGTCATCCCGCGCAGAAAGCGGTTGCGCTCGCGCATTGACAGCAGCGCGTCGAGCGGCGCCCGATCGAGCAGGCGGAAGTCGCCGGAGTCGGGTTCGAGCGCCACGTCACCGATCGCGCTGAAGAGCTTGTAGAACCAGCGTGCGGTCGTGAGTTTGAAGCGCGTCTCGCCGTCGCGTCGGCGGCGCACCGCGTAGACGACGTCGGTGCCGCGACGCCAGTGCTCGAGCATCTCGGGGATCAGCTCGGGCGGATCCTGCAGGTCGGCGTCGAGCATCGCGACGGCGTCGCCGCGCGCGTGGTCGAGCCCGGCGGTGAGCGCCGTCTGGTGCCCGAAGTTGCGCGACAGCTGGATCACGCGCACGCGTGGGTCGCTCGCGGCGATCTCCGCGAGCAGCTGCGGCGTGTGGTCCGAGGAGCCGTCGTCGACGAGCACCAGCTCGAACGGGAGCCCGTCGAGCGCTGTGCACACGCGGGCGTAGAAGGCCTCGACGAGCGCCTCCTCGTCGAACACCGGCGCGACCACGCTCAGCAGGCGCAGTGTCCGTTCCATGCGGGGAAGACTACGCCGCGGAGGAGGCGCGTCCGGCAGCAGCACGCTTCACGGCGGCTGGCGCACTCCGCCGCAGCCGCGGCACGCGCCACATCGCCTCGAACGCGATCCTCGCCGACATCTTGCTCGTGCCGGCGTCGCGTTCGCGGAAGATTATGGGCACCTCCTCGACGCGGAAGCCCGCAAGCACGGCGCGGTACGTCACCTCGATCTGGAAGACGTATCCCTGCGAGCGCACGCTGTCGAGCTCGATCGCCTCCAGCACGCGCCGGTGCATGACCTTGAAGCCGCCCGTCAGGTCGCGCTGTGGCAGACCGAGGATGAGCCGCGCGTAGAGGCAGCCGCCATAGCTGACGAAGCGCCGCAGACGGCCCCAGTTGGTCACGCCGCCGCCGGGCACGTAGCGCGAGCCAAGCACGACGTCGGCGCGCTCGGAGGCCGCCAGCAGCGCCGGCAGATGCGCCGGGTCGTGGGACAGGTCGGCGTCCATCTCGCAGACGCGCTGCGCCCCAGCGGCGAGCGCGTGCGCGAAGCCCGCCAGATACGCCTGCCCGAGGCCGCCCTTCTCGCTGCGGTGGAGCACCTCGACGACGCCGAGCTCCTCGCCGATCCGCTCGGCGATCGCGCCGGTGCCGTCGGGCGAGCCGTCGTCCACGACGAGGATGCGGTGGTCGCCGGGCACGGCGTCCGCGAGCACGGCGGCGACGCCGCGCAGCAGCCGCGCGATCGAGGCGGCCTCGTCGTATGTCGGCACGATGACCCAGGTGGAGGCGGGCATGGGGTCGGGAAGCGTAGTGGACCGTCACGCCGTGGCGGGTCGCGTCGGCTCGTCTGCCGGCGCACCGCGCGCATCCGATCGATTCGCGATCATGGCTCCCCGGGATGCGCCTGATCGACGTCATCCGTGGACCGAGCCGACCGACGCAGGTCCAGCTCCGCCATCGGCGCCGGCGCGCGAGCGCGCTCGCCGCCGCCGCGGGCGTCGCGCTGCTGCTCGGCATGATCGTCGGCGCGAGCAGCGGCGGCGACGGCACGGCGGGCTCGCGCGAGCAGGCGCCGACGGTCGGCTGGTACGGCCACCTGCGCACGCTCGCGGGCGCCGGCACAGCCTCGCTCGACTTCGAACAGCGCTCCCAGGAGAGCGCCGCGATCGACCGCGCGCTGCAGCTGACGCCGTTCGTGCGCATGGCCGGCAGACAGCACCCGCTCGTCGCGCTGACGTTCGACGACGGGCCGGGCCCGTTCACCGACAGGCTGATCGACGAGCTGCAGCGGCTGCGCGTGCCGGCGACGTTCTTCGTCGTCGGCTACCAGCTGCCGGAGTTCGCGCCGCAGTTACAGCGCGAGGTGGACCTCGGCCTGACAGTCGGCGACCACACGACCGACCACGCGAACCTCGCACGGCTCTCCCCGCGCGACCAGAGAAGACAGATCGTCGAAGACGCGACCGAGATCCGCTCCTACGGGGCGCCCTACCCGCGCCTCTTCCGGCCGCCCTACGGCTCCTACAACCAGACGACGCACACGCTGCTGGGCCGTCAGAGAATGCTGTCCGTGCTGTGGTCGGTCGACAGCGAGGACTACACGCAGCCCGGCATCGACGCGATCGTCCGCAACGTCGTCGACGGGGCCCAGCCCGGCTCGATCGTGCTGATGCACGACGGCGGTGGAGACCGCACCCAGACGCTCGCCGCCGTGCCACGCATCGTGGCGGAGCTGCGCAGAGACGGCTACCGCTTCGTCTCGGTCCCGCGACTGCTGCTCGAGAACCCGCCGCCGCAGGACCAGGAGCTGCCGAACGGCTTCAACCCGACCGGCGCGGGATAGCGGCGGCCGGTGCGCCCCCTGCGCATGACAGGCGAGCGCGGGGAAGGCCGGCCGGCGGTGTGCACGGTGCTCGGCATCGGCGCGCTCGCGGGCCTGCTCGCCGCGAGCCTGCTGCTGGCAGCGGCGGCGTCCTCGCGGCGGCGGATCTGGTTCGTCCCGGCGAGCGAGCACGCGGGCGGCTTCCCCGATTGGCTCGCCGGGCCGTTCCGCGGCTTCGACTTCGTGCTGCTGCCGCCGCGCGGCGCGCTGCTGCTCGTCGCGATGCTCGCCTGCTACCTCGTCGTGCTCGCCTGCGCACGCGCCGGCGCCATCCCGACACGGCTGGGGATCGCGGCGGTCGTCGCGGCGCATGCGATCTTCCTGCTGGCGCCGCCGTTGTTCTCCGCGGACGTGTTCGGCTACGTCGACTACGCGCGGCTGTCCGTCCTGCACGGGCTCGATCCCTACGTCCACGGCGCGGCGGACGCTGCGCGCGACCCGGCCGCCCCGTTCGTGCGCTGGCGCGACATCCCGACGCCGTACGGGCCGCTCTTCACGCTGTTGAGCATGCCGCTGGCCTGGCTGAGCGTCCCGGCGGCGCTGTGGGCCTGCAAGACGCTTGCGGCGTCGCTGAGCCTCGGCTGCTGCGCACTCGTGTGGCGCATCGCCCAGCGCCGCCGGCTCGACCCTGCGCGCGCCGTGCTGTTCGTCGGACTCAATCCGCTGCTGCTCGCGTACGGGGTCGGCGGTGCGCACAACGACTTCCTGCTGCTCGCGCTGCTGCTCGGCGCGGTGCTGCTCGCGCTCGAGGAGCGCGCCTTCCCGGCCGGCGTGCTCGGCGTGCTGGCCGTGGGGATGAAGGCGCCGGCCGCGGTCATGCTGCCGTTCCTGCTGCTCGCCACCCGCTCCCCGCGCCGTGCGCTCGCGGGGGTGCTCGCGGGCGCGGCCGCACTGCTCGCGGCCGCGCTCGCCGCATTCGGGCACGAGGCGCTCGGCTTCGTCTCGCAGATCCGCGAGCAGCAGCAGTTCGTCGCGGCCCAGAGCGTGCCGAACCGGGTTGCGGCGCTGCTCGGATTCGACACGCTGCCGGACGGCCTGCGGCTGCTGTTCGCATTCGCGTTCGCCGGTACGCTCGCCGGGCTCCTGTGGGCGACGTGGCGGGACCGCGTCGACTGGCTCACGGCGGCCGGCTGGGCGACGCTCGCGCTGCTGCTGAGCACCGCCTGGCTTGTGCCGTGGTACGTCGTCTGGCTGCTGCCGCTGGCCGCCGTCGCACGCGATCCGCGGCTGCGCGGCGCGACGCTGCTGTTCTGCGTCTACGTCGTCGCGACGCGCGTCGCCTACCAGCTCCTCTGAGTCAGCCTTCGTCGCGGTACTCGGCGTAGTCCCTGTTTCCGCGCACGCGGCGGAAGCCGGCTTCCTCGATCGCCTGCTGCTGTTCGGGCACCACCTGGCCGAGGTAGGCGAACACGCGCGCGCCGCCTTCGGCGCGCAGGTCCGTGAGCGCCTCTTCCAGCTGCCTCACCGCCGGCATCGAGATCATGCTCACGTACGGCGCGACGTTGACCAGCCCGAGCTCGTACGCGATGCGGTGGCCCATCGGGATCAGGATCAGCACGCGCTCGCCGGGCGCCGCGTGCGCTTCGGCGACGAACGCGCGCGCGTCCCAGCGCTGGATCGGCGAGTTGGGCGGGCCGGCGGTCCCGATGCGGTCGATCTGCGACCACGGCGCCGGCGTCTGCGCGAGCGAGCAGACGGCGAGCGCGAGTCCGGCGAGCACGGCGACCTGCGCCACCGTCGGCCGGCGTCTTCCGGCGCTCGCCATCGCGCGCACGACGACGATTCCGAGCAGCACGAGCGCGAGCGTCCAGGCGGAGAAGAGGCTGATCAGCACCTCGGGATGCGAGCGTCCGGCGAAGTAGCTGCTCGCGCCGAGCCCGAACACGCCTGCCCACGCGAGCATCGCCGTCAGCGTCCGCTCCCCCGGAGGGGTGCCGGCGACGGCGCGCACCGTCGCCACGACGAGCGCCGCCGCGAAGGTCGCATACAGCGCGAGGTGGAAGCCGAGCGCCGGCATCGGCAGCATCGTCACGCCGCCGCGCGCCCAGAGCCTCGGGAACGTGAAGAGGTAGGAGAAGTGCGGCGGCGTCCCTGCGACGACGAGCGTCAGCAGCGCCACGAGCGCGGCCGCCGCGAGCAGCCCGAGGGCGGCGCTGAGCGCGACCGCGCCGAGGCGCGGCCACCAGGGGCGCCGGTCGGTCCACACGAGCGCGACCAGCGTCCCGGCGAACGCCGGCATCCCGAAGTCCGGGTTGTTGAGCACCACCAAGCCGGCGGCCACGAACAGCGGCAGCGCGCGTCGCGGACGCAGGCCGTCGACGTGCCGGACGAGCAGCCACGCGAGCACGTACGGCCCGCCGTAGCGCATCGGGAACATGCTGAAGAGGTTCGCCGGGCCGTAGCGGTTGCCGAGCGGGCCGATCTCCATGAAGAACCCGGTCGCGACGAACGGCAGGAACAGCCCGAGCGCCAGCAGCGAGCTGTGCACGAGTCGCCGAAAGACCGCGTACATCGCCAGCAGGCAGAGCGCGCTCGCCGTCACCATCACGGCGACGTACGTTTCGAACGACGCGCCGAACAGCGCCATCGCGCCGGCGCTGAGGTACGGCCACAGCTGGCCGTACTGCGCGTGGAAGTCGACGAGCGGGGCGCGGTGGTCGAGCACCGCGTACGCCTCGTCGAGCCAGAACGAGGCATTGGCCCGCACGCCGAAGTTCGACGCGTTGAACGAGCCTTCGGTGTTGATCGCCGTCAGCAGCCAGAGGGCGAGGAAGGCGACCGCGAGCACGACTCCGACCAGGCGCCGGCGCGGCGTCTCGCGCGTCAGCGCCGCGATCCGCCTCACGAGCGCCTCACGCCGCAGCACCAGCGCGGCGGCGAGCACCAGCAGCGCGCTGACGACCAGCGTCGCCGGTGTGAAGTAGACGCGCTTGAACGGCTCGCCGCCCGAGTACGTGGCGTCGTAGAGGAGCCGCTGCTGGGCGATCAGCGCGGCCAGCAGGAAGGCGGCGAGCAGCACCTGGCTCACCTGCACGAGCACCGCGACGGTCCCTGCGCGCAGCGGGAGCGAGCGGCCGCGCAGCCACGCGACGAGCGCGGAGAGTCCCACAGGGCCGGCGAGCGCGAGCAGGAAGCGCGCCTGCTCGGTCGGCTCGGGTCGAATCGCCAGCGTCGGCGTCGAGGTCGGCCAGAACGCTATGTCCGGCGTCGGGAACAGCAGCTCGCCGAGCGGCGGCCCGAGCAGCACGATCGCAGCCGTCAGCACGGCTGCGCAGGGCAGCAGCAGCAGCCAGGCGAGCTCGGCGGGCGCGACCTCGGTGCGAGCGGGCGTGAGCGCGCGCGTCCCGGCACGCACCCCCAGCGTGCGTTCCCCCTTGGACACCCGGGCAGTCTACCGACGGCACCGTCTCGACATGGCGGATGAGTGCCCGGAAGCGACGGCCGCGCGCGCCGTGTCGCTCGCTATCGTCGGAGCGGCCGATGGGAAACCAGCTCAACCCCCGCAGCGACGACACTGACACCGAGCTCGACCGTCTGCTTGGGGGCCTCAACGAGCCCCAGCGCGACGCCGTGCAGCACGGCGAGGGGCCGCTGTTGATCCTCGCGGGCGCCGGCTCGGGCAAGACGCGCGTCCTGACGCATCGCGTCGCCTACCTGCTCGCAACCGGGCAGGCGCGGCCCGACGAGATCCTCGCGATCACGTTCACGAACAAGGCGGCGCAGGAGATGCGCGAGCGCGTCGAGCTGCTCGTCGGCGCGCGCACCCGCGCGATGTGGCTGATGACGTTCCACGCCGCCTGCGCGCGCATGCTGCGCGCGGACGCGCACCGGCTCGGCTACACGCGCCAGTTCACGATCTACGACCAGGCCGACGCGCGCCGGCTCGTCAAGCGCTGCATCGACGAGCTCGACGTCGACCCCAAGCGCTTCACCCCGGGCGCGATCCACCACGAGATCTCAGACGCCAAGAACAAGCTGCGCGACGCCGAGTCCTACGGAGAGATGGTCGGCTCCTACTTCGAGCAGACGGTCGTCGACGTCTACAAGCTCTACGAGTCCGAGCTGCACCGCATGAACGCGATGGATTTCGACGACCTGCTCGTGCGTGCGGTCAACGTGATGGAGCTGTTCCCGGAGGTCAGAGAGCGCTACGCGAGCGCCTTCCGCCACGTGCTCGTCGACGAATACCAGGACACCAACCACGCGCAGTACCGCTGGCTCCAGCTGATCGGCGGCGAGCACAGAAACATCTGCGTGGTGGGCGACGACTCACAGTCGATCTACAGCTTCCGTGGTGCAGACGTGCGCAACATCCTCGACTTCGAGGACGACTTCCCGGACGCGCACGTCGTGAAGTTGGAGCAGAACTACCGCTCGACGCAGACGATCCTCGACGCCGCCAACGCGGTGATCGCGAACAACCGTGGGCAGATGGCCAAGTCGCTGTGGACCGATTTGGGCACGGGGGACCCGATCAAGGTTCGTGAGCTCGAGGACGAGCACGCCGAGGCGCGCTTCGTCGCGGGCGAGATCGAGCGGCTCGTCGACGAGGGCACCTCGCGCAACGAGGTCGCCGTCTTCTACCGCACGAACGCGCAGTCGCGTGTGCTGGAGGACACGCTCGTGCGCGCGCAGATCGGCTACCAGGTGATCGGCGGCACGAAGTTCTACGAGCGCGCCGAGATCAAGGACGCGGTCGCGTACCTGACGGTGCTCGTGAACCCGCAAGACGTCGTGTCGTTCGGGCGGATCGTCAACTCGCCGCGGCGCGGGATCGGCGCGACCTCGATGTCGCGCGTGATCGGCTGGGCCAACACGGCCGGCATCACCGTGTGGGAGGCGGCTGCGGACCCGGAGGCGGTTCCCGGCCTCGGCACCGCCGCGGTGAAGGCGTTCCACCGCTTTATGGGCACGATGAGAGTGCTGCGCGAGCGCGCCGAGTCGGACGCGCCGCTCGCAGCGCTGCTGAACGAGCTGTTGCGCGAGACCGGCTACCTCGACGCGCTCGAGGCCGAGCGCACGATCGAGGCGCAGGGCCGGATGGAGAACCTCGAGGAGCTGGTGAACGTCGCGGCGGAGTACGACGCCGTAGAGGTGGACGCGGAAGGCGAGCCGCCCTCGCTCGCCGGCTTCCTGCAGCAGATTGCGCTCGTCGCCGACGCCGACACGCGCAGAGACGACGAGGGCCTCGTGACGCTGATGACGCTGCACAACGCGAAGGGGCTCGAATACCCGATCGTGTTCCTGATCGGCTGCGAGGAGGGGGTCTTCCCGCACTCCCGCGCGATCGACGAGGGCGGCCTGGAGGAGGAGCGCCGGCTCGCCTACGTCGGCATCACGCGCGCGCAGCGCGACCTGTACGTCACCTACGCCCGCACCCGCGCCGTCTTCGGCGCGCGCTCCTACGGCGCGCGCAGCCGCTTCGTCGACGAGATCCCGCTCGCGCTCACGGATCGTCCGGCGCGACCGGCGCTCGGCGTCGGCGGCGTGCGCGAGCGGGCGACCTCCTGGGGCTCCGGTTCGTCCGGCGGGCTCGGCAGCGGCAGCGGGATCGCGTGGGCGACCGGGGGCGGGGCGGACGCCGGTCCGTCGTACCGGCTGGGCGAGGACGTCGCGCATCCGGCCTTCGGCGAGGGCGTCGTGACCGGCGTGGAGGCCGGCGGGATCGTCGTGATCCGCTTCGCCAAGGACGGCGCCGAGCGCAAGCTCGTGGCCGACCTCGCCCCGATCACGCGCCGGTAGCGACGCCGGATAGGATCCGCCGCTCCCATGGCAGCCACGCTCATCGACGGCAGAGCGATCGCGCAGGACGTGCGTGCGCAGGTCGCGCAGGAGGTCGCCGCCTTCACGACGGAGACCGGCGTCGTACCCGGGCTCGCGACGGTCCTCGTGGGCGAGGACCCGGCATCTGCCGTCTACGTCGCGAACAAGCGCAGAGCGTGCGCCGAAGCTGGGATCGCGGACCTGCACCGGCACCTGCCGGCGACGGCTTCCGCCGCCGAGGTGACAGCGCTGATCGAGCAGCTCAACGCGGACCCGGCCTGCAGCGGGATCCTGCTCCAACGCCCGCTGCCCGACGGCCTCGACGACGCCGCGCTCAGCGCGCTGATCGATCCCGACAAGGACGTCGACGGGCTCACGCCGATCTCCGCCGGCCGGCTGCTACAGGGGGCGCCCGGCCTGCGGCCCTGCACGCCCGTCGGCGTGGTCGAGCTGCTCGACCGCCACGAGGTGCCGCTGGAAGGCGCGGAGGCGGTGATCGTCGGCCGCTCCGACCTCGTCGGCAAGCCGATCGCGCACCTGCTGCTGCAGCGCAACGCAACGGTCACAATCTGCCACTCGCGCACACGCGACCTGCCGGCCGTCTGCGCGCGCGCAGACGTGCTGATCGCCGCCGTCGGCGTGCCGCGGCTGATCGGCGCCGACGCGGTCAAGCCGGGCGCGGCCGTGATCGACGTCGGCATGAACCGCCTGCCCGAGGGCCTCTGCGGCGACGTCGACTTCGACGCCGTGCGCGAGGTCGCCGGCCTGCTGACGCCGGTGCCCGGCGGCGTCGGTCCGATGACGATCGCGATGCTGCTGCGCAACACGCTTTCGGCCGCGCGGCTGCGATTTTCGGGATAACGGCCGCCGTGCCAGGTACGTTTGCGCGACCGGCAGTCGTCGGCACGTAATCGACCTACCTGGAGGTAGGGATGGCGTTTGATCTCAGCAGGCTCCGACGCGGCGAGCAGGTCGCGGCCGGCGCCGCCGTCCTGCTGTTCATCGTGATGTTCTTCGATTGGTACAGCGTCAGCGTCAACGCGGGCCCACTCGGCGAGTTCTCCGTCGGCGGCAGCGCGTGGCAGGCGTTCGACTTCCTCGACATCTACCTGTTCATCGTGATCCTCGCGGCGATCGGATTGGCGGTCCTCACGGCGACGGAGCGCACCCCCGCGCTCCCGGTCACCGGCGCCGTGATCGTCACCGCGCTGGCTGCCCTCGGCACGATCATGGTCCTCTACCGGCTCATCGACACGCCGGTCGGGGACGTGCCGGACGGTGTCGACGTCGGCCGCACGATCTGGGCGTTCATCGGACTGATCGCGATCGCCGCGATCACGTACGGCGGCTACCTGTCGATGCGCGACGAGGGCACATCGCTGAGCGACGTCAAAGCGCAGGCGAGCGCCGCCGGCCAGCAGGCGCGCGCGTCGTTCGACAGCTCCGACGCGCCTCGCGGAGGCACGGCGTCCGCACCCCCGCCGAGCGGGGCGGCTGCGGCCGCTCCGTCACCGCCGACCGTTCCAGCGCCGGCAGAGACGCCGGCCGGCGACGCGCCCCGGAGCGAACCGCCGCCGGCAGAGACGCCGGCCGGCGACGCGCCGCCGAGCGAGCCGCCGCCTTCCTCCATCGCGTAACGGCATGCGACGCCGGGCGCTCCGCGTGGAGCGCCCGGCGATGCCTAAACTCCCGCGCCGATGATCGATCGCGCGCAGGTGCTCCACGTCGCGAAGCTCGCCCGGCTCGCCCTCTCCGAGGACGAGGTCGAGCAGATGTCCCGCGAGCTGTCGGCGGTGCTTGACCACATCGAGAAGATCTCCGAGCTGAGACTCGACGGCGTCGCACCGACCTCGCACGTGATCGACGTCGTCAACGCCCTGCGCCCCGACGAGCCGCGCACGTCGCTGCCGCGCGACGTCGCGCTCGCGTCTGCGCCCGAGGCGCTCGAGCAGGGCTTCGGCGTCCCCAGCCCGGGGTCCTCGTGAACGAGCTGGTCGAGCTGACCGCCGCGCAGGCGGCCGAGCGGATCCGCTCCGGCGACGTCTCCGCCTCCGAGCTGTTCGAGGCCTACCGCGCCCGCGCGGCCGCCGACGGCGAGGACCTCAACGCCTTCACATGGGTCGCCGACGCACCGCCCGCGGACGGCGCGGGAACGGACGCACCGCTGGCCGGCGTCCCGCTCGCCGTCAAGGACCTCTTCTGCACCGAGGGCGTGCCGAGCCAGTCGGGCTCGAAGATCCTCGAGGGCTACGAGCCGCCCTACACCGCGACCGCCGTCGCGAAGCTCGCGCAGGCGGGCGCGACGTTGCTCGGCAAGACGAACCAGGACGAGTTCGCGATGGGTTCCTCGAACGAGAACTCGGCGTTCGGGCCGGTCCGCAACCCGTGGGACCGCACGCGCGTCCCCGGCG
This sequence comes from Conexibacter sp., assembly GCA_045805465.1. Taxonomy (GTDB): domain Bacteria; phylum Actinomycetota; class Thermoleophilia; order Solirubrobacterales; family Solirubrobacteraceae; genus Conexibacter. Next base: position 18,286 of record JBJMLB010000004.1, on the reverse strand, counting down.
GCTCCTCCGGCGGCAGCGCCGCCGCGGTCGCGGCCGGCCTCGCTCCGTGGGCGCTCGGCACCGACACCGGCGGCTCGATCCGCCAGCCGGCGGCGCTGTGCGGGATCGTCGGTCTCAAGCCCACCTATGGCGCAATCAGCCGCTACGGCATGATCGCGTTTGCCTCATCGCTCGACCAGGCCGGGCCGTTCACGCGCGATGTGACCGACGCGGCGCTGCTGCTGCGGCACATGGTCGGCCAGGACGACCGCGACTCGACCTCGCTTGCCTTCCCCGGCGAGATCGAGCTGCCGCAGGGCGTCGACCTCAGAGGCGTCAAGCTGGGCGTGCCGGAGGAGCTGACCGGCGAGGGGATCGAGTCGGGCGTGCGCGAGGCATTCAGCGCCACGCTCGCGCTCGCGGAGCAGCTCGGCGCGAGCGTCGAGACGTGCAGACTGCCGCACGCACCGCACGCGCTCAACGCCTACTACCTGATCGCCCCGGCGGAGGCGTCCGCCAACCTCGCGCGCTTCGACGGCGTCCGCTACGGCCTGCGCGTCGATGCCGACGACCTGCTCGGCATGTACACGCAGACGCGCGAGGCCGGCTTCGGCGCAGAGGTCAAGCGCCGCATCATGCTCGGCACCTACGCGCTCTCCAGCGGCTACTACGACGCCTACTACGGACGCGCGCAGCAGGTCCGCACGAAGGTCGCCGACGACTTCCGCGCCGCCTTCGAGCGCTTCGACCTGCTCGTCACGCCGACGGCGCCGAGCGTCGCCTTCCGCCTCGGCGAGAAAGTCGACGACCCGCTCGCGATGTACCTGTCCGACGTCTGCACCGTGCCGATGTCGCTCGCCGGCATCCCCGCGATCTCGATCCCGAACGGCCTCAGCGACAGGCTGCCGACCGGCTTCCAGCTGTGCGGGCCGGCCTTCAGCGAGAACCGCCAGCTGGCGGCCGCATACGTGCTGGAGCAGGCGCTCGGCTTCGACGGATCGGCGGCGCGCGCATGAGCGGCTCCGTCTACGAGCCTGTGATCGGACTGGAGATCCACGTCCAGCTGAAGACGCGCACGAAGATGTTCTGCGGCTGCGAGCTCAGCTTCGGCGACCCGCCCAACACGCACACCTGCCCGGTCTGCCTCGGCCTTCCGGGCGCGCTTCCAGTCGTCAACGCGAGAGCGATCCACTACGCGCTCCTGATCGGCCTCGCGCTCGGCTGCGAGCTGGCGCCGCGTTCGATCTTCCACCGCAAGAACTACTTCTATCCGGACCTGCCGAAGGGCTACCAGATCAGCCAGTACGACGTCCCGATCTGCAGTGGCGGCCAGCTGGGCGACGTGCGCATCCATCGCGCGCACATGGAGGAGGACGCCGCGAAGCTCGTGCACGTCGGCGCGAGTGGGCGCATCCATGGGGCCGACGAGTCGGTCGTCGACTTCAACCGCGGCGGCACGCCGCTCGTCGAGATCGTCACCGAGCCCGACGTGCGCTCCGCCGCGCAGGCGCGCGGGTGGCTGACGCTGCTGCGCGAGACGCTGCGCCAGCTCGGCGTCTCCGACGTGAACATGGAGGAGGGCTCGCTGCGCTGCGACGCGAACGTCTCGATCCGCCCGGTTGGCAGCGACGTGCTCGGCACGAAGACCGAGCTGAAGAACATGAACTCCTTCCGCTACCTCGAGCGCGGGGTGGAGGCGGAGATCGCGCGGCAGACCGCGGTCGTCGAGGCCGGCGGCGAGGTCGAGCAGGAGACGCTCCACTACGACCCGAGTGCCAGCTCCGCTGGCACTAAGGGGGCGATCAGCTCGCTGCGCTCGAAGGAGGAGGCGCACGACTACCGCTACTTCCCCGAGCCCGATCTCGTGCCGGTCGTTGTCGACGAGGCGATGATCGAGGCCGCTCGCGCCGAGCTGCCGGAGCTGCCGGCGCAGCGCGCCGAGCGCTACGAACGCGAGCTGGGCCTCACCGCCGACAGCGCGCGCCAGCTCGCCTTCCGCGCCGATCTCGCGGCGTACTTCGAGCGGGCGCTGGCGAGCGACGGCGCGCACCCGCAGACGCTCGCCAACTGGGTCACGGGCGAGCTCGTCGCGCGCATCGGCGACGCCGACCCGGCCGCCTCGAAGGTCGAGCCGGCCGCGCTCGCGCAGCTCGTCGCGCTGTTGCGCGCCAGAACGGTCACGCCCGGAGCCGCCAAGCAGGTGCTCGACACGCTCGTCTCGCAAGGCGGCGACTCGCAGGCGATCGTCGAGCTCGAGGGCCTCGCCGCGATCGGGGGCGGCGACGAGCTGGCGGAGGTCGTCCAGCGCGCGCTCGCGTCAGACCCGGACGCGGTCGCCAAGCTCAGGGCCGGCAACATGAAGGCGATCGGACCGATCGTCGGCTTCGTCATGCGCGAGACGAAGGGCCGCGCCGACGGTGGCGAGGTCACGCGCCTCGTGCGCGAGCAGCTCGGCCTCTGACGTCGTCCGGGGCGGTCGCCTGCGGTCGCCGGAGGACGAAAACGCGCATCGCCCAAGGGGCGGCCCGACGTGCCAGCTCGCGGTTCGGGGTTGCACGGCGACCTCGATCCGATCTAGGTTGTGACGTCAACGGTCTCAGGGGGACACCGTGGGGAAGATGGTCGCGCTGGTACTGCTGGTGCTCACAGCATCGATCGCCGTAGCCGCCTGTGGAGGCACGCAGGAAGGCGCCGACATCGCAGGGGGCACGACGCCGACGGCGCCGCTGAGACCCGCGAGACGGGGGAGAACGGATCCCCACAAGAGCTGCGACGCCCAGGGCGTCAATGCGACGCAGCTCGGAGTGGGCGCGTGCACCACCGACGGCGTGCAGTACGTCGTCGCCAACTACGGCGGCGTCGTGAGACTGAGAACCCTTGCGGCCACGATCCTCGAAGTCGCCGTCGCGCCCGGATATGAGGGCAGCAAGCACCCCGTCGAGCCTCAGCGCGATGCGTTCCTGCGCGTCAAGCTGCAGGTGCAGAACCGCGACAAGGTGCCCCACCGCTTCGGCTTCGGTCAGACGATGCTCGGCGTCGCCGAAGACAACTACCTCGAGCGGGTCGACGTCGAGCGCAGAATACATCCCGAATCGCTCGCGAACGCAGGCACGATGGGCCCCGGCGAGACCCTCACCGGCGACGTGCTGTTCGACATCACCGAGGCGGACTATCAGCAGCTGCAGAGAAAGGGTCGCTTCTTCGTCTGGAACCTGGGCGACCACGCGTCCCCCCAGTTCTCGAGAGGAAACAAGCAGCTCGGTCAGATCCGCCTCTACGCCGCCGAAGTGACGCCGGAACAACAGAAGGCGCAACAGCAGGGAAGATGAGGGGCTGGACCGCCGGGGTACGCTGGGACGAGGCCCGAAGAGGCAGCCACGCACCCAGCGTCTGAGGAGGCTCGAGATGTCCCGACTCATCCGGATGGACGGCAGCGGGCACACGACGCTCGCCGAGTGGACCGCGGACGACGTCGCGTCGGTCGAGGAGGCGGTCGCCGCCTTCCGCGAGGAGCTCGATCACGGCTCGATCGCGATGGTCACTCGCGGTCCCGGCCACGCCGAGCACGTACGCGAGCTGCCGCTCGACGAGCCGCTCGTGATCATGCGGCGTCCGATCGCCGGCGGGTAGCGATGAGCGCGGCGGCGCAGGCCGACGCGCAGCTCCTGCCGGAGCTCGCGGGCGTCTACTGGCGCCCGCGCATGACCGCGGAGCGGCTGCGCAGGCGCGAGCGGCTGTGGACGCTCACCACGCTCGTGCACGTCATCCCGTTCGTCGCCGTGGCGATCGGGATGGTGCTGCTGTCGCCGATCGCGCTGCCGGTCTCGCTCGCCGCGCTCGCGCACGCATGGCTGATCCCGGAGCTGTACGCGCGCCGCGGCGCGACCGTCACTCGCGAGCTGCGGCCCGGCCCCGACGGGCCGGAGCGCGTCTCGCTCGGGCTGCTCGGCGACCTCGTCGACCACGACGCGCGCGATCTTCATGCGCGCACCGGGCTCGTGCCCGAGCCCGGCCAGCTCGGCACATGGCTCGTCGGCGAGGCCGGCGCGCTGCTGGTCGCCGGCCGCCGCGTCTCCTGCTGGTGCGTGAGAGCGACCGACCCGGAGGGCGCCCGCCTGCCCTCCGGCGACCGCGTCGCGCACCTGCTGCTCGCGCTGCGCAGCGACGAGGAAGGCTTTGCGACGGTCGCCAACCTCGCCTTCAGCGGCGCCCGCTGGCGCGTGCGGCGCCGCCTGCCGAAGCGCCAGCGCGCCGCGCTCGACGCGGTCGCGTAGGCGGGTCTCGCCAAACCTCCCGCGCTACGCTTCCGGCATGAGTTCCTTCCAGGACGCCGAGAAGCCGGCCAAGCCCTCGCTCGTCAAGCGCGCGCTCGCGCTCCTGATCCTCGTCGTCGTTGTCGTGCTGGTCGCGAAGATCGCGATCGGCTTCGTGATGGCGATCTTCTGGATCGTCGTCGCCGTCGCGGCGGTCATCGCCGTGCTGTGGGCGCTGAACCAGCTGCTCTGAGCAGCCCATGGCCTACGTCTTCATCGCCCTCTGCTTCGCCTTCGCCGGCGGGATCGTCGGGCGGATCAAGGGCAGCTCGTTCTTCATCTGGTTCCTGATCTCCGGCATCGTGCCGGTGATCGGGCTGGCGGCCGCGCTGCTGTACCGCTGGGATCGCAACGAGCTGCGGCGCGAATGCCCCGGCTGCGGCCGCGTCGTCAAGCTCCACGACGCGCTCTGCACCAGCTGCGGGACCGAGCTCGAGTTTCCGCAGGTCGCGATCGCCTCCGAGGCCGACGTCGCCGAGCGGCGTGCGGCGCGGCCTGCGAATTCGCCGCGATAGCGGGCGGAATCGCGGTCAGAACGGCGAATTCCGCTGGTAGACTGCGCGAAACGGCGCGACGACCCTCGCGCCCTTTGCACATTCACACGAGTTTCTTGGAAAGGAGGCGAGCGCACATGCGAGCAGTCGACGCATTGATGGAGTGCCTGAAGGCAGAGGGTGTCGACGTCGTATTCGGGCTTCCCGGCGGCGCGAACCTCCCGACCTACGACGCCTTCTATGACGCCGGCATCAAGCACATCCTCGTGCGCCACGAGGCCGGCGGCGGCCACGCCGCGGAGGGCTATGCGAAAGCGACGGGGAGAGTCGGCGTCTCGTTCGGCACGAGCGGTCCGGGCGCGACGAACCTCGTCACCGCGATCACCGACGCGATGATGGACTCGGTCCCGGTGGTCTTCATCACCGGCCAGGTGCGCACGGAGCTGATCGGGACCGACGGCTTCCAGGAGGCGGACATCCTCGGGATGACGCTCCCGGTCGTGAAGCACAGCTTCATGATCCAGCATCCGCTGGAGATCCCGCGCACGATCCATGAGGCGTTCCACATCGCGCGCACCGGCCGTCCCGGCCCGGTGCTGGTCGACATCCCGCAGGAACTCAGCCGTGCGGACATCCCGTACGAGCCGGTCAGCGACGTCCACCTGCCCGGCTACCAGCCGACGACCGAGGGCAACCAGAAGCAGATCCGCCTCGCCGCCAAGGCGATGGCGAACGCGCGCCGGCCCGTGATCTACGCCGGCGGCGGCGTCGTCAACGCGAACGCCGCGCAGGAGCTGCGCGACCTCGCGACGAGCGACCGCTTCCCCGTCACCTGCACGCTGATGGGGCTCGGGGCGTTCCCGGCCCCGCACGACCAGTGGCTCGGGATGCTCGGGATGCACGGCACGCGCGCCGCCAACTACGCGATGGACGAGGCCGACCTGATCGTCGGGATCGGCGTCCGCTTCGACGACCGCGTGACCGGCAAGCTGTCCGAGTTCGCGCCGCGCGCGAAGTTCATCCACGTCGACGTCGATCCCGCCGAGATCTCGAAGAACGTGCCGGCGCACATCCCGATCGTCGGCGACGCGAAGAACGTCCTCGCGCGCCTCGTGACGGAGTACCGCGCGCTCGGCGCCGATCGCGGCCGCCTGGAGGACTGGTGGCAGCGGATCGAGGGCTGGAGGGCGCAGTACCCGCTCAGATACGAGGACACGACCGACACGGAGATCCGCCCGCAGCGGGCGATCCAGGCGGTCTTCGAGGCGACCGGCGGCGAAGCCATCGTGACGTCCGACGTCGGCCAGCACCAGATGTGGACGGCGCAGTACTACGACTTCCCCGAGCCGCGCCGCTGGATCAACTCCGGCGGCCTCGGCACGATGGGCTTCGGCGTGCCCGCCGCGATGGGGGCGGCGGTCGGCTGCCCCGACCGCACGGTCGTCTGCATCGCGGGCGACGGCTCCGTGCAGATGAACGCGCAGGAGCTGGCGACCTGCGCCCAGAACGGGATCCCGATCAAGGTCGTGATCATCAACAACGGCTACCTCGGCATGGTCCGCCAGTGGCAGGAGCTGTTCTGGGACAAGCGCTACTCGCAGGTCGACATGGGCAGCTACCCCGACTTCGTCAAGCTCGCCGAGGCGTACGGCGCGACCGGCATCCGTCTGACGGACAAGAGCACGCTGGTCGACGACCTCAAGGCTGCGATCGCGACTGAGGGCCCGGTGGTCGTGGACGTCCGCGTCACCGCCGAGGAGAACGTGTACCCGATGATCCCCGCCGGCCAGGCCGCGCGGGACATGGTGGGCTGAGCGATGGGTGAGCCAGGGACGCAGGAGCTGATCAGCCTCGACGAGCTCGAGGCGGCCGGCAACCTCAAGACGGGCCGCAAGCACATCCTCTCGATCCTCGTCGAGAACAAGCCGGGTGTCCTGACCCGTGTGGCGGGGCTGTTCGCGCGGCGCGCGTTCAACATCGACACGCTCGCCGTCGGGCCGACCGACGACGAGACGATCTCGCGCATCACGCTCACGCTCGACGGGGCCGTCCATCCGATCGACCAGGTCACGAAGCAGCTGCACAAGCTCGTCAACGTGCTGAAGATCCGCGACCTCGAACCGGGAGAGACGCTCGCGCGCGAGCTCGCGCTGTTCAAGCTCGCCGTAGACGGCAGCGCGCGCACCGAGGTGCTGCAGCTGACCGAGATCTTCGGCGGTCGCGTCGTCGACGTCGCCAAGCGCTCGCTCGTCGTCGAGCTGACGGGCACGGACGAGAAGATCGAGGCGTTCGAGGCGCTCGTTCGCCCGTTCGGCCTGATCGAGATGACGCGCACCGGCGAGATCGCGATCGCCCGCGGGCGCAGCGAAACCTGAGCGTCGTCCGACAGGGCGGGTAGACCCACCGCATGTCCTTCACGCGCACGCGGCCGGGAGAGCGCCAGTGGCTTGACCCGGCTGCGCGCGAGTTGCTCGCCGCCCGGCTGGAGTCGGCCGTGCGGCGGGCGCGTGTCGCCGGTGAGGCGCTCGCAGCCGTCACCGTGGCCGCGCCCGCAGTCGACCCGGTCGCGCTCGTCGTCGCCTCGCGCCGGGCCGGCGAGCCGTGGTTCACCTTCGAGCAGCCGGATCGCGACGGCGCGGCGCTCGCCGGCCTTGGCTGCGTCCGGGAGATCACGGCGTCGGGCTCCGACCGCTTCCAGGCCGCCGCGCGAGAATGGCGCCAGCTCGCGGCCGGCGCGTTCGCCGATCCGCCGGACGGCCCCTCGGGCGCCGGGCTGGTGGCCGTCGGCGGCTTCGCGTTCGCGCCCGACGGCGCGCGAGCGCCGCAGTGGGAGGGCTTCCCGTCGGCGTCGCTGCACGTGCCGGAGGTTGCGATCGCGCGGCGCGGCGGCGACGTGCGCATGACGGTCGCGGCGCTCGCGACGCCGGACGACACAGCCGACGGGCTGCTCGCGCGCATCGAAGAGCGGCTGGGGGAGCTGCGTGCCGGCGTGCCGCTGCCGCTGCTCGACCCCGCCCCAACCGGGCGCTACCGCGTCGTGTCCGCAATGCCGCCCGAGCATTACGAGGGCGCGGTCGCGCGTGCAGTCGAGCGGATCCGCGCCGGCGCGCTCGAGAAGGTCGTGCTCGCGCGCGAGGTGCAGGTGCACGCACCGCGCGCTCACGATCCCGGCGCTGTGCTCGGTGCCCTGCGCGAAGGCTTTCCGGCCTGCTACGTCTACGCGGTCGGCCGCGGCGCTGCGACGTTCGTCGGCGCGACGCCCGAGCTGCTCGTGCGGCGCGACGGCGAGCGCGCCTCGACCGTCGCCCTCGCCGGCTCGACGCGCCGCAGCGCCGATCCGGCCGTCGACGACCACCTCGGCGAGGCGCTGCTGCGCAGCGACAAGGACCGCGAGGAGCAGGCGATCGTCACCCGTCGCATCGCCCAGGCGCTGCGCCCGCACGCGGTGTGGGTGACGGCTGCGCCCGAGCCGGTCGTGGTCAGGATCGCCAACATCCAGCATCTCGCGACACCGATCCGCGCGCAGCTGTCGCGACCGCTCGGGGCGATGGCGCTCGCAGCCGTGCTGCATCCGACGCCGGCCGTCGGCGGCGAGCCGCTCGCCGCCGCCGAGCCGCTGATCCCGCAGCTCGAGGGCTTCGACCGCGGCTGGTACGCCGGCCCCGTCGGCTGGACCGACGCGAACGGCGACGGTGAGCTATGCGTCGCGCTGCGCTGCGCGCTCTTGCGCGGAGCGGTCGCCCATTGCTACGCGGGCGTCGGCGTCGTGCGCGACTCGCTGCCGGCGGCAGAGCTGGCCGAGACCGAGGTCAAGCTGCAGGCGCTCCTGCCGGTCCTCGCCGGCGAGTAACGTCGCGCGCAGGTCGCCGCTTGCGGTGACCGGAGCGCGAAAGGAGTGGTCGCAGGTCGCCGCTTGCGGTGACCGAGCTGACGGGCGCGAGCACCGTCCGGGGCGCTTGGCGATACGCTCACGTTCGACTGACTATGCCCAACCTCCGCGTCATCGAGTCGCCGCCCCGTCGTGAAGACACGCGCACCCGGCTGCTGCGCGCCGGCGGCGAGGTGCTGGAGACCGGCGGCTACGCCGCTGCGTCGGTCGCCGCGATCGCCGAGCGCGCGGGTGTCGCGACCGGCACGCTCTACCGGCACTTCCCGTCGAAGGCGGACCTGTTCGTCGAGCTGTTCCGCGCGATCGGCGACGCCGAGCTCGCGGCGATGCAGGAGGCCGCGCAGCCGACGCGCAGCGCCGCAGCAGAGCTCGACGCCGTGATCGCGACGTTTGCCGGGCGCGCGATGTCGCGCCCGCGGCTTGCGTGGGCACTCGTCTACGAGCCGCTCGACCCGCTCGTGGACGCCGAGCGTGTCCGCTATCGCCGCGCCTACGCGCAGCGCATGTCGAGCTTCCTGCGCGAACGGGTCGACTGCGGCGAGCTGCCGGACCAGGATCCCGACACGACGGCCGCCGCGCTGATCGGCGGGATCGTGGAGGCGCTCGTCAGCCCGCTCTCACCCGTCGCCGGTGGAAACGCGGACCCCGACGCGGTGATCGTCGCGCTGACCGCCTTCTGCCGCCGCGCGGTGGGGGCCGAGGCGGCGCCCGCGGCCCGCGCGGCCGGCGCGTAGTAGCTGCAGCTCAGCTGCGCAGCGCCTCCGCGACTGCAGCCCACACGCGCCGGTGCAGCGCGACGTTCGCGCTGCGCTCCGTGCGCACCTCGATGATCGTCACGCCGCCGCTGCCGAGTGCGCGGGCGAGCTCGGCGCGCAGCGCCGCGACGTCGGCGACCGCCGCATACCGGGCGCCGTAGAGCGCGGCGGCCCGAGCGAAGTCGAGGCCGTGCGGGGTGGCGACGTGATGCTCGAACTCCTCGCCCTCGCGCGAGACCGGCAGGAAGTCGAAGATCCCGCCGCCGTCGTTGTTGACGAGCACGATCGTCAACTCGAGCCCGAGCCGCCGAGCCGACAGCAGTGCGCCGAGGTCGTACGCAAGCGCGACGTCGCCGACGTGCAGCACGACCGGGCCCTCACCGGCCGCCGCCGCGCCCAGTGCCGCTGCGACGGTGCCGTCGATCCCGTTTGCGCCGCGGTTGGAGAGGACGCGCGCCCCGCCGTCGCGCGCCCGCGCGAACGTCTCGAGGTCGCGGATCGGCATCGAGGCGGCGACGAACAGCGTCGCCTCCGACGGCAGCGCGTCGACCAGCTCGGCCGCCAGGCGCGGCTCGCTCAGCTCCTCGCCAAGCGTCGCGACGATCGCGCCGGCGGCGGCGCGGTCGGCCTCGCGCCAGCGTTCGAGCCATGCCGCCTCGCCCGCGTCGCGGTGCTCCGGAGCCAGCGCCGTCAGGGTTGCACGCGGGTTGGCGGCGATGCGTGCGCTGACGACGCCAGCCGGGTCGTGCCAGGCGCCCTCCGCGTCGAGCGCCACCTGCTCGGCGCCGTCGAGGCCCGCCAGCCACGTGCGCAGCGGCTTCGACGTCGGCAGGTCGCCGATCCGCAGCACGAGCTCCGGCCGCAACTCCGCAGTGAGCCGCTCGTCGCGCAGCAGCGCGTCGTAGTGGGCGATCGCCGCCGGCCCGCGTCGCGCGCCCGAGAGCGGGTCGGCCAGCAGCGGGTAGCCCGCGGCGACAGCGAACGCGGCGATCGCCTCGCCGAGCGCCGGGTCGCGTTCGTCGCGGCCGGCCACGACGACGGTGCGCGGCGCCGGCGCCACCGGCACGTGCGGCAGCTCGTCCGGCGGGGGGACGACCGGATGGGCGACCCACGGGCGGCCGCCGGTACGCCCCGGCGCCGGGTCCTCGGCCGGCAGCGGCGCGTCGAGCACGAGCGGCTCGCGCAGCGGCATGTTCAGGTGCACCGGGCCCGGACGACCGTCGAGCGCGCTCCAGACGGCGCGGCAGGCCAGCGCCCGCATCCAACGCACGCGCTCCGGCGTCGCCTCGTGCGTCCCGACCTCGACGAACCACTTGGCGGCGGCGCCGTAGAGCTTGATCTGGTCGATCGTCTGCCCGGCGCCGACGTCGCGCAGCTCCGGCGGGCGGTCGGCGGTCAGCACGATCAGCGGCACGCGCGCCTCGGCGGCCTCGATCACGGCCGGCATCAGCTCGGCGGCTGCGGTGCCCGAGGTGCAGGCGATCGCGACGGGGGCCCCGGTCCGCTTCGCGAGCCCGAGCGCGAAGAAGCCGGCGACGCGCTCGTCGACGTGCGACCACGCGTGCAGTCCGGGGGTGCGCGCGAGCGACAGCACGATCGGCGTCGAGCGCGAGCCGGGGGAGGTACACGCGTCGGTCACGCCGCAGCGCACGAGCTCCTCGCAGAAGGCGCGCAACAGCAGGTAGGTGTCGGTAGCGTCGGTCATGGAAGATGCGGGGATGGCGCCCGAGACGATCGTCCTGCTCCACGGCTTCACGCAGACGGGCCGCAGCTGGGGGCCGACGATCGCGGCGCTCGGCGAACGCTATCGCGCGCTCGCGCCTGACATCCGCGGCCACGGCTCGGCGTCCGACGCGCGGCCGGTCGACTTCGCTTCGGTGCAGGCCGACGTGCTCGCGCTCGCGCCTGAGCGCTTCACGCTCGCCGGCTACTCGATGGGCGGGCGGATCGCGCTGTCGCTCGCGCTCGCAGCGCCCGATCGGGTGGCGCGGCTCGTGCTCGTGGGCGCCTCACCCGGCATTGCCGACGCCGAGGAGCGTCGCACACGCCGGGCGGCCGACGAAGCGCTCGCCGATCGCATCGAGGAGGAGGGGATCGAGGCGTTCGCGTCGCACTGGTCCGCGCTGCCGCTGTTCGCCGGGCAGCCGCCGGCCGTCGCCGCCGCCGCGCACGCGATGCGCCTCGCACAGGCGCCCGCGGGTCTCGCCGCCGCGCTGCGCGGCCTCGGCACAGGCTTCATGGAGTCGCTGTGGGACCGTCTCCCGCGGCTGACGAGCCCAGTAGCGCTGGTCGTCGGCGAGCGCGACGCGAAGTTCCGCGCGATCGCGGAGCGGATGGCGGACACGCTGCCGGACGCGGAGATCCACGTCGTGCCGGAGGCCGGGCACGCCGTTCAGCTCGAGGTCCCGGAGGCGGTTGCTGCGCTGCTTTGACCGCCGCCCTCGGCCACCGCGCGAGGTCGCCGTCGGCCGCTGCGCCGCCGCTATGCGCGGACGCCCAGCCCCGGACCGTCCGGCACTCGCATGAACCCACCCTCGATCGCCAGCACGGCATCGACGTCCAAGCCCTCGAAAGCGCCGAGCGTCGCCAGGCCGCACGGCCGCGACGGCCGCAGCACCGCCGCAGCGTGGAGCGCGCCCGCGATCCCAAGAGGCCCGTCGAGCGTGGAGGCGAGATAGACGTCGCCGCCGGCCGCGCGCACCGCCTCGGCCGCCTCCAGCAGCCCGGTGATGCCGCCGCAACGGCTCAGCTTGAGGCACACGATTGGCGTCGCGCCGCTCGCGAGCGCGCCGGGACCGACGCCCGTCTCGTCCATCGCGATCGCCACCTCAGCCGCTTCGGCGACCGCGCGCAGCTCATCGACCCCGTGGACCGGCTCCTCGCACAGCTCGATTCCGGTCGGCGCCAACGTTCGCAGGTGCGCGAGCGCTTGCTCGACGCTCCACGCGCCGTTCGCGTCGAGGCGGATCGCCACGTCCGGGCCGACGGCGGCGCGCACCGCCGCGAGCCGCCCGGCGTCGTCGCCGATCCCCACCTTCAGCTTCACGCAGCCGAATCCCGCCTCCACCGCGCGTGCCGCCTCGGCTGCGGCGCCCGCGCGGTCCTCGGCGCCGATCAACGCGTTGATCGCGATCGGCTCCGGACCCGATCCCACCCGCCCGTGCGCACCGAGCAGCCGCCACACCGGCACGTCGGCGCGACGCCCCTCCAGGTCCCACAGGGCGAGGTCGATCGCCGCAATCGCCTGCGGCAGCACGGCTGCCTTCCGGCACGCGTCCAGCACCATCGCGCGCGGCAGGCCCTCGGCGTCGTGCACGATCGGGCGGCAGTCCTCCAGCGCGCCGCGCACGTCGTCGAGCCGCACGCCGTCGTAGGAGGGGAGCGGCGCCGCCTCGCCGGCGCCGGCTACGCCGTCGGCGCCGAGGATCAGCACGTCGAGCAGCTCGCGCTCGGCGACCGTCCCGTGCGCCGTCGCGAGCGGGCTCCGCAGGCGCAGCCGTCGGGGGGCGATCTCCAGCCGCACGGCCGTCAGTCCCGGTGCGTCAGCTCAGCAGGATGCCGGCGCAGAGCAGCACGCAGAACACAAGCTCGAGCTGGCCGGTACGCGCGAGCGCCTCGTTGAGGGACGGGCCGTCGGTGCGGGTTCTGACCATGCGCACCACCGGCGCCGCCAGTGGAATCGCCAGGAACGGCAGCAACAGCCAGGGGTCGAGCGGGCCGAAGATCCAGGTGACGGGGGAGAGCAGGATGGCTCCGTAGACCATCGCCGCATAGAGCGTCCGCGTGCGCTCGCGGCCCAGTCGCACCGCCAGCGTGCGCTTGCCCGCACGTCTGTCGGTCTCCAGGTCGCGCACGTTGTTGACGACGAGCACCGCGGAGGCGAGCAGCCCGACCGGCACCGCCAGCGCGAACGCCTCCCACACGAGCGTCTCCGTCTGCACGAAGAACGACCCGGCGACCGCGACGATCCCGAAGAACAGGAACACGAACAGCTCGCCGAGTCCCTCGTAGCCGTACGGCCGCGGGCCGCCGGTGTACAGCACGCCCGCGACGATCGAGGCGGCGCCGACGAGCAGCAGCTGCCACCCTGCGACCGCGATCAGGTAGATGCCGCAGAGGATCGCGAGCGCGAACGTCACGTACGTCGCGATCAGCACCTGCCGCGGCGGCACGAGCCCGCCGGCGGTCACGCGCACGGGCCCGAGCCGATCCTCCGTGTCCGCGCCGCGCCGGGCGTCGGAATAGTCGTTGGACAGGTTCGCGCCGACCTGGATGAACAGTGCCCCCAGCAGCGCTGCGACGAAGCGCAGCGGATGGAAGACCCCGGCGGTGTCGGCGAGCGCCGTCCCCACGAGCACCGGCGCGAGCCCGACCGGCAGCGTCTTCGGCCGCGCGGCCATCAGCCAGATGCGGACGACGCTGGAGCTGGCGGTGCCGGTGCTCATGCGCAGAGCCTACGGCCCGGCGGCCTACGGCCGTCGTGGGAAGCGCGAGAAGTCAGGCGAGCGCTTCTCCAGGAAGGCCGTGCGCCCCTCGGTCGCCTCCTCGCTGCCGTAGAGCAGCAGGTTCGTGTCGTGCGCGAGCTGCTGGATGCCTGCGTAGCCGTCCTCCTGCGCGTTGAAGCTCGACTTCACGAGCCGCAGCGCGAAGGGGGAGAGCGCGAGCATCTCGCGACACCACTCCACCGTCGTCGCCTCCAGCTCCGCCAGCGGCACGACCGCGTTGACGAGCCCCATCTCCAGCGCCTCCCGCGCGCCGTACTGGCGGCACAGCAGCCAGATCTCCTTCGCCTTCTTCGTGCCCACGAGGTCGCGCAGTACCGACGTGCCGAAGCCCCCGTCCCACGAGCCCACTCTCGGCCCGGTCTGTCCGAACCGCGCGTTGTCGGCCGCGATCGTCAGATCGCACACGACGTGCAGCACGTGCCCGCCGCCGACCGCGTAGCCCGCGACCATCGCCACCACGGGCTTCGGCAGCCGGCGGATCTGCACGTGCAGGTCCGTGACGTGGAAGCGGCCCACGGTCGCGTTGCCGCCGACTCTGTACCCCGACGAGCCGCGCACGCGCTGGTCCCCGCCCGAGCAGAACGCTTTCTCGCCCTCGCCGGTGAGGATGATCGCGCCCACCGACGTGTCCTCCCGCGCCCGCTCGAAGGCGTCCATCAGCTCGATCACCGTCTCCGGCCGGAACGCGTTGCGCACCTCCGGTCGGTCGATCGTGATCTTCGCGATCCCGTCGCCGCTCAGCTCATACCGAATGTCCTCATACTCGCCGGCCGGGGTCCAGGTGACGCTCACGTCAGCAGTGCTCCTCGCAGTCAGGGCAGGGGGGACGAAACCCTAGCCCGTCCGCAGACGGCCGCGATGATCAACGCGTTGCTCGCAGACGCGTAGCCTTCATAGACGCATGGACCTCGATCCCTGGCTCCCGCGCGCCGCCGCGCTGAGACCGGACCATCCGGCGCTGATCGACGTCCACGGCAGGCCGACCAGCTTCGCCGAGCTGCACGCCCACGCCCTCGACGCCGCCTCGGTGCTGGCAGGGCAAGGCATCGAGAGAGGGGACCGGGTCGCTCTGCAGCTCCCACCCGGCATCGCCTTCCTCGCCGCCCTCCATGCCGCGCTGCTGCTCGGCGCGGCGGTCGTGCCGATCGACCTGCGGTTGACGGCCGAGGAGCAGGCACGGCGAACTCAGGGGGTCAAGGTGACGGTCACCGAGCGGCTCCAGCGCACGACGGAGCCCGGCGCCCGGACCCTCGACCGCCTCGACGCCACCGCCCCCGCCACGATCGTCCACACCTCCGGCACCACCGCCGAGCCGAAGGAGGTCGCCCTGACAATCGGCAACTGGACGTGGAACGCGCTCGGCTCCGCGCTCGCGCTCGGCCTCGACCCCGGCGACCGCTGGCTCTGCGCGCTCCCGCTCAGCCACGTCGGCGGCCTCGCGATCTTGATCCGCAGCGCCATCTACGGGACGACGGTGGTGCTGCATGAGCGCTTCGAGACCGAGACCGTCCTGACCGCGATCGAGCGTGACCAGGTCACGCTCGTCTCGCTCGTGCCGACGACGCTCGAGCGTCTGCTCGACGCCGGCCTCAAAGCGCCCAACCCATTGCGCGTCGCGCTGATCGGCGGCGGCCCGCTCGCTCCCGTCCTTGCGGCACAGGCGCAGGAGGCGGGCATTCCGGTGGCGCAGACGTATGGCATGACGGAGGCCTGCTCGCAGGTCGCGACCTCGCTGCCGGGCGAGCCGGAGACGGCCGGGCGCCCCCTCGTCGGTCAGCACGTGAGGATCGCCTCCGACGGCGAGATCCTTGTCGCCGGCCCGACCGTCGCCCCCGGGACCGCCGCCGACGACGGCTGGCTTCACACCGGCGATCGCGGCGTGCTCGACGACCAGGGACGCCTCACGGTCACCGGCCGCAAGGCCGACACGATCGTCACCGGGGGGGAGAACGTCGCGCCGGCCGAGGTGGAGGCGGCGCTGCTGGAGCATCCGGCCGTCGCCGACGCGGCCGTCCACGGCCGACCCGACTCGCAGTGGGGGGAGGCGGTCGTCGCGACCGTCGTCCTGCACGACGGCAGCCACGCGGAGGCGGAAGAGCTGCGCGCCCACGTCGCCTCGCAGCTCGCGCGCTACAAGGTGCCGAAGGAGATCGCGTTCGCGGCGACGCTCCCGCGGACGCCGTCCGGCAAGCTCCTGCGTCGCGAGCTGTCACGCGAGTCCGCCGCCCGATGACCTCCGATCCCGACACGACCATCGACGATCCCGACGAGCTGCGCGCCGCCGTGCGCGAGCGCTGGGAGCGCTCCGCCGACGGCTGGCGCAAGCGCAACGAGCGCTTCCAGGCGGCGGCGATGCCGGTCTCGCAGTGGCTCGTCGCGGCGATCGAGCCGCAGCCGGGGGAGCGCGTGCTCGAGCTGGCGGCCGGCGTCGGGGAGACGGGCTTCCTCGCGGCGGAGCTGATCGCGCCCGGAGGCGGCACGCTGATCTCCAGCGACGGCGCCGAGGCGATGGTCGCGCACGCGAGAGAGCGGGCGCACCAGCGCGGCGTCACCAACGCCGAGTTCAAGCCGTTGGAGCTGGAGTGGATCGACCTGCCGGCGGCAAGCGTCGACAAGGCGATCTGTCGCTGGGGCTACATGTTCGCGCTCGACAAGGGCGCCGCTCTGCGCGAGACGCGGCGAGTGCTGCGGCCCGGCGGCCGGCTCGCGCTCGCCGCCTGGAGCGTGCCGGAGCGCAACCCGTTCACGGCGATTCCACGCCGCACGCTCGTAGAGGCAGGCCTCGTTGACGGCTTCGAGATGGCCGCCGGGCCGACGATGTTCGACCTCGCGGACGAGGCCAAGCTGCGCGAGCTGCTCGAGGATGCCGGCTTCGCCGAGGTCGTCGTCGAGCAGTTGCACCTGACTATCCCGTACGACGACGTCGAGGACTACATCGCCGCCACATGCGACCTCTCGCCGGCGTTCGCGGACGTCGTGACGCCGCTGAACGCGCGTCAGCGCGACGATCTGGTGGAGCGGCTCACGGCCGCCACCGCGCCGTTCGCTGCGCCCGACGGCTCGCTCGCGATGCCGGGGCTCGCGCTCGTCGCGGCCGCGAGCTCCTGAGCCGCGGCAGCGCGACCCCGCGGCGGGAGCGAGCAGCGCATCACGAGGTCGTGCAGCCGCTTCGCGGGCTTGCCTGTGCAACGCGCCGCTTCGCAAGCCGGCGCGGGCCGAAAGCGCCGCTTCCGGTAGCCTGCCGCGCCATGTTCTACGACGACGACGCAGACCTCACGCTCCTCGACGGCAAGACCGTCGCCATCATCGGTTTCGGCTCGCAGGGCCACGCCCACGCGCTGAACCTCAAGGACTCCGGCGTGAACGTCGTCGTAGGCCTGCGCGCCAGCTCGAAGAGCGTCGACGTCGCGCGCTCGAGAGGGCTCGAGGTGCTCGAGCCGGTCGAGGCCGCGAGCCGCGGCGACGTCGTCATGCTGCTCGTTCCCGACGAGCTGCACCGCGACGTCTACGCCGAGATTCGCGACGGCATCGGCGCCGGCAACCTGCTGCTGTTCGGCCACGGCTTCTCGATCCACTACGGCGAGGTCGAGCCGCCCGCCGACGTCGATGTCGCGCTCGTTGCGCCGAAGGGCCCCGGCCACCTCGTGCGTCGCCAGTACACCGAGGGCAGCGGCGTGCCGGGCTTGGTCGCGATCCACCAGGACGCGACCGGCAATGCCAGAGCGCTCGCGCTCGCCTACGCCAAGGGCATCGGCTGCACGCGCGGCGGCGTGATCGAGACGACCTTCAAGGACGAGACCGAGACCGACCTGTTCGGCGAGCAGGCCGTCCTCTGTGGCGGCACCTCCGAGCTCGTGCGCGCCGGCTACGAGACGCTCGTCGAGGCCGGCTACGACCCGCGCCTGGCGTACTTCGAGGTGCTGCACGAGCTGAAGCTGATCGTCGACCTGATGTACGAGAAGGGGATCGCGGGCATGCGCTACTCGATCTCCAACACGGCCGAGTACGGCGACATCACGCGCGGCAGACGCGTCATCGGCGCCGAGTCCCGCCAGGCGATGAGAGAGATCCTCGGCGAGATCCAGTCGGGCGAGTTCGCCCGCGAGTGGATCGCGGAGGTGCGCGCCGGCCAGGAGAACTTCGACCGCATGCGCGCCGAGCAGGCCGGGCACCAGGTCGAGGTCGAGGGCAGAAAGCTGCGCGCGATGATGTCCTGGATTGACGACTCCGGCTTCGCGGCGGGCTGAGAGCGGGCGCCTCGGCGCGCCTGGCGGCGACCACCGGCTTCGCCCGGCGGTGCCCCGGGGTTCGAAGTACCTCCGGTACATCTTCACCCCTGCTTCCTTGCCAG
>JBJMLB010000003.1:0-26038 GCA_045805465.1 Conexibacter sp. | reverse complement strand
CTACCTGCCGGTCGGCTCCGAGCAGGCGACCAAGTGGTACGTCGAGCAGGTGCTCGAGGCCGGCTGCGGCTTCGTCAACTGCATCCCCGTCTTCATCGCCCGCGAGGACTACTGGGACGACCGCTTCCAGAAGGCCGGCCTGCCAATCGTCGGCGACGACATCAAGTCGCAGGTCGGCGCGACGATCACGCACCGCGCGCTCGCCCGTCTGTTCTACGAGCGCGGCGTGATGCTGGAGCACACCTCACAGCTCAACGTCGGCGGCAACATGGACTTCTTCAACATGCTCGAGCGCGAGCGGCTGGAGTCGAAGAAGATCTCCAAGACGAACGCCGTGACCTCGGTCGCCGGCGTGGACCTCCCGGCCGACGACGTCCACGTCGGTCCGTCGGACTACGTGCCGTGGCTGACCGACCGCAAGTGGGCGCACATCCGCCTCGAGGGAAGAGCGTTCGGCGACGTCCCGCTGATGTGCGAGATGAAGCTCGAGGTGTGGGACTCGCCCAACTCCGCCGGCATCGTCATCGACGCGGTGCGCTGCTGCAAGCTGGCGCTGAACCACGGCGTCGGCGGCCAGCTCGACGGGCCGTCGTCGTACCTCATGAAGTCGCCGCACGTGCAGCGCCCCGACGACGAGGCGCGGCTGGCGACCGAGCAGTTCATCGCCGATCACGCCGGGCTGCCGGGCACGAAGCCGGTCGGTACGCCGGTGTCGGCTTCGACCGAGTCCTGATCCGCTGCTGACAACCCGCCCGGGTCCTGACGGGGCTGCGGGCGGGTCAGCCGTCTTTGCTCGCGCAGATAGCGCACCTCCACGTCGACGACGTTCGAGCGGTTCCCTGGATCGCCGGCCGATTGAGATGGCGATGAGGCGCTACGCCTCTTCGACGACCAAGCGCTCGACCGGTGTCTGGTCGCGTCTGGTGACCGTGAGGTAGGCGACGAGCGCAAAGATGCACGCGAGGAAGATGTAGCTCGTGCCGGTCGTCCCGAGCCCGAGGCCGCCGTACTTATGGCTGCTCTGGGACATGAAGTCGCCGATCGAGGCGCCGAGCGGGCGTGTGAGGATGTAGGCGAGCCAGAACGTCAGCACCGCGTTGACGCGCAGCGCGTAGTGCGCGAACGCGACGAGCGCGATCGCAGCGCCGAAGACGCCGATCGAGACGGCGTAGCCGAGGTTGGCCTGCTCGGCGACGAGGTCGCCGGCGGCGGTTCCGAGCGCGAACGTGAAGAGGATCGCCAGCCAGTAGAACGCCTCGCGGCGCGTCGTGACGATCGAATGGATGGACAGCGTGCGCTCGAACTTCCACCAGACGGCGAACACGAGTGCGAGGATCGCCGCGAAGATCGGCGTGCTCGTCGTCAGCGGCACGTTGTAGCGATCGGTCATGTTGTCGGTGATCAGCGTGCCGAACACGCTGATCACAACGACCACGAGCCAGTACGCGACCGGCACATAGCGCCGCAGCCGGAACTGCACCGCCAGCAACGCCACGAGCAGGCCGCCGGCGACATAGGTCGTCTTTGTCAGGCCGAAGCCGAGCGTGTCGTTCACGTAGTCCGCGGCGGTCTCGCCGACGGTCGTGCACATGACCTTGATGACCCAGAACCAGAGGGTGACCTCCGGGACCTTGTTGAGCATGCGGCGGCCGAGCGAACTGCCGGCGGGCGACTCGAGGAAGATCGACATGCCGGGCACCGTGCCGCAGCGAACCTGATCGGCGCCTGAACGGCGACGGCCGCCCAGAACGTGCACGCGCGATCATGGGGGCGTGGCGACAATGCGAATCGGGCTCTGCGAGGACGACGCCGCTCTGCGCTCGGTACTCACGCGTGCGCTGGACGCCGAAGGGTTCGAAGTGCGCGCGACGATGACCGGCCACGAAGCCGTCGAGGCGTTCTCCGCCGCCCCGCCCGACCTGCTTGTGCTCGACATCGGCCTGCCGGATGCCGACGGTCGCGACGTCTGTCAGGCGCTGCGCTCGCACGGCGTGCAGGCGCCGGTGGTGTTCCTGACGGCGCGCGACGCGCTGCCCGATCGACTCTCCGGGTTCCACGCGGGCGGCGACGACTATCTCACGAAGCCGTTCGCGCTGACCGAGCTGGTTGTGCGCGTGCGGGCGCTGCTGCGACGGGCCGGCGCGGTGGACACACCGGTCGAGCTCGGCGAGGGGCTGCGGCTGGATCCCGCCGCGCATGCGCTGCGCTGCGGTGAGCGGTCGGCGTCGCTGACGCCGACGGAGTTCCGCATCCTCGCCGCGCTCACGACGAGAGCGGGCGACGTCGTACGCCGAGCCGAGTTGACGGCGGCGGCGTGGCCAGAGGGCGCGATCGTGCACGCCAACACGCTCGACGCCTACATCGCCCGTCTGCGTCGCAAGCTTTCGACGGTCGCGGACGACCGCGCGATCGAGACGGTCCGCGGCGTCGGCTACACGCTGCGATGAACCGTCTCGACCTGCGCGACCGCGTCACGCTCGCGACCGCGCTCGTGCTCGCGCTCGGCCTGGCCGTCCTGACGCTCGGCGTGTACCTGCTGCTCTCGAACCAGCTCGACCAGGACGTCTCGGCGCGCCTGCGCGAGCGCGCCGACGCGCAGCGCGCGCTCGTCAGCGTCGAGCACGGCCGCGTCGTCGTGCGCGACGCGGCGGGCGACGGGGCGCTCGACGAGCAGGCGTGGGTGTTCACCGGCGGCCGCATTGTGCGGCGCCCGCCCGCGTCGCCGGCGATCCAGAGCGCAGCAGACGCGCTGGCCGACGTGGACGGGCCAACCGAGCGCTCGCTCGGCGAGCGGTTGCGGCTGCGGGCAGAGCCGGTCCAGGCACCCGGCGGCCGGCGTCGGATCGGGACGGTCGTCGTCGGCACCTCGCTCGTGCCTTACGAGCACACCGAGCGGATCGCGCTGTTCGGTGCGCTCGCGCTCGACGCGTTCGTGCTCGTCGCAGGCGTGCTGCTTGCACGCCGCGCCGTCGGCAAGGCGCTCGAGCCGGTCGCGGAGATGACGCGGCGCGCGGCGGACTGGAGCGAACATGACCTCGACCGCCGCTTCGACCTCGGCCCGCCGCGCGACGAGCTGACCGCGCTGTCCGCCACCCTCGACGGCCTGCTCGCGCGCATCGCTGCGAGCCTGCGGCACGAGCAGCGCTTCTCCGCGGAGATGGCGCACGAGCTGCGGACTCCGCTGAGTGGCGTACGCGGCGAGGCGGAGCTGGCGCTGCGAGCGCCCGCACTGACGGCCGAGACGCACGAGGCGCTCGAGCGGATCCTGCACGGCACCGAGCGCATGGAGCGCGTGATCGAGTCGCTGCTGACGGTCGCCCGCAACGACGCCCGGCCGGACCTGGGCTCCAGCGATGTCCGCGCCGGCGCCGTCCGCGCGCTCGACGCGCTCGCACCAACCGCCGAGCTCGCGCGGGTGGAGGTCACGTTCGTCCCGCCGCTCACGCCGCTGCGCGTCGGCGCCGACGAGGACGCCGTCACGCACGCGCTCCAGCCGCTGCTCGAGAACGCCATCCGCCACGCGAGCCGGGCCATCGCGGTGACGCTCGTGCACACCAACGGCCAGGTCGAGATCCTCGTGCACGACGACGGGCCCGGCATCGGAGCCGCCGATGCAGAGGCGCTGTTCCAGCCCGGTCACAGCAGCGTCGGCGGTGCCGGCCTCGGCCTGCCGCTCGCACGTCGCCTCGCTCGCGCCTGCGGAGGCGACGTCACGGTCGACGACTGCGGCACCGGAGGACGCTTCGCGCTCCACCTGCCCGCGCTGGGCTGACGCCGGTGTGACATCGTTGGCGCCGCCGTGTGGGACGTCCTGTCCAAACCGCTGAGCGGGTCGCTGGTGCGCCTGGAACCGCTCGAGGAGCGGCATGTCGAGGGCTTGCGCGCCGCGGCCTCCGATCCGCGCGTGTCGGCGTGGCTGCCAGTGCCGCTGCACGAGCCGGGCTGGTTCGCGTGGTGGCGCGAGGACGCCCGCTCGGCTTGGGATACGCGGCGTGACGTGACGTTCGCGACTGTGCGTCGCTCGGACGGCGCCGCGATCGGCGCGACGCGCTTCCTGGAGCTGCGCGAGTGCGACCGGTCGGTGGAGATCGGCTGGACGTGGCTCGCGCCGTCGGCATGGCAGACGGGCGCGAACGTGGAGGCGAAGCTGCTGATGCTCGGGCGCGCGTTCGACGAGGCCGGCTGCATCCGCGTCGAGCTGAAGACCGACGCGCGCAACGAGCGCTCGCGGGCCGCGATGGCGGCGCTGCCCGCGCAGTTCGAGGGGATCCACCGTCAGCACCGCGTGCGGCTCGACGGCAGCTTGCGCGACTCCGCCTGGTACAGCGTGCTCGACCGCGAGTGGCCGCACGTGCGGGCGAACCTGCGGCGACGACTCGCGGCCCGCGGGTAGGCCGCCAGCCCGACCGTCTGCCGGATGAGCGACGTTCTGACCCCGGATAGCGGGGCGAGAACGTCGCTCATCCGCGCGGCGCATGCGGATCGTGCGATTCGCTTCCCGCGGCGCGGGTCTATCCTCCAGAGCGTGCCAGCGCGCCTCGCGATCGCCCAGGTCACCCCGTACGCCTGGGAGGTGCCGCACGAGGTGAACCGCGCGGTCGCGCGGACCGCCGAGGAGCTGACACGGCGCGGCCATCGGGTCGTCGTGATCGCGCCGTCCACCTCGAGCGCGCTGGTGCGCGAGTCGCGCAAGGGGATCCATGCGGCGAGAGAGCGCCCTGAGGCGCTCCTGGAGCCGCTCGAATCGAATCCCGCCCGCCCGTATCGCGTGCTCGGCGTCGGCGAGGTGCTGCCGTTCTCCGCCTCGCGCCGACGCGTCGCGTCACTGCCGATCGACGTCGCGCGCACGATCGAGCAGGCGCTCGCGATTGCGCCGCTCGACCTCGTCCATCTGCACGAGCCGTTCGCGCCGAGCGCCGCGAGCGCCGCGCTGCGCCACTCGCGCGCGCTCAACGTCGGAACCTTCCACGCGCCGACCGAGCGCGTGCTCTCGACGCAGGTCGCGCGGCGCGTCGTCGAGCTGTTCCTCGGCCGCCTCGACGCGCGCATCGCCAGCTACGACGCCACCCGCGACCTGCTGCAGCGCTGGTTCCCCGGCGACTGCCGCGTGATCCTGCCGGGCGCCGATGCGCCGGAGGGAGGCGAGATGCGGGCGGACGACGGCCCGGTGGAGATCGCGCTCATAGCCGATGAGGACCGCGCCGCCGTGCGCACGTTCGTGCGCGCGCTGCGCCGCATGCCGCTCGACGGCGACTGGCGCGCGACTGTCTGGTCGCGCCGCGCGACGCAGGGCGCCGGCCCGCTGCGCGCGGAGCTGCGCGAGCGGATCGCGTTCGTCGGACCCGACGACTGCGACGAGGATGCGCTGCTCGCCCGCGCCGACCTCGTCGTGCGCGCATCGAGCGGCGTCGCGCCCGCGCCGGGCGGCCTCGCTCGCGCGCTCGCAGCCGGCTGCGTCCCGATCGCCGCGCGGCTGCCGGTGTACGAGGAGCTCGTTGGGGACGGCGAACACGGCCTGCTGTTCGAGCCGGGCGACGCGGACACGCTCGCCGCCCAGCTCGCCCGCCTCGTCGCCGACCCTGCGCTGCGCGCGCAGCTGCGGGCCGCCGCCGACCCGCTGCGGGAGACCTTGAGATGGTCACGCGTCGTCGACGAGCTGGAGGACGTCTACGCCGGCCTCGTCGCCAAGCGCCACGACGGCCGCGGCGACCGCGCGCTGCGCGCGAAGGTCGCCAAGCGGCGACGCATCGACGTCGACCTGCACATGCACACCGACCACTCGTCCGACTGCGCGACGCCGGTCGAGGTGCTGCTCGCAACGGCGAAGGCACGCGGACTCGGCGCAATCGCCGTGACCGACCACAACGTCATCTCCGGCGCGTTCGAGGCCGAGGCGAAGGCGAGCGGGATCAAGGTGATCGTCGGTGAGGAGGTCAAGACAGCCGACCAGGGCGAGGTGATCGGGCTGTTCCTCAGAGAGCTGATCCCACGGGGGCTGACGCTGCAGGAGACGATCGCCGAGATCAAGCGCCAGGGCGGCGTCGTCTACGTCCCGCATCCGTTCGACCGCATGCACGCCGTGCCCGACTACGAGCACCTGATGGCGGTGCTCGACGACGTCGACGCGATCGAGGTCTTCAACCCGCGCGTGGCGATCCAGGAGTTCAACGAGGAGGCGGCCCGCTTCGCCGCCAAGTACCGCATCCCGGCCGGCGCCGGCTCGGACGCGCACGTCGCGCAGGGACTCGGCTCGGTGCGGATCCGCATGCCCGACTTCGACGGGCCGGAGGAGTTTATGGAGGCGCTGCGCGAGGCCGACATCGTGCGTACGCCGGCGTCCCTGCTGTACGTACAGGCGCTGAAGTTCCTGCAGACGAGAGCGGTGCCGAGAGGGGCGCGGGCCGCCTCGAAGGAGCGCCGGGTCCGGCGAGCGGCACGCAAGTCCTGATGCACGAGCAGGGACATGCGGGGGGCGCGTCCAATGTTCCCCCAAGCATGCCCATCACCGATGACGAGATCCGCGAGAAGTACCTCGAGCGGGCGATCCGAGAGCTGAACACCTTCACGCGCGACCTGCAGGAGTGCAGACACTGCCCGCGCGGCAACCTGATGCCGGTGCTGGGGTCCGGCCATCCGCAGGCCGACGTCTTCATGATCAAGCACCACCCGCGCCCCTCCGAGATCGAGGAGGGGGTCGCCTTTTACGGGCGCGCCGGCGGCGCGCTGATGAAGTCGCTCAAGCGGCTGAGCATCGACCCGCTCGCCGTCTACGGGACGCTGTGCGTGAAGTGTCCGCTGCCCGACCCGTCGCTGGCGGACCCCGCCTGCGTCGAGCGACTGCTCGAGGAGCTGGCGATCGTGCAGCCGAAGATCGTCGTGGTGATGGGCGAGGACGCGTTGGACGTCGTGAACGAGCTGGAGATCCCGCTCGCGCGGACGCTCGTCGCCGAGCCGGGGGCGCTGCAGCGGCTGACGCCATCGATCGAGGCGCTGTACGTGCTGAACATCGACGAGGCGTTGGACGAGGAGAGCGCGAAGCGCGACTTCTGGCGGGCGTTCCGCGTGCTCGGCGAGTGGTACGAGTCGCTGCCGCCGTACTGATCCCGCCCACCGCTCCAACCCGCCGTTCGGATCCGGGCCGGCCGGGGTATGCCGCGGCCATGGAGCTCGAGGAGCGCACGATCGAGGAGCTGCCGGACCACTGCGAGGAGTGCGGCGCGCCGTTGACCGATGAAGAGAAGGAGGCGGTGCTGGAGAGCGGCGGCCTCCCGCTCTGCTCGATCCACGCGGCCGAGGTGCTCGCGGTCGACGAGGAGCCGGAGCTCGGCGAGGGCTGACGCGGCCGCGGCCGCCGATTACGGCAGCAGGACGAGCTTGCCGAGCTTGCCGCCGGCGGTGAAGCGCTCGTAGGCGGCGGATGCGTCGTCGAGCGGGAACGTCTCGGCGACGGGCACGCGGATCGCGCCGCTCTCCACGAGCGGCAGCACGTGGCGCTCCAGGCCGCGCGTCATCAGCGCCTTCTGCTCCAGCGGACGTGCACGCATCGTCGAGGCCATCACGCGGCCACGCTTGTACATCAGCTTCGCGAGGTTCAGCTCGCCCTTGGCGCCGGCGGCGATGCCGATCACGACGATGCGGCCGCTGGTCGCCAGCGCGTCGACGTTCGCGCCGAGGTTGGGCGCGCCGACGAGCTCGAGGATCGCGTCGAAGGGGCCGTGCTGCTCGAAGCCGTCGGGATCGACCACGGTCGCGCCGAGCTGCGCGACGTGTTCGCGGTTGTCGGGGTTGCGGACCGTCGCGGTAACCCGCGCACCGGCTGTGACCCCCAGTTGGATCGCCGCCGTGCCGACGCCGCCGGCGCCGCCGTGCACGAGCAGCCGCTCGCCGGCTTGCAGGCCCGCCTGCGTGAAGAGCGCGTCGTGCGCCGTAGCGAAGACCTCCGGGAAGCCGCCCGCCTGCGGCCAGTCGAGCTGGTCGGGGACGGGCATCAGCATCCGCTCGTGCACGACCGCCAGCTCCGCCTGGCCGCCGCCGCCGACGATCGCCATCACGCGGTCGCCCGGATTGAATCGTGTCGCGCCCGGGCCGTTCTCGAGCACGTCGCCGGCCAGCTCCAGGCCGGGGATGGCCTGCGGCCACCCGGGCGGCGCCGGGTAGAGGCCGCGCTTCTGCATCATGTCGGCGCCGTTGAGGCCGGCGGCGCGGATGCGCACGAGCACCTCGTCCTTGCCGGGCCGAGGATCGGGGTGGTCCTCGACGTGGATCTCTCTGTCGCGGATCGTGACGGCGCGCATGGCGGCGGAGTCTAGCCGCGGAGCGTCAGCCCCATCTCATGACTCTGGCGATCGCTCTGTCGACGAAGCGGTCGGGCAGGAGGCGGGCGGCGAGTGCTCGCGACTTCGCCTCGCGGCCGACGAGGTAGCGGGTGCGCGGCTTGCGGGCGGTAAGGGCGTGGGCGACGTCCTTGGCGACGACGTCGGGTGGGAGGCCGGTCTTCGCGCCCTCTTCCGAGGCGGCGCGGACGGTCGCGATCAGCGCGCCGTAGTCGCGCTGCGCGTCGGCGCTCATCGTCTGCTGGAGCTCATCGCCGGAGGCGACGCCCTTATCCCAGATCGGCGTCGCGATCGTGCCAGGCTCGATCACGGAGACTTCGATCCCCCACGGGCGCAGCTCGCGCCGCAGCGTGTCGGAGAAGCCCTCCAGGCCGAACTTCGAGGCGGCGTAGGCGCCGAGCAGCGGGACGGCGACCTTGCCGCCGATCGAGCTGACGTTGACGATGCGGCCTCTGGCGGCGCGCAGCTGCGGGAGGAAGGCCTGCGTGACGGCGACCTGGCCGATCAGGTTGACCTCGATCTGCCGGCGGAAGTCGTCGATCGGCTGGTGCTCAATCGGTGCGGGAACGGCGACACCAGCGTTGTTGACGAGGCCGGCGAGCCCTCGGCCCGCGGTCTCCTCCTCGACCGTCCGCGCAGCTGCCGCGATCGAGTCCGCATCGACCACGTCGATCCGCAGTGGCGTGACGCCGGCAATTTCGCGCGCGAGCCGCTCCCCGTCCTCCGCCTTGCGCACACCCGCGAAGACCCGGAAGCCGAGCCCCGCGAGCCGCCGCGCGCATGCCTCGCCGATGCCGCTCGACGCGCCGGTGACCACGACCGCGCCGCGCTGTGAGCCCGCTGCCATGGCGCCGGATTCTGTCACCCGCCGTCGCCGCCCGAGCCGGGTCAGCGCTTGCGCAGAGTCTTTAACCGATCACAGATATGCAGTGGCGACAACGGGCCGAACCGGTCGTAACGTCGTGGGCGCACGGCGGAAGCAGCTTCTGTCATTCGACTCCTCCGGACGCCGGGACTGGTCGGGGCCTGTCAGCCCCGGCGTCCTTCGGACGCCTCACGGCTACGAAAGGAGGGAGACATGGCAGCCACTGCAACAGCGATAGCGCTGCTGGTCGCTCTGCTGGTCATCGACCGGCTCGTCGACCGGCGGCGTTGACGCAGAGACTGCCGCGCAGGTCCACATCGACGACAGGCTCCGTGTCGGTGCGGAACAAGACGGGCCGGGGGTTACCGCCCCCGGCCCGTTTGCAACTTGGAGGCACATGGCATCCACTGCGACAGCGATCGAGCAAGGATAAGTCGCCTGCGCCAGCGTGACAACCGCATCGAGAGTGTGCTCTTGGGAGCCCGTCTCACTCCGTCATCAGCGCCACCGGAACCGCCAATCCCGCGGAGCGGCGGAGGGTCGCGATGCGACGGCCGGGCTGGACGGCGGCGCGCGGCGAGCTGCAACGCTCTTCGCCGATCGCGGCAACGGTTGCGTCGAGGTCTGTGACCTTGAACGCGAGGCCCCAGAAGAAGGCCGGGCCGTCGACGCCGCCACTGCGCTGTAGCGCGTCGTCGGGCGCCTGCACGACCTCGAGGATGACGTCGCCGAGCCGGAAGAACGCTTGGCGCGGCGCTCCTGCCGGCGTCGGCTCTTCGCGGATGCGCCGAAGGTCGAGTCCGGCCGCCTGGAGCGCGGTGACCGTGCGGTCGAGCATGGGCGTGATCGCGACGACGTGGTCGAAGGCGGTGATGCCGTTGGGATGCGTCGCGGGCGCGCCCGTCGCAGCCGCGGCGGCGAGACCGCCCACGCGCCGCGTCGGCAGACCGTCGAGCTGATCACTCGCGAGCCCGTCCAGCGTCCACCCCACGATCCCGCGGCCTGCATCCCACCCCGCAAGGCGGATCGGCACGCCGCCGACGCGGCACACGTCGCCCTCGACAGCGAACCCAAGGGCCGCCCACGTCGACGGCTCGTCCGCGATCGCCAACTCGTGGATCATCACTGCCATTTTGAATGGTATTTTGATGGTATGAGGATTGCCATTGATGCTGCCGGCCGACTCGTCGTGCCGAAATCGCTGCGGGCAGAGCTTGGCATCACCGGGCCCACAGAGGTCGAAGTCATCTCTGCCGACGGACACCTTGAGCTGTCGGTGCCCGATGTCGAAGCGCACGTCGAGATGAGCGACGGATTGCCGCTCATCGTGCCCGAAACGGTCATGCCTCCGATGACCGCACAGGACGTCCGCGAGACGCTCAAGCGCGTCCGTCGATGATCGCGCCCGACTCGAGCGTCGTGGTCGCGGCGCTCGCGCCGTGGCACGAGACGCATGTTGCTGCTCGTGCCGCTCTACGCGGTACGAGACCGGCCCTCATCGCGCACGTCGCGTTCGAGACGACCGCCGTCCTCAGCCGCATGCCCGAGGGACATCGGGTGTCCCCCGCCGTCGTGCTGGATGCACTGACGCGCGGCTTTCCCGCGAGATGGCTGACGCTCGACGGAGCCCGCTCACGTAGAGCGCTCGACGCCGCGGTCGAAGCAGGGCTCCGCGGTGGCGCACTCTACGACGCGCTCATCGCAGCGACTGCCTCGCATCACGGTATGCGACTGTTGAGCGCCGACCGGCGCGCACGCAGGACGTACGAGGCGCTCGAGGTTGACGTGAGGTACGTCAGCGCTTCCCGAGACGGCCCGCGCTCATCTCCGCGGAGTTGTCTCATCCAGGATCGCCCCGCACGAGGGACACGTGTACCGGTTCCCTCTCTTGCGCATCGACGCTCCGCACTCGGGACAGGCGAGGCCCCCTCGGGGTCTGCGAGGAGCTGACCTAGGCGACGCAGCCACACCGCTTCCCTGACCTCGGCCGGCCTCGGCCATCTTGCGAGCACGAACGGCTGGGGTGAGAATGCCGAGCTCCTCTTGGACATCGGCGCCGAGGAAGCGCGATGCGAGCCAGCGCATGATGTAGTCGGGCAGCGACTTCGCGAACGGGATCTCTGCGTTCGTCGTCATTCCCTCCGGGTCGAAGCGCATGAAACTGAACTTCCGAACCAGTGTCTCCAAAGGCACGCCGTATTGGAGCGACAGCGAGACAGACGTCGCGAACGCGTCCATCATCCCGCGCAAGCTCGATCCCTCGATCCCAAGGTCGGACAGGAAGATCTCGCCCACGCTGCCGTCCTCGTACATCCCGGCGGTGATGTAGCTCTCGCGTCCGGCGAGCGAGAACTTGTGGGTGATGGACTGACGCTCCCGCGGAAGCCGTCTGCGCCTCGGCTCCGCCCGCAGCTCGAGCTCGTCGAGCGAGTCCGCCTCAGCAACCATCTCATACGTGGTGAAGCGGTGTTGGGCAGGAGCGAGGCACTCGCGCCGGCGACGCAAGACCGCGCCGTCTCTCTGCGGCCGCGTCTCGATGACCTTCGAACCGCGCTGATCAGCGGCCGAGCAATGGGGGCAGTTCACGACGTCTCTCTCTTGGTCGGCTTTCGCCGAAGACCTGGGGCCATGGCGCTGAGCGCGATCGCGGTGCAGGCACCGACCGCGGGGATCGGCGCGGGCACGCCGAGCACAAAATGCGAGAACGCCGCTGCACCGCAACTTGGGAGGCCGACCCAGACCATCCCTACGGCCCTGGGCCCGTACTGGCTGGTACCTGCCACGATCGCCTCGGTGACCGCCTGGCCGACTGCGCGCCGAGCGCGCTTCGAAGGGAATGGGAGCGTCATCAGGGCGAACCTCTGCACGCCAGATTGAAGATCAGCACCCTGCTTGTAGCGGGTGCGACTATAACACCACGCATGTAGCGTTCTGATCATGCCAAGCAGCGCCATCACGCGCAAGGGTCAACCACTGAGGAGAGCCGCTGGCTGTCGCGCGAAAGCAGCGGAGATGGTCAGCCGCGCTCCAGCAGCGCCACGCACTCGATGTGCGGCGTCTGCGGGAACATGTCGACCGGGGTGACTCTGCGCAGGATGTAGCCGGCTTCGACGAGTTGCGCGGCGTTCGGCGCGAGCGTCGTCGGGTTGCAGGAGACGTAGACGATGCGCTTAGGCGAGCTGTCGATGATGCGTCTGACGACCTTCGCCGAGAGGCCGGCGCGCGGCGGGTCGACGACGACGACCTCAGGCGTGCCGGCCTTCTTCACCAGCTCTCTCAACGCCACCCGCACATCGCCGGCGAAGAAGTTGGCGTTGTCGATCTCGTTCAGCTTCGCGTTCGAGATCGCGTCGCCGATCGCCGGCTCGATCAGCTCCAAGCCCCACAGCTCGGACGCGCGCGGCGCGAGCGTCAGGCCGATCGTGCCGATCCCGCAGTAGAGGTCGTAGACGCGCTCGAAACCTCTCAGCCCGGCGTACTCGCCGGCGAGCGCATAGAGCTTCTCCGCCATTTCGGTGTTCGTCTGGAAGAACGCGTGCGGGGAGATGCGGAACTGCAGACCGCTGAGCTCCTCGTCGAGGTAGTCGCTGCCGGAGATCAGCTCCGTCTCGCCGAGCGCGGTCGTCTCGCCGACGCCGTCGAACGCGGTCCACAGCAGGCCGTTGCAGTCGACCGCCTCGGCGAGGCCGTCGGTGTCCAAAGCGCCCGGCATCGTCACGAGCCGCACCTGGATCTGGCCGGTGCGGCGGCCCTCGCGCACGACGAGGTTGCGCAGGA
This sequence comes from Conexibacter sp., assembly GCA_045805465.1. Taxonomy (GTDB): domain Bacteria; phylum Actinomycetota; class Thermoleophilia; order Solirubrobacterales; family Solirubrobacteraceae; genus Conexibacter. The sequence continues at coordinate 13,063 of JBJMLB010000003.1, read as the reverse complement.
AGCCCTCGTGCGTGCGGCGGTCGTAGGCGGTGAGCCCCTTCTCACGGCACCAGTCGAGCACCTGCCGGCTCGCGACGTTGGAGCGCTCGGAGGCGATCAGGCAGTCGTCTATCGGGACTATCCGTTCCCAGTGACCGGGAGCGTGGAAGCCATAGACGAGGTTGCCGTCATCGTCGGTGCCGAACGAATATTCCATCTTGTTGCGATAGCGCCACTGCTCGACGGCGGGGACCATCGGCTCCATCGTGAAGCCGTCGAGCTTGCCGATCCTCCGCAACGCGTCCTCGACCTGCTGGGCCTTGATCTCCAGCTGCCGCTCGTACGGCAGCACCTGCCACGACACGCCCGGGTGCGGCGCTCTCCCCGGGATCCGCTCGGGGCTCGGCTCGAGTATCTCGACCGTTATCGCTTCGGCGTAGTCGCGCTTGGGGCGCGTGATTCTCGCGCGCACGCGATCGCCGGGAACGGCTGCGACGACGAACACGACGTAGCCCTCGTGGCGCGCGACGCCGTTGCCGCCGAACGCGAGCGAGTCGATCGTCAACTCGAGCTCGTCGCCGCGTCTCGGCCTCTGTCGTCTGGTCATCGCGGTGGACACGGGAGCTAGCATCGCACGCTCATGGACCTCGCTGCATACCGACTGGAAGCCGAGGCGTTCACAGCCGAGCTGGGCGAGGAGTACCACGCGCACTTCGCCGGGCTCAGAGCCGAGTTCGACGTCGAGCCGATCTACGCGAAGCACGCCGAGCTGTTCACCGCCGACGGCGTCGCGCGGCTGCGCGAGCAGGCAGACGCCGCGGCGACGCAGGGCGAGGACGCGGCCCGGCGCGCGCGCATGCTGCTCGACTTCGCCGTCGACGGACACCTCGGCCTCGTCTCGACCGACCTCGAGGGCGAGCTGGCGCAGCGCGAGGCCGGCCTTGTCCTGTCGATCGAGGGCGACGGCGCCGCGATCCCCTTCCGCGAGGCGACGATCGTGCAGGCGAACGAGCCCGACCGCGATCGCCGCGCGGCGATCGAGGCGGCGCGCCTGGAGGCGACCGAGACGCACCTCAACCCGCTCTACCGCGAGATGCTGGAGCGCACGCGCGCGACGGCGGTCGAGCTCGGCTGGCCGAGCTATCGCGCGCTGTGCGAGGAGCTGAAGGGCTTTCGACCTCGCCCGTCTGGCACGCGCGACCGCGGCGTTCACGACCGCAACCGAGGACGCCTACGCGCCGCTCGTCGCGCCGGTCGTGGAGCAGACGCTGGAGGGCGTGACGCTCGATGACCTGGTGCGCGCGGACCTGCCCCGGCTGTTCCGCTTCGCCGAGGCCGACGCGGCGTTCGACGGTGCGCAGCTGCTGCCGAGCTTCGAGGCGACGCTCGCGGGCCTCGGGATCGACCCGGCGACGCAGCGCAACGTCCATCTCGACGTCGAGTCCCGCCCCGGCAAGTCGCCGCGCGCCTTCTGCGTCGCGGTGCGCGTGCCGGACGACGTGCGCCTCGTCGTGCCGCCGATCGGCGGGCGCGACGACTTCACCGCGCTGTTGCACGAGGGCGGCCACGTCGAGCACTTCGCGCACGTCGACCCCGCGCTCGCGTTTGAGTACCGCCACCTCGGCGACAACGCGATCACCGAGGCGTTCGCGTTCCTGTTCGACCACCTCGTCGAGGACCCCGAGTGGCTGCGCGTGCGGCTCGGCGTGCAGGACGCCGACGGCACGCTCGCCGCGCACGCGCGCGCGACGCGGCTGATCTACCTGCGCCGCTACGCGGCGAAGCTCCCGTATGAGCTCGACGTACACCGCATCGACCCGCCGGACGACGCCACGCTGCGCACGCGCTACGCGACGCTACTCGGCGCGGCGGCGCGCGTGCGCTGGCCGCAGGAGACGTACCTCGCCGACCTCGACCCCGGCTTCTACGTCGCGTGCTACCTGCGCGCCTGGGCACTGGAGACGCACCTGCGCGCACACCTGCGCGAGCGCTTCGGCGAGCGCTGGTTCGAGCAGCGCGAGGCCGGCGACGTGCTGCGCGCGCTGTGGCGCGACGGGCAGCGCCTGAGCGCCGAGGAGCTGCTCGGCGAGCTGACCGGCGCCGAGCTGGACTTCGGCGCGCTGCTCGCAGACCTTGGGCTGACGGCCGCTCAGCCGTCGTAGCCCGCCCCGACGCAGCGAACGCGGAGGGCGTCTCGGCGACGTGCGCCGAGACGCCCCGCGGTCAGGTCACTACGGGCGGCGGCGCGCTCCGACGACCGCTCTGCGGGCGCGCTCGGCGCCTCTGAGCAGCAGGTCGACCGACTCGGCGCGACGCGCTCTGGCGGTCGTGCCTTCGAGCTTGCGCGAGACCTGCTCGAGCTGCTCGATGCCCTTGCCGAGCAGCTCGTCGAGGTTCGCGAGCACGTCGTCCTTCTGCTCGCGCCCTCTGCGCACCAGCTCGCCCACGAGGTCGTTCGCGTCGTCGCGCGTCACACGGCCGCGCTCGACCGCCTCGTCGAGCGCCTCCTGGATCGCCTCCGAGGCGAGCACGACGAGGTCACGCGGCTCGAACACACGGTTCAAGAGCTGCTCGCGCAACGCGTCGACGAGCTGGGCGACAGTGTCGCCCGCGCTGCGTCCGGCGGCACCGGTCGCTCGTCTCGGGGCGGTGGTACTGCGGGCTCTTCTGGACGCCCTTCTCGTGCCCGCTCTTCTCGCGGCTCTGCGCGCCGGCCGTCTCGCGGCCGATCTTCTGGCGGTGCGCGTCGCTCTTCTCGCCGTCGCTCTGCGCGCCGCCGGACGGGCAGCTCTTCTCGCAGCTCTTCTGGCGGCGGGTCTGCGCGCCGGTCTTCTCGCCGCCGATCTGCGGACGACTCTTCTGGCGGCTCTGCGAACGGTTCTTCTTGCGGCCGCTCTTCTCGCCGCTCTGCGCGCCGGTCTTCTCGCGGCGCGGGTTGCGGTCGTTCTTCTGGCGGCTGCGGAACGTCTGGCAGCCGGTCTGCGAGCAGCAGCTCTTCTCGCTCTTCTCGCAGTGGGGGACTTCGGCTGAGGCATCGATACTCCTCGTAGTGGACAGACGGACCGGTCGGGCGCGACCCTACCGCAGCAGGAACTCCAACAGTGCCTTCTGCGCATGGCGCCGGTTCTCGGCTTGGTCCCAGATTCGCTGACGCGAGCCATAGAGAACCTCAGCCGAGATCTCCTCGCCCGGGTGAGCGGGCAAGTCGTGAAGCGCGATCGCGTCGGGCGCGGCGCGATCGAGCAAAGCGTCGTCGATGCGGTAGGACGCGAGCGCCGCGCGGCGCTCGTCCACGGTCGCTTCGTCGCCCATGCTGACCCACACGTCGGTGTAGACAGCGTGCGCGCCGGCGACGGCCGCGTGCGGGTCGTCGGTCAGCTGCGCGTTTGCGACGGGCTCGAGCTGGTAGCCGTCGGGCGCGGCGATGCGCACCTCGACGCCGGCGAGCCCGCCGAGGATCGCGAGCGAGCGAGCGACGTTGTTGCCGTCGCCGACGTACGCGACCGTCAGCCCTTCGAGTCTTCCGAACGTCTCACGCAAGGTCAGCAGATCCGCGAGCGCCTGACATGGATGGTGGCCGGCGGTGAGCATGTTCACGACTGGGACGGACGCATGCGCCGCGAGCTCGCGCACGAGCTCGTCGGGACCGGTGCGGATCCCGATCGCGTGCACGTGTCGCGACAGCACGAGCGCGGTGTCGCGCGGCGCCTCGCCGCGGCTGAGCTGCATCTCGTCGGGGCGCAGGATCAGCGGGTTTCCGCCGAGCTCGACGATGCCGGCCTCGAACGAAAGGCGCGTGCGCGTCGAGGGCTTCTGGAAGATCAGCGCGACGTGCTTGCCCGCGAGTGCGCGTGAGGCGAGCGGCTCGGCCTTCAGCTCGACCGCGCGCTCGATCAGCGCGTGCAGCTCGTCGCGGGTGAGCTCCTCTCCTGTGAGCAGGTGGCGTGGCAAGCGCGCAAGTGTACGGTCGAGGGATGTCGTTGCGGGTGCTGACATGGAACCTCTTCCACGGCCGTGCCCTGCCTCCTCGTGACGAGGACCTGCTCGACCGGTTCGCGACGCGGCTGTCGGCGTGGTCGTGGGACGTCGCGCTGCTGCAGGAGGTGCCGCCGTGGTGGCCTGCGTCGTTGGCGCGCGCGTGCGATGCGGAGGAGCGTCGCGCGCTCACCTCGCGCAACGCGCTGCTGCCCTTGCGACAGCGTGTCGCAACGCGCCGGCCGGAGCTGCTGAAGGCGAACGGCGGCGGCGCGAACGCGATCCTCGTGCGCGGGTTCGGCGGGATTCGCGTGCACGCGCGGCGACGGTTGTGCGTGTGGCCGGAGCGGCGCGTCGTGCATGCGGTGCGCGTCGGCGACGGGCAGTGGTTCGCGAACGTGCACGCCTCGACGCATGCGCCGCGCGCACGACGCGACGTCGCCACAGGGCACGCCGCCGCGCTGCGGTGGGCGGCCGGCGCGCCGCTCGTGTTCGGCGGCGACTTCAACGTCGCGCGGATCGCGCTGCCGGGATTCGTGCACGCCGGAGCGTCGCATGTCGACCACGTCTTCGCGCGCGGATATGAGTCGGCTGCGCGCGCCGAGACGCTCGCGCGCGGGGACCTGTCCGACCACGCGCCGCTGTTCGTGACGCTGAAGCGATTGAGTCGCGCGTGAGAGCTGCCGATAGACGGGACGTGCGTCGAACGTCCCACCTGTTCGCCGTCGCATGCGTCGCGCTGCTCGTGCTCGCAACGGGCACGTCGTGCGCGGCCGAGCGCGGCAGCCCGCATGCGCGGCGCGCCGCCACGTGGCACGGCGCGACCGCGTTCGACCGCTGGGCCGGCTGGGCCAAGCGCGAGATCGTGCAGGGCGGCGCGAGCGCGGTGCGCGCAGACGGCGTCGACGCGACCGCGTACACCGTGCGCCCGGGCGACGTGCCCGGCAAGAACGGCGAGCGCAGCGAGGTGGTCGCGTCGGTGCGCGACACCGGTGCGCTGCCGGGCCGCGCGGTGCACTACCGCTGGGGCACGTTCTTCCCGGCCGACTTCCGCCCGGTGCCCGACAGCACCTGGACGATCTTCACGCAGCTGCACGAGAGCGCCGCCGACGGCTGTCATCCGAACCTCGCGCTGCAAGTCGACACGCAGCACGGGGACGAGCAGCTGCGCCTGACCGCGCGCGGCGGTCAGCTCGACGCGCGCACGTGCGAGCCAGCCTCCACGAACACGTGGGACTTCGCCGCGCTGCAGCGCGAGCACTGGTACCGCTTCGACCTCTTCGTCGGCTGGTCGGCGAGCGCGCGCGACGGCTTCGTCGAGCTGACGGTCGACGGCCGCACGGTCGTCCCGCGCACGCCGCAGGCGACCCTCTACCGCGGCCAGTCGGCGTACTTCAAGCAAGGCCTCTACCGGCAGGCGAGCGACTTCGCCGCGACGGTCCTGCACACGGGCGTGACGCGCAGCGCGCCCGAGCCGATCGTCGACCCGGGCGCGCAGCGTGCCCGCACTGCTCGCTAGAGCGCCGCCTCGCAGGCCGCCTGGTCGGCGAACACCTGGTTGCCGGCGCTGTTGACGAAGTTGTGCCACTGGCGCGAGGCGCAGTCTCCGTCGGTCGCGGCGCGCAGCGTCACGTGGAACGCGCCGTAGTTGTCCCACGAGACGCGGTCCTTCACCCGTACCGACAACCGGCGTCTGAGACCCAGCACCGGATAGCTGTAGGTGTGATCGCCGCGCGGGACCGTGTAGCGCCCCGTCAGCGTCGTCGGGTGGCGGAAGCCGTTCCCGCTGTTGAGCTGGAAGCGACGCGACGTGCGCGGGAGCGGATCGTGCGTGCACTTCCGTCTCGTCGTCAGCCGCGCGAACATCGTCTCGGGGTCGAAGCCGACGGCGCCGGTCGGACCCGCCGTCGGAAACATCGGGGCGGACTCGGGCGTGCCGCAGACGATCCCTCTGCGGTGATGGCGCAGGATCGGGTGCGTCCACTGCGCCGGCTTGAAGTAGCTGCCGGTGCCGGCCGCGACGACGACGTGCCACTTGCCCGACGTGAGCTTGTCGCTGAACGTAGCCCTCGGGTTGTTGAGGTTCAGCGTGAGCGTCTGCGGGAGCACCGCGGACGCCGTCGACGCGAACAAGGCGGCAGCGATTGCTGCCGCGAGGATCGCCGCTGACGCGACGCGGACGTGTTTCATGAGACCTCCTGGATGTGTACGACGAGATCGGAGCGGTGAAGTCATCGGGTGTCCTCCGGGGACGGGATGGCGAGGTGCAGGGAACGAGGGGTCGTGGCGGCGCGCAGGAGCGCTGAGCCGCGCTGGTCGGGCACGGCGCGCGCTCGCACGCGCACGTGCGTAGGCGCGGGTGTGAGCGCGCGCAGCTTCAGCTCGATCGGCGTGCGCCGGCCGTCGATGCGCGGGAGCTCGAGGTGCGCGGCCTTGCCGGCACGCAGGCGGATCACCTGGCAGTCGCCGGGCGTGGGCCAGCAGGCGCCGTCGCCGGTGACGCGCGCGGCGCCGAGGTTGGCGAACGCGGCGCGACCGTCCTTGCCGACGCCGAGCAGCAGCGCCCAGGGGCGCCCTTGCGCGTCGCGCAGCGGGGCGAGCGGCGCCGAGCGCGACTGCTCGCGCAGGTGGCGGTAGTCGCCGAGCGCGACGGTCGCGACCGTCGCGCGCGTGCCGACCCAACGCCGCACGGACGGGTCGAGCACGCAGATCCCGACGCCGAGACGCTCGGGCCGGCAGATCGGGCCGGGGCCGTCCGCGCGGTAGACGGTGATGCGCTCCTTGAAGCCGTCGAAGCGCACGAGCGGCTGGCTGTAGCGCAGCAGCCGGTCGAGCGTCGGGCTGCTCGGCGGCCGCTGCGTCTGGCTGCGGTAGATCGCGATGTAGCGGACGTCGGCGACGCAGCCGCCGGCCTCGTAGAGCTTGCAGTAGGGCTGCGGGATGATCGTGCCGATCGACTCCTCCGTCAGGAACGTCGCGTCGCGCGGCAGCGTCTGCGCGTACGCGCGCGTCGCGCCGAGCGCATCGTCGCTGCGCTGCACGAAGCGCTCCACGAACGTCCACGCGTTGACCGCGAGCGCGAGCAGCAGCAGCGCCGCGACGGTGCGGCGTGCGACGGCCTGCGGGCGCGCCTTCCCCCATGCCGCAAGCTCGGCGAAGGCGTAGAGCATCAGCGGCACCTCGGCCATCACGAAGTAGTGCGCCATCTTCAGCCGCAGCGCGCCGAGGAACAGCACGGCGACGAGCGCCCACGCGTACAGCAGCGGGTCGGCCACGCCGCCTCGCAGGTCGCGGCGGACGAGGCCGGCGGCCGTCCGCCACAGCACGAGCACGCCGCCGGCCCCGGCGATCGCGAGCGTGCCGACGAACAGCTTGTAGGGGCCGACGAGCGCGTCGAGCGCGTCGTGCCAGCTGCCGATGGAGCCGCGCGAGGCCTTGTGGCCGAGCAGCCGCTCGACCTGCACGCGGCTGTCATCGAGGAACCAGTTGTGGCCGTCGCGCACGAACGCGACGAGCATCACCGCGAGGTCGACCGTGAGCAGCGCGCCGGCGGCGGCGAACAGCGCGAGGTGGCCCGAGCGCCGTCGCCGCGTGAGCGCCCAGTGCACGACGACGACGCCGAGCCCGTAGACGCCGATGTGCTTGAACGCGGCGGCCGACGCCAGCAGCAGGCCGGCCACCGCGAACAGCCGCGTCGAGTCGCGCCGCAGCGCGCGGTCGTACGCGAGCAGCCCGCCAACGAGCAGCACGAGCATCGTGTTCTCGATCCAGCCGACGCGGTTCGTGAAGATCAGCCAGCCGTCGGTCGCGAGCACGAGCGTCGCGGCCGCCGCCCCGAGCCGACCCCAGCGCGGGCGCACGAGCGCATAGACGAGCAGCAGCACGACGAGCGAGGCGAGCGCAGCGAGCGTGCGCGCGTCAGCGATCGTGTCGGAGCCGACGAGCCGCATCCAGCCGCCGAGCAGCAGGAAGTAGAAGGGCGGATGGAACAGATAGGGCTGCGCGAGATGACCCCACGCGACCTTCGCCTCGATCCCGTGCCCATGCGCAAACGAGCGCGCGACGTCGGCATAGACCGGCTCGTCCCACTCGGTGCCCGGGCGGCTGTGCAGATCCCACAGGCGCAGCAGCGCGGCCACGCCGAGCAGCACGAGCACGACGACGACCTCGACGCGATGGCGCGCGAGCAGCTGGCGCGCGCCCGGGCGCGCCGGCGGCGGCACGGGCGGCAGCGCCGGGTCGCGCTCGACGGGTGGGCGGATCGTCGCCGACATCTACGCGGCCGCCTCCAGCGCTGCGGCGATCGGCGCGCCGCTGCCGGACTGCAGGTGCAGCCGCGTCGGGCGCGCCAGTCCGCGCAGCAGACCGGTCGAGAAGGAGACGCCGAGCACGAGCGTCGCGAACGGGAACGCCATCGCGGTCGCGCTCCCGACGCGCAGCGCGCACGCCGCCGCGAACACGGCGGAGCCGGCGACCGCGAGCGCCGCCTGCAGCGGCACGAGCTCGCCGGCCAAGTCGCCGCCGGCGACCGCGAGCGCCGCCGTCTCCACGAGCACGAGCGTCATCGCGAGCAGCAGCCGCGCGAGGTGCCCGAGCCGGTTGCGACCGAAGCTGCTGTGCGGGTGCTTGCGCACGAACATCGCGCAGCCGCGGCCCGAGCGGTGGTACTCGCGCAGCAGCTGACGCAGTCCCTGGCGGTGGTGGTGCGCGGCGCGCAGCCGGTCCGTGCAGAGCACGCCGAAGCCGGCGTCGACGACACGCTGAAACCATTCGTAGTCCTCGTAGGAGTGCACGAAGGCGGCGTCGAGGCCGCCGATCCGCTCGTACAGCTCGCGCGTGAACAGGACGTTCGCGGTCACCGGCGGCTTGCGCGCGCCGTCGAACGAGTTGCGACAGGTCACGTAATCCTCCGCCATCCGCGGGGTCTTGCCGGCGAACGGGTTCATGTCGACGTAGCGCCCCCAGAAGTCGTCGCTGACGCTCTCCATCGGGCCGGCGACACAGGCGTGCTCGGCGAGCAGCTCGACGCCCGTCGAGACCCAGTCCTCCGGCAGCACCATGTCGCTGTCGGTGAGCGCGAGCACGTCGCCCGCGGCGGCTTCGAGGCCGGCGTTGCGCTTCGCGTTCGAGTCGCGCCCGCCGGTGGCGACGTCGAGCTCGACGATCCGCACGTCGCCCGCGTCGATCGGCTCCCGCAGCGGCTCCCACGTGCGGTCGCCGACGTCGCCGACGAGCAGCACCTCCAGCGGCCCTGGGTAGTCCTGCCTCAACAGCGATCTGACCGTTGCGACGATCGTCCGCTGGCTGTTCTTCACCGGCACGACCACGGTGACGGATCTCATGAAGCACCCTCCTTGGACAGGAACACGAGGTGGTGGGCGACGAGGAAGTTCACGACGCTGCTGAGCGCGATCCCGATCGCGTTGGCGGCGAAGTAGCCAACGCCGCCGGCGACGAGCAGCGAGAAGAGGCCCTGGTTCGCGGGCAGCGTCAGCGCCCGCGAGCTGTGGAAGCGCAGCCACTCGCCGGTCACCGGACGACGGCCGACGGCGCGCCGGTCCGACCACGTCCACCAGCGCGACAGGACGAAGCTGACCTCGATCGAGAAGACCGCCTGGATCAGGTAGGCGACGTGCGGGTTGACGCCGAGCAGCTCGACGAGCGCGACGAGCAGCAGCGCGCCGGCGACCATCACGGCGCCGCCGACGATCGCGAAGCGCCCGAGGCGCAGGCCCCGCGAGCGTGCCGACGGCGCGAGCGGCCTCGGGCCGCCGCTCGTGGCCCCGACGGACTCAGCCATCGCCGCCGACTGATGCGAGCGACAGGTCCGGCGCCGGGGCCGGGCGAGGCGCCTGCTGCTGTTGCGGAGCCGCCCAGCGCAGTTGCGGCACCCGCGCGATCGCCTCCATCACGATCGCGCCGCGCATCTTGCTCTCGCCGCGCGTGCGGTCGCGGAACTCGATCGGGATCTCCGCGACCCGCATGCCGGCGCGCAGTGCGCGGTAGGTCATCTCGATCTGGAAGACGTAGCCTCTGCCGAGCACGTGCTCGAGGTCGACGGCCTCGATCGCCCGCCGGCTCCAGCACTTGAAGCCGCCGGTGAGGTCCCGGACGCCGACGCCGAGCACGGCGCGCGCGTACGTCGAGCCGCCGCGGCTGATGAGGCGGCGGCGCAGCGACCAGTCGGGCGTCGCGCCGCCGGCGACGTAGCGCGAGCCGATCACGAGGTCGGCGGCGCGCGCGGCATCGAGCAGCCGCGACACGTCCTCGGGGCGGTGCGAGAGGTCGGCGTCCATCTGCACGAGCCAGCTCGCGCCGGCCGCGAGCGCGGCGCGGAAGCCGTGGAGGTAGGCGGCTCCCAGCCCGGCCTTGCTCCGGCGGTGGAGCACGCAGACCTGGCGATGACGGGCGGCCAGCTGCTCGGCGAGCCGGCCTGTCCCGTCAGGCGAGTCGTCGTCCACGATCAGCAGCCGCGCGTCGTGTCCGTCGAGGACTGCAAGCAGACGACGGACGAGCTCCTGCAGGTTCTCGGCCTCGTTGAAGGTAGGGACGATGACCCAAGTGCCGCTGCACGCACGGGCAGCGGGCAGCGACGGCTCAGGGGAGCCGGCGACGACATGTGGCATGGCGGGGCCTCGGATACGTAGGGGGGACATCCCCGCCTGGTGCGGGGACCTACGCCGGCCTTACTGAAAATGGCGGCGTTTGCAGCGGCGGGATTCTCTGCGGGTTATGGCGCCCGTGTAAATCAAACATTCGTCCAGAAACGCCTGCAAAACTTAACTTTTTGCTATGCGGTGCGTCGATTATTCAGGCGCCCTAGTAATAGTCAGGGTTCTGACGTACCAACGGTATGTGAACGACGCCGTTCACCCGTGGCACGGGCGATTGCGATGCGTCGAGAGCGAGCCGCTATGCGCCGCGAGAGCGCAAGCCGAAGCCGCGCAGAACGAGCAGCGCCTTCTCGCCGAGCGTGCCCGACGCGGGCAGCACTCCGAGCTGAACAGCGGCGTCGTAGCGGTCGAAGAAGACCCGAACGCGCTGCATCCGGCCGGCGCGCAGCTCGCACCAGACGACGCCGTGCACGACGACGAAGCGTCTCGTCGCCGGCAATCCCTCCAGCGTTCCGCGGTGCGTACCGGCGAGCTTGCAGGGCGCAGCGACGAAGTGGCCGCCGGGGTCTGCGAGCCGATCGCCTGCGCGCTCGACGCGCACGTCAGGGAAGCTTTGCCACAGCAGCTCGGCGTGTGCGGCGAGCTCGTCGACGCCGATCAGCGGCTGCGGTGTGAGCGGGTCCTCATACTGCACGGCGGGATCGCACAGCGGCGCGAATGCGCCCGCGTCGCGACCGCACCACGCGGCCTCCCAGCGGTCGAGCAGCGCGTCGTGCGAGCGCGGTGCGACCGGCTCGGCGGAGGCGGCCGGCTCCGGCGCGTCAGCCATCGATCGGCGCGGAGGGAGCGCCGAAGTCGGGCAGGCCCGCGTCCGGCGTCGAGGCCTCTGCGTGGAGGCGGCGCGGGATGCGCCCGGCGCGGCGCGCGAGGCGGCCGCCCTCGACGCCTGCGCGGATCGCTCGCGCCATCGCGGCCGGGTCGTGCGCGCGGGAGATCGCGCTCGCGCACAGCACCGCGTCGCACCCCAGCTCCATCGCGAGCGCCGCGTCGGAGGCCGTGCCGACGCCCGCGTCGAGCACGACCGGCAGCTCGGTCCGCTCGCGGATGATCGAGACGTTGTACGGGTTGCGGATCCCCATCCCGGAGCCGATCGGCGAGCCGAGCGGCATCACCGCCGCGCAGCCGACGTCCTCCAGGCGGCGCGCGAGGATCGGGTCGTCGGTCGTGTAGGGGAGCACGACGAAGCCATCGGCGACGAGCGCCTCGGCGGCGGCGACCAGCTCGACCGCGTCGGGCAGCAGCGTGCGGTCGTCGCCGATCACCTCGAGCTTGACCCAGTCGGTCTCGAACGCCTCGCGCGCGAGCTGCGCGGTCGTGATCGCGTCGCGCGCGGTGAAGCAGCCGGCCGTGTTCGGCAGGACCTCGACGCCGGCCTCCGCGAGCACGTCCATGATCGAGCCGCGCTGCTGCGGATCGACGCGCCGCAGCGCGACGGTCACCAGCTCGCTGCCGCTGACGCGGATCGCGTCGCCCATCTCCTCGAGCGAGCGGAAGCCGCCGGTGCCGAGCAGCAGGCGCGAGTGGAAGGTCTTGTCTGCGATCACGAGCGGGTCGTCGTGCGTCGGGTTCGCTTCGATGCTCATGCGTGCATCATCCCCCTTGGATCGCAGTGAGGATCTCGACGCGGGCGCCTGCGGGCAGCGGCGTCTGCTCCCAGGCGCTGCGCCGCACGACCTCGCGGTCGACGGCGACCGCGACGCCGCGCGTGTCGAGCGGAACGCCCAGCAGCGCGACCGCGTCGGCGACGGTGGCGCCGTCGGCGAGCTCGCGCCATTCGCCGTTGAGCTGGACGGAGATCACGACGGGACCGCCTCGGGCTGCGGTGCGAAGCGCGCGGCGCCGAACGGCCGTGCCACCTCGGGCGGCTCCTCGCCGATGAGCGCCGCCGCAAGCGCGTCGGCAACGACCGGCGCGAGCAGGATCCCGTGGCGGAAGCAGCCGGCCGCCCACAGCAGGCCGTCGAGCTCGCCGCGGCCGAGCACGGGCGCGTTGTCGGGGGTGCCGGGACGCAGTCCGGCGGCGACCTCCTCGATCTGCAGCTCGCTCACGCCGGGCACCAGCTCGATCGCGTCGCGCAGCAGCTCGTAGATCCCTCCCGCGGTCGGCGCGGTGTCGAAGCCCTGCTCCTCCATCGTCGCGCCGAGCACGTAGCGGCCGTCGCCGCGCGGGACGAGGTAGCCGGGCTGCATGCGGATCGTGCGGGTGAGCAGGCCGGGCCCGGCGGGGTCGCGCAGGCGCATGATCTGGCCCTTCACCGGGCGGACAGGAACGCGCGCGTGCGCGGGCAGACCGTGGAGCGCGCCGGCCCACGCGCCGGCGGCGATCACGAGCTGGTCGGCGTGGACACGCTGGCCGCCGACCAGCTCCACGCCTTCGACCCGATCGCCGGCGACGACGACGGGCTTATCGTTAGAGTGTTGTGTATGGTAAGGTGT
>JBJMLB010000002.1:0-9189 GCA_045805465.1 Conexibacter sp. | reverse complement strand
TCCGTGAGCACCCCGGGATCATGGACGGCACCGAGCAGCCGGAGTACGGGCAGTGCGTCGACATCGTCACGAGATCGGCACAGCGCGAGATGATCATCCCGTCGCTGATCCCGATCGTGGTCACGCTGATCGTCGGCCTGGTCTCCACCGAGGCGCTCGGCGGCCTGCTGATCGGCGTGATCGTGGTCGGCCTCTTCATGGCCGTCTCGATGACCGCCGGCGGCGGCGCGTGGGACAACGCGAAGAAGCTGATCGAGGACGGCGCGTTCGGCGGCAAGGGCTCCGTCGCACACGCCGCGTCGATCACCGGCGACACGGTCGGCGATCCCTACAAGGACACCGCCGGTCCGGCGATCAACCCGATGATCAAGGTCGCGAACATCGTCGCGCTCCTGATCATCCCGCTGATTACCTGAGTCTCGGCCGGATTTGAGGAGTTGTTCGACGGGCGGTCCCTTGGGGCCGCCCGCCGTGCGTTCTGGGGTGTGTTTCGGCGTTGTCGGTACGCCGGTGCGCGGCCGTGCTCCCTCGCGAGACCCTCACGTGAACTGGGGCTGGCGCTTCGTGGCGTTTGTGGACGCCGCAGGGGGGTCTCGCGAGGGACACGCCGCGCCCGGCTGATCGGCAGGGTGGGGCCGCCGGGCAGTTAACGGCGAGAGCCCGGAGTGTGCGCTCCGGGCTCTCGGAAAGGAGGTGACGAGCAAGTTCGTCATCACCACTCGCGATGGTAGGCAGGCGCTTCTGCCGCGTCTACAGCAGATGCATGGCAACCGCCTTCGCCTGCGGGATGATGGGGGCATGCGCGCGCGGACGTGGGTGGTGACGGTGGCGGCCGGCCTCGTGCTGGCCGACGCCTCGATCGTGACGCTGGCGCTGCCCGAGCTGCTGAGAGCGCTCGACACGACGGTCGAGGGCGTCGCGGCGGTGATCGCCGTGTACACGGGCGTGCTGGCGCTGGCGCTGCTTCCGGCCGAGCGGGCGGTTCGACGGTTCGGCGCGGCTCCGGTGGGGGCGCTCGGTTTCGCGCTGTTCGCGCTCGCGTCGATCGCGTGCGCTGGGGCGGACACGCTCGCCGTGCTCCTGGCAGCACGCGCTGTGCAGGCGCTCGCGGGCGCACTGGGTCTCGTCGCGGCGTTCGAGCTGATCCGCGGCGGCACCCAGGCCGGCCGTCGCCACTGGCTCGGCGCCGCGGTGCTCGCGAGCGCGGTCGGCCCGGCGCTCGGCGGGGCGCTCACGCAGGCGTTCGACTGGCGCGCGATCTTCATCGCGCAGATCCCGATCGCCGCCGCCGGCGCGCTCGCGGCGCTGCGTGACACGCCGGAGCCTGCGACGACGCCGCTCGTGGAAGACGAGCACGAGCCGCGCACGAGTCGGCTCGCCGACGCCCTCGCCCTCGCGCTCGTGTCGGCCTCGCTCACCGCGGTCCTGTTCGGGCTCGTGCTGCTGCTGATCGCGGGCTGGGCGATCGAGCCGCTTGCGGCTGCGGCGACGGTGACGATCCTGCCGCTTGCTGCGATCGCAGGCTCGCGCGTCCGCGCCGCCCCGCACGCCCGCGCGCTCGCCGGCTCCCTGCTGGTCGGCGGCGGAGTGCTCGCGCTCGCGTGGCTGCCGAGCGCGTCGGTCGCCTGGACGTTCGCGCCGCAGGCGCTCGCGGGCATCGGGATGGGGATGGCGCTCCCAGCATTCGCGGGCGAGCTGCTGCCCGAGCGCACGACGCGCGAGGCAGCGAAGCTGCTGACGATCCGCCACGTCGGCATCGCGCTCGTGCTGATCGCGCTCGCCCCGCTGATCGCCCATCGGCTCGACGTCATCACCGAGCGCGCGCAGGAGCAGGGCGTCGCGCTCGTGCTCGACGCGAAGCTCCCACCGCAGGACAAGCTGACGCTTGCGCCTGCCCTCCTCGGCGGCGTCGAGGCCGAGCGCCCGCGGGCGGGACTGGAGCAGGCGCTGGCCGACAACGGCCGCGGCTACACGGGAGCGGAGCGCACCACCTACGACCACATGGCCCAGCGCGCCGACGACGTGCTCGTCAGCGCCGTCGGCGACGCCTTCCGCATCGCGTTCCTGATCGCCGGCGGACTGGCGCTGCTCGGGGCGGTGGCGCTCGCGGTCGGGGCGCCGGCGCCGTGGCGGGCGGGTCCTGTCGTATCGAACCCGCCCACCCGCGCGCACACCGGCCTGTCGGCCGGCGCACGTGCGTCCTCATCGCCACCCGCCCGATCGGCGCTCCTGGCTCTCGCTCTGGCGCTCGCCGTCGGGCTCCCACTCGCCTACGCCGCGATCCACGCCCAGGAAGAGCCGCAGCAGGTCGCCATCCAAGATCCCTGCAAAGAGCGCCAATTGCCCAGCACGGGCGGCATCACCGGCTTCCTGCAGGACCGCGCGCTCGAGGGGCTCGACACCGCGGCTTGCCGCTACGGCAGCAGCCGCGAGGAGCTCGTGCTCGCACTTGCTGACGATCAGGCGGCGCAGCGCTTCGAGCAGCGCCACGGCGTCGACCCCAGCTCGATCGGCGGTCTGTTGCAGGGGCTGATCAACCCGTGATGCCATGGGCGCAGTCGCCCGGCCGCGCCGCCACGTAGCATCCGCATCTGAACGCCCTGATGGCCCAACGTCGCCTCCACGGCCTCGAGCGCGTGCTCGGGGTCAACGCCCTCTTCTCGACCGCCTACGGCAACGTCGGCAGCTCGATCTACTACGCGCTCGGCCTGGTTGCGAGCTTCGCGCTTGGCCTGACGCCGGTCGTGTTCGTGATCGCCGGCGTGATCTTCTATCTCACCGCCGCCACCTATTCCGAGGCGACGGCGATGTTCCCGGAGGCGGGCGGCTCGTCGAGCTTTGCGCGCCACGCCTTCAACGAGTTCTGGTCCTTCTTCGCCGCCTGGGGCCAGATGCTCAACTACGTCATCACGATCTCGATTTCGGCGTTCTTCGTGCCGCACTACATCGGGTCGCTGTTCTGGGAGCCGCTGCGGCACGGGCCGGGGGACGTGATCGGCGGGATCGTCGTGGTCGTCGTGCTGGCGGTCATCAACGTCTTCGGCGTCAAGGAGGCCGCGCGGCTCAACATCCTGCTCGCCGTCACCGACTTCGCCACGCAGCTGCTGCTGGTGCTGCTCGGCATCGTGCTCGTCTTCTCGCCGCAGGTGCTGATCGACAACGTCCACCTCGGGATCGCGCCGACCTGGAAGGACTTCGCGATCGCGATCCCCGTCGCGATGATTGCCTACACCGGCATTGAGACGATCTCGAACATGGCCGAGGAGGCCAGAGACGAGGCGACCACGATCCCGCGCGCGATCAACCGCGTCGTGATCGCCGTGTTCGCGATCTACGCGCTGCTGCCGGCCGTCGCGCTGAGTGCGCTGCCGGTCACGCAGAACGCCAACGGCGAGTACCAGACGCTGCTCGGCCTGCCCGAGGATCAGGGCGGATTCGCCGGCGACCCGGTGCTCGGAATCGTCAAGAGTTTCGACCTCGGGCCGTTCCAGGGCATCGGCGAGCTGTACGTCGGCCTGCTGGCGGCGACGATCCTGTTCATCGCGACGAACGCGGGCATCATCGGCGTCTCGCGGCTCGTCTACTCGATGGGGATCCACCGGCAGGTGCCCGACCGGCTGCGTCAGCTGCATCCGAAGTTCCGCACGCCGTGGCTGGGGATCCTGATCTTCTCGGGGATCGCGTGCGTGGCGATGATCCCGGGCCAGGCGGCCTTTCTCGGCAACATGTACGCGTTCGGCGCGATGCTGTCGTTCACGATCGCGCACGCGGCGGTCGTGCGGCTGCGCATCAAGCTGCCCGACCACGAGCGGCCCTACACCGGGCCGGGAACGCTGCGCGTCGCCGGGCTGCCGCTGCCGCTGTTCGCGCTCGTCGGCGGCCTCGGCACCGGGCTGGCGTGGATCACGGTGACGGCGCTGCACGTCGACGTGGCGCTTGCCGGGATGGGCTGGCTCGCGTTCGGGATCGTGCTCTACGTCATCTATCGCCGCCGTCACGGGCTCGACCTCACGACGACGACGCAGGTCGCCGTGCCGAAGCCCGTCGTCGACCACGAGGCCGAGTACGAGGCGGTCCTTGTCGCCTTCGAAGAGCGCGAGTTCGAGCCGGACGTGCTCGCCACCGCCACGCGTATGGCGGCGCGCCGCAGACGCGGCATTCACGTGCTCGTGACGATCGTCGTGCCGGCGACGAGCCCGATCAACGCTGCACTGCCCGAGCAGGAGCTGTCGGCGCAGGAGATCATCGAGCAGGCGAAGGTGCAGTGCGGCCGGCGCGTGACCGGGCACTGGCAGAAGGTGCGCGCCGGCCAGGCGGGGCGGGCGATCGTGGACGAGGCGCGCGAGATCGGCGCGCGCGCGATCGTGATGCCGCTGCCGGAGCGCACGGGCGGCGGCTCGATCTTCGGTCGCACGCTGGAGACGGTGCTGGCCGAGCGGCCCTGTCGCGTCATCATCGAGTCGGTCAAGGGCCGCCGCGCCGCGCCGGTCGAGCCGGCCGCGGTCGCCTGAGCTCCACACGATGCCCGATCCGCGCCAGCTCCACCGCTCGACGACTCGCCTGCTCTCGCTCGCGATGATCGTCATCGGCGTCCTGCTCGTCGTGCGCACGCTCGCCGGCGGCGGCGGGCTGGCGCTCGGACTGATCCTCGGCGTGCTGTTCGTCGCCGCCGGCGGCGCCCGGATCTACCTGCAGACCCGTCAGGAGCACGACTCGTGAACCCCCGCACGCTCAGCGCCCGCGCACTGTTCGGGCTCGTCTACACGATGTCCATCAGCTCGGTCTACTTCGCGCTGGGCGTCGTGGCGCAGCGGGCGCTGGGGCTGACGCCGGTCGTGTTCCTCGTCGCCGGCGTCTTCTTCGCGCTGGCGTCGATGACGTACGTCGAGGGCGCCGCGCTGCACCGCGAGCGCGGCGGCTCGTCTGTCTTCGCGCGCTACGGCTTCAACGAGCTGATCAGCTTCGTCGCCGGCTGGGCGATCCTGCTCGACTACTGCATCCTGCTCGCCGTCACGGCCTTCACGGCGACGAACTACCTGGCCGAGTTCGCCGACCCGGTCGGGGACGGGGCGCTGGAGGTCGTCGTCGCGATCGCCGTAATCGCGATCGTCGCGCTGATCAACGTGCGCGGCGTGAGCGTGCGCGCGCTGCGGCGCGGGCTGATCGTCGCGCTCGCCGACATCGCCGTGCAGCTGCTCGTGATCGTGCTGGGACTGGCGCTGCTGTTGCATCCGGGCGCGATCGTCGACTCGATCCACCTCGGCAGCTCGCCGAGGTGGGACGACACGATCTACGCGCTGACGATCGCGACGATCGCCTTCACCGGCCTGGAGGCGGCTGCGAGCCTCGCGGGGGAGACGGAGACCACGCGCACCGGCCTGCGCCGCCTCGTCGGACCGGGCGTGGGGGCGATCCTGCTGGTCTATGTCGGGATCGCCGTCGTGGGCGTGAGCGCGCTGCCGATCGAGTCCGGGTCGAGCGCGTTCACCACGCGCGACATCGAGGCGCCGCTGCTGTCAGTCGTCGACGCGTTCACGCAGCGCTGGCTCGCGGACGGGCTGCGCGCCGCCGTCGCGGTCACCGCCGTGATCGGCCTGCTGGCGGCGGCGAACTCGTCGATGCTGGGGATCTCGCGTCTCGCCTACGGCCTGGCGACGAACCGCCAGATCCCGAGCTCGCTCGGACGGCTGCATCCGACACGCGGCACACCGTACGTGCTGATCGGGCTCGCGGCGCTCGTCGCGGCGGCGCTCACGATCCCCGCCGACCTCGACTTCCTCGTCGGCATCTACGCGTTCGGCGCGATGCTGGCGTTCACGATCGCCCACCTGTCGATCATCCGGCTGCGCTATCGCGAGCCCGACCGCGAGCGCCCGTACCGCGTGCCGCTCTCGATCAGGGTGCGCGGCGGATCGCTGCCGCTGCCGGCGGTGCTCGGGGCGCTGCTGTCGGGCGCCGGCTGGGTGACGGTGCTCGTTCTCCACGAAGGCGCCCGCTACGTCGGGCTCGGCTGGCTGCTCGGCGGGCTCGTGCTGTACGTCGCCTATCGCCGCAGCGACGGCAACCCGCTGCTCAAGCGCGTCACGATCCCCGAGCGCGCGCTGCGGCGGGAGCCGACCCGCGCCGACTTCGGCTCGGTGCTCGTGCCGATCTTCGGCAAGCCGCTGGACGACGACATCATGCAGACGGCCGGACGGCTCGCCGGCGAGGTGCGCGACGAGCTCGACGAGGAGGGCGCGACGATCGAGGCGATCTGGGTCTTCGAGGTCCCGATGTCGCTGCCGATCGACGCGCGCTTGCCCGAGCCGCAGGTCAAGCGGGCGCAGGAGGCGCTGCGACGCGCCAAGGCGGTCGGGGAGGAGTACGAGGGCGTCCACGTGCAGACGGCGATGGTGCGTGCGCGCCGCGCGGGCGAGGCGATCGTGCGGGAGGCGAGACGGCGCGGGGTGGAGGCGATCGTGCTTGCGGCCGAGGAGCCCTCGCGCGTGCGCGGCGGCGCCCTGTTCGGCGGCACGAGCGGCCCGCTCGACAATTACGTCGGCGAGGTCACGAAGCACGTCCTGCGCAAGGCGGCATGTCGCGTGATCCTGACCGCGCCGGCGGCCGAGCCGCGCGCTGTCACGCCGCCGGCGGGGGCTTCCGAGGACGGAGCGCGGTCGCCGCAGGCGCCGCGGTAACCTCCCGCACATGTTCATCCTCGTCGTAGGGGCCGGCCGCGTCGGCTCCGCCGTCGCCAAGCGCGCGTTGCAGGCGGGCCATGAGGTGTCCGTGCTCGACGAGGACCCGCTCTCGCACGAGCAGCTCGATAAGGACCTCTCCGAGAGCTGGGAGGACGCCGGCGGTCGTTACACGGTCGGCACCGCGCTCGAGGTCGACGCGCTGATCGAGGCGGGCATCGAGCAGGCCGACGTGTTCATCGCCTCGACGAACGGGGACAACACGAACCTCGTGATCGCGCAGATCGCACAGCGCCGCTTCAACGTCCCGCGCGTCGTCGTGCGGGTGCTCGACCCGGGACGCGCCGCCTGGTACGCCGAGCAGGGGCTGCACACGATCTGTCCGACGCAGCACGCGATCGACCTCGTCGAGAGAGCCGCGCTCGACCCCGCGGTATGAGAAGGATGTCGCCGTGTACGTGATCATCGTCGGAGCCGGCAAGGTCGGCTGGAACCTCGCGCGCGAGCTGCTCGCGAAGGACCACGAGGTGACGCTGATCGAGTCCGAGCGCCGCCGCTACCTGATCGTCGAGCAGGAGCTCGAGCACGCCGTCCAGTACGGCGACGCGACCGAGCTGTGGGTGCTCGAGCGCGCGGGGATCCAGCGCGCCGACCTCGTGATCGCCGTCACCGGCGACGACGAGGACAACATGCTGATCTGCCAGGTGGCGAAGGAGAAGTATCTCTGCCAGCGGATCGTCGCGCGCGTCAACAACCCGCGCAACCTGCAGCACTTCAAGCTGCTGGGGATCCGTCCCGCGGTCTCCGCGACCGACCTGATCCTGCGACTGATCGAGCACGAGGTGCCGCAGTACGGGCTCGTGCAGCTGCTGGCGCTGGAGGGAGAGCGGCTGGAGATCATCGAGCTGGAGGTCGTCGACGGGGCGCCCGCCGCCGGCAAGCGGGTCGAAGAGGTCCCGCTGCCCGAAGGCAGCCTGATCATCTCGGTGCTGCGCGGCGGCGCCGGCTTCGTGCCGAAGTCGGACACCGTCATCGAGGCCGGCGACGAGGTGCTGCTGATCCTCGACCCGGGCCTCGAGTCGGCGATCACGCCGCAGTTCACGCGTAACGGCGCGAGCGCCGGGTAAGTTCCGGGCGCGCGGTGACGCGAACAGGCCATGGCTGACATTCACGTCTCACACCTGCTGATCGGCGGCGGCCTGGCGAGCGCGAACTGCGCGCGCTGGCTGCGCGAGTCCGGCGCGGAGGGCGAGATCCTGCTCGTCGGCCGCGAGCCCGAGCCGCCGTACAACCGCCCGCCGTGCTCGAAGGGCTACCTGCAGGGCCACGAGTCGCGCGACGACACGTACTTCCGCCCGGACGACTGGTGGGAGGAGCAGCGGATCGACCTGCGCACGCGCACGAGCGCGATGAAGTTCGACATGGCCGCGAGAGAGGCGACGCTGTCCTCCAAAGAGACGGTGTCGTACGACACCGCGCTGCTCGCCACCGGGGCGAACGTGCGCCGGCTCAACGTCGACGGCGCCGAGCTGGAGGGGATCCACTACCTGCGCGCGCTCGGCAACGCCGACGCGATCCGCGCCGACGCGGACGGCAAGAAGGTCGTGCTGATCGGCGGCTCCTACATCGGGTGCGAGGTGGCTGCGTCGCTGGTGACGGCCGACCACGCGACGTGCGAGATCGTGATGCAGGAGGCGATCACGCTCTCGCGCGGCTTCGGCGAGGTGGCCGGCCGCTGGTTCCAGGAGCGCCTGGAGGAGCACGGGATCATCGTCCACGGCGAGGACCAACTCGAGCGCTTCGAGGGCGCCGACGGGCGCGTCACGCACGTCGTCACGAAGGGCGGGAAGCGGCTGGAGGCCGAATGCGTCGTGATCGGTGCCGGGGTGATCCCCGACACGATGCTCGCGAGAGCAGCCGGGCTGGAGTTGGATGCCGAGCGAGGCGGCGTCCTGTGCGACGCCCAGCTGCGCACGAGCGCCCCCGGCGTGTGGGCGGCCGGCGACGTCGCCTCCTACGAGAGCCGCCCGAACGGCCGCCGCATCCGCGTCGAGCACTGGGACGTCGCGTTCAACCACGGCAAGACCGTTGCGCTGAACATGCTCGGCCAGGAGGTCGAGCACGACGTCGTTCCCTACTTCTTCTCCGACCTCGCCGACTGGGCCTCGCTGGAGTACGTCGGGCCGGCGGCCTCTTGGGATCGCGAGATCGTGCGCGGCTCGCTGGAGGACGGGACGTTCAGCGTCTGGTACCTCGCCGCCGGTCGCGTCGAGGGCGCGCTGTCGGTCGGTCGCTCCGACGACCTCGAGCACGCACGCCGGCTGATCGCCCGCCGCACCGAGCTCGGCGCGCGCGCCGACGCGCTCGGGGACCTCGGCAGCGACCTCGCCGCGCTCTGATCCGGTGACGCCGCCGGCAGAGGAGGCGCGCGAGCGGATCGCGCAGATCGCCGTCACGCTGCGCACGTTCGTGCACGCGTCGGGGGCGCTGGAGGCGACGCTGCTGCTCGACC
>JBJMLB010000001.1:0-9210 GCA_045805465.1 Conexibacter sp. | reverse complement strand
GGCCAGGGCGCCCGCGTGATCGTCACCGAGATCGACCCGATCTGCGCGCTGCAGGCGGCGATGCAGGGCTACCAGGTCGCCACGCTCGAAGACGTGATCGAAGAGGGCGACATCTTCATCACCACGACGGGCAACAAGGACATCATCACCGCCGACCACATGGGGCGGATGAAGCACCAGGCGATCGTCGGCAACATCGGCCACTTCGACAACGAGATCGACATCGCCGGCCTCACGAAGACGCCGGGCATAGAGCGGATCAACATCAAGCCGCAGGTCGACGAGTGGAAGTTCTCCGACGGCCACACGATCATCATGCTGTCCGAGGGGCGCCTCCTGAACCTCGGCAACGCGACCGGCCACCCGTCGTTCGTGATGAGCAACTCGTTCACGAATCAGACGATCGCCCAGATCGAGCTCTTCACGAAGAACCACGAGTACGAGAGAAAGGTCTACGTGCTGCCGAAGCACCTCGACGAGAAGGTCGCGCGGCTGCACCTCGACGCGCTCGGCGTGAAGCTCACGAAGCTCAGCCCCGAGCAGGCGGCGTACATCGGCGTCCCCGTCGAGGGCCCGTACAAGCCGGATCACTATCGGTACTAACCAGTTCCGTTCGCCGTCCCCACGGCGATGGCCAAGACCAAGCCCGCATCCGACGTCGCCGACCTCGGCCTGGCCGAGGCGGGCGACGCGCGGATTGCGTGGGCGGACGCGCAGATGCCGGTGCTGCGATCGATCCGCGAGCGCTTCGCTCAGGCGCGGCCGTTCGAGGGGCTGCGGGTCGGCATGTGCCTGCACGTCACGACCGAGACGGCGAATTTGGCTCGCACGCTGATCGCCGGCGGGGCGGAGGTGGCGCTGTGCGCCGCCAACCCGCTCGACACCCAGGACGACGTCGCGGCGGCGCTCGTAGCGCGCCACGGCGCCACGGTCCACGCGATCCACGGCGAGGACATGGCGACGTACTACCGCCACATCGAAGCGGTGCTCGACACGCGCCCGCAGCTGACGATGGACGACGGCGCGGACCTCGTCTCGACGATCCACGCGACCCGCGCAGACCTGCTCGCCAGCGGCGAGATCGTCGGCGGCACGGAGGAGACGACGAGCGGCGTCGTGCGCCTGCGTGCGCTCGAGGCCGCCGGACAGCTCGGCTTTCCTATCGTCGCCGTCAACGACGCCCGCACGAAGCGCCTGTTCGACAACCGCCACGGCACCGGCCAGTCCGCGCTCGACGGGATCCTGCGCGCGACCAACATGCTGCTCGCCGGGCGCGTCGTGGTCGTGTTCGGCTACGGCTGGTGCGGGCAGGGGATCGCGCTGCGCGCGAAGGGGGCCGGCGCGCAGGTCGTCGTCTGCGAGGTCGACCCGGTGCGGGCGCTGGAGGCCAAGTTGGAGGGCTACGAGGTGCTGCCGGGCGTCGCCGCCGCGGCCAAGGGCGACGTGCTGATCACTGCGACCGGCAACCGCGACGTCGTGCGGCGCGAGCACTACGAGGCGATGCGCGACGGGGCGGTGCTCTGCAACGCCGGCCACTTCGACGTCGAGTGCGACCTCGCCGCGCTGCGCGAACTGTCGGTCGAGCGCCGGCAGGTGCGCCGGCACGTCGAGCAGCACGTACTCGCTGACGGCCGGCGCATCAACCTGCTCGCGGAGGGACGGGTCGTGAACCTCGCGGCCGCGGAGGGCAATCCAGCGGCGGTGATGGACATGTCGTTCGCGAACCAGGCGCTTGCCGCCGAGCACCTCGTCAAGACCGCGGGCACGCTCGCTCCGCAGGTCCACGGCGTCCCGGCCGAGCTCGACGACGAGGTCGCGCGGCTCACACTCGCCGCCCTGGGGGTCGAGATCGACGCGCTCACCGGCGGGCAGCGGGCGTACCTGACTACGTGGGACCAGGGAACCTGATCCCCGCACGGCGCTCGCGCCAAGCCTTCGCTAGCCTCCGGCGCGCATGAAAGCGATGGTCCTTGCAGCAGGCCTCGGCACCCGCCTGCGCCCCTTGACGTTCGAGCTGCCGAAGCCGATGGTGCCGGTCCTCGACCGTCCCGTGATGGCGCACATCGTCGACCTGCTCGACCGCCACGGCTACGACGAGGTGGTCGCGAACCTCCACTACTTCCCGGACACGATCCGCGACTACTTCGGTGACCGGATCGTCTACCGCGAGGAGCCGGAGCTGCTCGGCACGGCCGGCGGCGTGCGCAACTGCGCCGACTTCCTCGACGACGGCACGTTCCTGATCATCTCGGGCGACGCGCTCACGGACATCGACCTCGGCGCCTTCGTCGCGCGCCACAAGGCGGCCGGCGGGATCGGCACGCTGGCCGTCAAGCGCGTCGAGAACACGCGCGAGTTCGGTGTCGTGCTGCACGACGACGACGGCCGCATCACCGGCTTCCAGGAGAAGCCGGACCCCGCCGAGGCGCTCTCGGACCTCGGCAACTGCGGCATGTACCTGTTCGAGCCGGAGATCTTCGACTACTTCCCGAGACAGCCGTTCGTCGACTGGGCCAACGACGTCTTCCCGGCGCTGCTGGAGCACGACGTCCCGTTCCACATCCACGAGATGGGCGAGTACTGGAACGACGTCGGCTCGCTGCAGGAGCTCAAGGAGGGCACCTTCGACGCGATGCGCGGCGAGCTGCGCGTCGAGCTGGACGGCGACGAGGTCGCCGAGGGCGTGCGCATCTGCGAGGGCACCGAGCTGACCGACGCGACGCTGATCGAGCCACCCGTGTGGATCGGGCGCGACGTGGAGATCGGCGCCGACGTGCGCCTGCAAGGGCCGCTCGCGATCGGCGACGGCGCCGTGATCGGCGAGGGCGCCGCGCTCAAGGACTCCGTCGTGCTGCCCGGCACCGAGATCGCGCCCGACGCCCTCCTGATCGGCGCGATCGCCGGTCACAGAGGCATCGTGGATCGCCTCCGCAGCCGCTAGCTCCTTCGCCCTCCGGTCACCGCAAGCGGCGACCTTCGAGCGACGTCACTTGGCGTAGCGCTCCCGGCGCTGCTCTTCGCGCTCCGATTGCGCGAGCATCCGCGTGAACAGCACGACGAGCGCGATCCCCATCACGATCGACTGCTCGATCGCCATGATCACGCCGGCCAGCGCCTGGTCGCTGTCCGGGTCGAGCCCCCAGTACTGCGGCTGGTTCGTGTAATAGCTGAAGATCGCGTTCGGCGCGAACGTCAGCAGGATCCCCAGGAAGCCGACGGTGACCTTCGTGCTGAGCATGTAGACGATCGGCGTCGTGCCCTCGCGCCGCAGTCTCGTGCTCACGGGTGAGAGCAGGTGCCACCAGTAGAGGAAGCCTGCGAGCGTGAAGCTGAGGTGCTCCAGCACGTGGATCCCGGTGTGCTCGGCGGCTGCATCGTAGAGCGCCGGGATGTGCCAGATCCACATCGCGGCCGTGTAGAGCACCACCGCGAAGATCGGCAGCGCCAGCCAGCCGACGTGCTGCTCGACCCAATGGATGCGGCGCGTCGCCGGCCGCAGCAGGACCTTCGTGAGCCCGAGGATCAGCAGGATCGGCGCCACGTCGAGCAGCAGCACGTGCTGGACCATGTGCATCGCGAGGATCTGCTCGCCGAGGACGTCGATCGGCGAGCACAGCGCCGCGACGAGCACGAGGATGCCGGTCACGAACACCAGCAGCCGCCCGACGCTCGGCGGATGTGGCTCGCCGGGCGTGCGCGCGCGTCGCCAGCGGACGAGATAGAGCCCGAGGTAGAGCGTCAGCGCGATGACGACGCCCGGGTCGAACGTCCACGATGTGTCCGGAGACATGCGCGCGGATTGTCGCACTCGCGTGCTGCGCCGCATCACGGGCACGCGCCAAGCTGACCGGCATGCGACCCGCCGAGCTGCTCGACCGGCTGCGCGCCGAGCTGACGGCGGCGCTAGCGCCGCCCGCCTGCCTCGCCTGCCGCACGGCGCTGACCGACGCGAACGCCCAGCTGTGCGTGGGCTGTCGGCGCTCGCTGCCGTGGCTTGCGGGACCACGCTGTCCCCGCTGCGCGCTGCCGACACCCTGCGGGCCGCGCTGTCCGGCGCGTGAGGCGGCATTCGAGCGCGCCTGGGCGCCGCTCGCGCACGACGGTCCGGCGCGAGCGCTCGTCGCCGCGCTCAAGTTCCACGGCGCGCTGCCGGTCGCCCAGCTGATGGCGGCGCAGATCGCCGCCTCGGCGCCGCGGGAGCTGCTCGCGGGCACCGTCCTCGTGCCGGTTCCGCTGCATCCGGCACGTCGCCGCGCCCGCGGCTTCGACCAGGCGGCGCTGATCGCCGCCACGCTCGCCGAGCGCGGCGGCCTGCCCGTCGCCATGTGCCTGCGCCGCGGCGGACGGCCGACGCGTCAGCTCGGCGCCGATCGCACCACCCGTCGCGCCGCAGCCGAGCGCCAACTGCTGCGCACCTGCGGCGCCGTGCCGGAGCGCGCGGTGCTGGTCGACGACGTGCACACCACCGGCTCCACCTTCGACGCGTGTGCGCGCGCGCTGCGGGCTGCCGGAGCACGACACGTCGCCGCGGTCTCCTATGCGCGGGCTCTCCCGCGCTGACCTGCGGCAAGCCACGGTTGGAGAATGACCGTTGGCGCGTCTACGATCGGGGAAAGATCCACCCCACACGACGCAAAGGGGGCGCACCATGCGCATCGCGGTCAAGGGACGGAATACCCCAGTCAGCGACGGACTCAGAGAGCACGTCGAGCGACGCTTCCGGGCGATCGCGCGGCAGGTGTCCGAGCTGGCTCAGCTCGAGATCGAGCTGAGCGAGGAGCGCAATCCGGCGATCGCCGACCGTGAGATCGCCGAGGCGACGCTCTACCTCAAGGGCGTCACGCTGCGCGCGCACGCGGCTGCCGCTGAGATGAACCACGCGATCAACGTCTGCGAGGACCAGCTCGCGCGGCAGGTCAAGCGCCACCGCGAACAGCGCCGCAAGCGCCGCGCGACGCGCGCCGCGCAGCAGGCTGCGAACAGCCTCGCCGGAGGCGGCGCGAGCGCGGCCTGAGGCAGGCGCCGCTCTCCGACCTGGAGGGCCACACGAGGGTTGCATCCGGCCATGCGGCCGCTGCTACGCTAGCCCCATGTCGCTGATCGATCGTGCGCTGCGCTTGGGGGAGGGCAAGAAGTTCAAGTCCTACGAGCAGCGTGTAGCGCGAATCAACGAGCTCGAGCCGAGGATGCAGGAGCTCACGGATGCACAACTGCGCGCAGTCGCCGACTCGCTGCGCGCCCGCGCCCGCGGAGAGGGCGCCGAGCCGCTCGACGACCTGCTGTACGAGTGCTTCGCGCTCGTGCGGGAGGCCGGCCGCCGCACCATGGGGATGCGCCACTTCGACGTGCAGATGATCGGCGGGATGGTGCTGCACGACGGCGCGATCGCCGAGATGCGCACCGGCGAGGGCAAGACCCTCACGGCCACGCTTCCGGCGGTGCTCAACTCGCTCGCCGGCAAGGGCGTCCACGTCGTGACCGTCAACGACTACCTCGCCCGCCGCGACGCCGAGTGGATGTCTCCGATCTACGACATGCTCGGCGTGAGCGTCGGGATCCTGCAGTCGATGCAGCCGCTCGAAGACAAGCACGTGGCCTATGCAGCCGACCTGACGTACGGCACCAATGCGGAGTTCGGCTTCGACTACCTGCGCGACAACATGGCGCCGACGCTCGAGGACAAGGTCCAGCACGGCGGCCGCGACATCGGCGAGGTACGCTCGGCGAAGGACCGGCTCGACCGCCGCTCAGCTGCCCACACGTACGCGATCGTGGACGAGGTCGACAACATCCTGATCGACGAGGCGCGCACGCCGCTGATCATCTCCGGGGCGCCTGAGGACTCGTCCGACATCTACGCGAAGTTCGCGCGTCTGGCGCCGATGCTGACGCCCGGCGAGGTGCCGAGAGGGCTCGACCCGCGCGCGAAGAGAGAATTCGTCGCGGACTTCGACTATGAATTCGACGAGAAGCACAAGACCGTCTCGATCACCGAGCGGGGGGTCGAGAAGGCCGAGCGCTTCCTCGGGGTCGACAACCTGTACATCTCGGAGCACGGCACCCTCGTCAACCACCTGATCCAGTCGCTGAAGGCCGAGTCGCTCTACAGACGCGACGTCGACTACGCAGTGATCGGCGACGAGGTCCAGATCATCGACGAGTTCACGGGGCGCATCCTCGAGGGTCGCCGCTGGTCGGAGGGGCTCCATCAGGCGATCGAGGCCAAGGAGGGCTGCAGCCTGACGGAGGAGAACCAGACGATGGCCTCCATCACCTACCAGAACTACGTCCGCCTCTACGACAGGCTCGCCGGCATGACCGGCACCGCGCTGACCGAGGCGACCGAGTTCATGAAGATCTACGACCTCAGCGTCGTCCAGGTTCCGACGAACCGGCCGATGGTCCGCGAGGACCGCAACGACCAGGTCTACAAGACCAAGGAGGGCAAGTGGTCGGCGGTCGTCGAGGAGATCGCCGAGCGCAACGCCAAGAGGCAGCCCGTACTCGTCGGCACGATCTCCGTCGAGGTCTCGGAGCTGCTGGGCGAACGCCTCGCGCAGCGCGGCATCAAGCACACGGTGCTCAACGCGAAGCCCGAGCACGCCGAGCGAGAGGGCGAGACGGTCGCCGAGGCCGGCCGGCCCGGCGCCGTCACGATCGCGACGAACATGGCCGGCCGCGGCGTCGACATCAAGCTCGGCGGCAGCCCCGAGCACCTGATCCGCCACGAGATGGCGAAGCTCGGCCTGCAACCCGGCGATCCCGACTACGAGGAGCACGAGATGAAGCTCCTGGAGGAGCTCGAACGGCGCTGCGAGGCGGATCGCGAGCTGGTGATGGAAGCCGGCGGCCTCTGCATCATCGGCACCGAGCGCCACGAGTCGCGGCGCATCGACAACCAGCTGCGCGGCCGCTCCGGCCGCCAGGGCGACCCCGGCCTCTCGCTCTTCTTCCTGTCCGCCGAGGACGACCTCGTGCGCCTGTTCGCGGGCGAGCGGATCTACCGCATCCTCGACCGCTTCGGCACGACCGACGACGAGGGCCGCGAGGAGCCGATCGAGGCCGGGCTCCTGACGAAGCAGATCGAGAAGGCGCAGAAGAAGGTCGAGGAGCAGAACTTCCTGATCCGCAAGCGCGTGCTCGACTACGACGACGTCATGAACGAGCAGCGGCGGATCATCTACGCCTATCGCGACGAGGTGCTCGAGGGCCGCGACATGGGCGAGCAGGCGCGCGAGGAGATCGCGAGCATGCTTGGGCGCATCGTCGAGGAGTTCACCGCCGGCGACTACGCGGAAGATTGGGACGTCGAGGGTCTGTTCGCGCGGATCGCCGAGATATTCCCGGTCAGCTTCGGTCTCGAAGACGTCGATCCGGGCAGCACGCACCGCGAAGAGCTGACGGAGAGACTCGTCGAGGACGCCCTGCGGCTCTACGACGAGCGCGAGCGCGAGCTGGGCCAGGAGCTCATGCGCGTGCTCGAGCGCTACCTGCTGCTGCAGACCATAGATCAGCGCTGGCGCGAGCACCTCTACGACATGGACTACCTGCGCGAGGGCATCGGCCTGCGCGGGCTCGCCCAGGTCGACCCCCTCATCGCGTACAAGAACGAGGGCTTCGAGCTGTTCCAGGACCTGATGAACACGATCTGGTCCGACTTCGCGCGCATGATCTTCAACGTCGAGATTGAAATCGAATCCGAGGGCGCGCCCGAGCAGGCCGTGCCGGATCCGGCCGAGTCGAGCTCGAACTGGGTCGGCGGCGGCGGGCTCACCTACTCCAGCGGCTCGTCGACGGCCTCGGCGCTCGGAGCGCTCGCCGGGAGCGATGCGGCTCCGTCCGCGCTCGGCGTCGCGGAAGCGCCGGTTCCCCGCGAGGACACCGGCGGAGCAGTCGCTCAGCGTCGGGTCGACGCGATCGACCAGATCGGCCGCAACGATCCGTGCTGGTGCGGGTCGGGCAAGAAATTTAAGAAGTGTCACGGCGTCTGAACGCCGTGACGCGAGCCTGACCGCGCGCGGGTCGCTCCGGCCGATAGCCTCCGGAGCGTGTCCACCGCATCCGGCACATCGTCAGAGCCGACGCCGCAGCGCCTTGCGGCGATCCGCGACCAGCTGAAGCTGCTCGCGGACTATCTTTGACCCAGCTCAGCTGAAGGCGCGGGCCGACGAGCTCGAGCTCGAGATGGGCGCGCCCGGCTTCTGGGACGACCAGGAGCGGGCGGCCAGAACGAGCGCCGAGCACGCGCGCGCCACCAAGAAGGCCGACCTGTATGCCGCGCTGGAGCGCGACGTCGACGACCTCGAGCCGCTGGCCGAGATGGCCGACGAGGACCCGGAGCTGGCGTCCGAGCTGGAGGAGCAGATCTCGTCGGTGCAGCAGCGCCTCGAGGCGCTGGAGCTGGAGCGGCTGTTCTCGGGCAAGTACGACGCGGGCGACGCCTTGGTGACGGTCAACGCCGGCGCAGGCGGCACCGACGCGCAGGACTGGGCGGAGATGGTCCTGCGGATGGAGATGCGCTGGGCGGAGAAGCGCGGCTTCGAGGTCGAGCTGCTGGAGGCGAGCCCGGGGGAGGAGGCCGGCATCAAGTCGGCGACCTTCCGCGCCAGAGGCGAGAACGCCTATGGCCTCTACGGAGCCGAGAAGGGCGTTCACCGGCTCGTGCGGCTCTCTCCCTTCGACTCCGCCAACCGCCGCCAGACGAGCTTCGCGGGGCTGGAGGTCTCGCCGGTCGTGGAGGACGTCGGCGAGATCGTGATCGACGACGACGACCTGCAGGTCGACACCTACCGCGCCAGCGGCGCCGGCGGCCAGCACGTCAACAAGACCGACTCGGCGGTGCGCATCACGCACAAGCCGAGCGGGATCGTCGTGCAGTGCCAGAACGAGCGCTCGCAGACGCAGAACCGCCTCACGGCCATGGGGATGCTGCGCTCCAAGCTGGCCGAGCTGGAGGAGCGCAAGCGCCAGGAGGAGATCGCGAAGGAGCGCGGCGAGGCGCAGGACGTGAACTTCGGCTCCCAGATCCGGTCGTACGTGCTCCACCCGTACACGATGGTCAAGGACCACCGGACGGGCCACGAGATGGGCGACGCCCAGCGCGTGCTCGACGGGGACCTCGACGGCTTCGTCCGGGCCGAGCTTCTGCGCCGCGCGGGGAGCGCGGGCAACGGGGCCTAGTAGACCAGCACCTTCTCGAACCAGTGGTCG